>JBGTDM010000295.1:0-7440 GCA_041748315.1 Pirellulaceae bacterium
GTACATAAAAAGATCGTCAGAATCCTCAGGAAAGAGTTGATGAAAAATGCCTAACAACTGATATCGCTTGGGGTTGGATCTGGGAAAGTAAGCCGTGTGCGACGTTTTCAGCATTTGCAACAGTTGATTGACTGCAACGGAAAATTCATCTCGGGTCGTCGCCTGTAGAGCCGACTTTTGAATCCTTGCAGCGCAATCGCGCCAAGCTGCGATATCGAAGTTGCGATCGAAGAAGCTATTTTCAACGGTATCGACAATTTCTGCGTAAACGCTGGACAAGTCGAAATCGATTTCATTCGATGGCTCTGTGTTAACATGTCTCGATAGCGATTGCGGCGCAAAACCGACGACCGAATCAATCCAGAGAACATAGCTCGATGCGACAAGACTAAAGATCGCAACACGAAGGAGTCCTTTATTCATTTACACTGCCATTGAATTAATGATCGCTGTATGCCAGTTACGTGCCGCGCAAGCAACGGGACAAGTTAAATGTTCCAAGGAACCAATGTTGAGCAGGCACAATCGCGTGATTGAGTTGTCGTCGATGCCATG
The DNA here is from genome assembly GCA_041748315.1 of Pirellulaceae bacterium. Taxonomy (GTDB): domain Bacteria; phylum Planctomycetota; class Planctomycetia; order Pirellulales; family Pirellulaceae; genus CALMEE01. Next base: position 556 of record JBGTDM010000295.1, read on the forward strand.
CCCCTCGAACTCTTCACCTACCCATGATCTTGTTTTTCGCTTTGGGGCAATTAAGCCAACGGGCCAATGACTTCGCGATTACCCTTAAGTCAGAACATTCTTGATTACTCGAGCCGGCTCCACACCAGTCAATTTCATGTTCAGGCCCTGATGTTGAAAGGTGAATTTTTCGTGATCGACTCCCAGTAAGTGGAGCATTGTCGCGTGTAAGTCTCGCACGTGCACGATATCCTCGACGGCGTGGTAGCCGAATTCATCAGTTGCTCCGTGGCTGATTCCACCTCGGATTGGTCCCCCCGCCATCCACATGGAAAACCCTTTGATATGGTGGTCGCGCCCTGGTTGGCGCCCCTTACCTTGATACATGGGTGTACGGCCAAATTCGCCTCCCCAGATAACTAAGGTGTCATCGAGCATACCTCGTTGCTTGAGGTCTTGAATCAACGCCCAGGTTGGTTTGTCCGTCAATTCACAACATTTCGTCATATGAATTTCTAAATCGTCGTGGTGGTCCCAACCACGATGATACAACTGGATGAATCGCACACCTCGCTCGGCCAAGCGTCGTGCGAGCAGGCAGTTGGAGGCGTAGCTTCCGTCGCCCGGCGTTGCACCGTACATGTCCAGTGTCGCTTGAGATTCGTCATTAAAGTTAGTCAAGTCAGGAACCGAGGTCTGCATACGGAACGCCAACTCATAAGCTGCGATACGCGCCGAAATTTCGGGGTCTAACAATCGGCGATTCCGATGATGATCAAGTTGTTCGATTGCGTCGATCAATTTTTGCTGTTGGGTGCGCGAAACGCCCTCAGGCGATCGAACGTAATGAACTGGATCACCGGTTGAATGGAATTCCACCCCTTGAAACTCGCTGGGCAGGAATCCCGCCGACCACTGGCGAGAAGCAATTGGCTGCGGGCTGCGCCCTCCCTGGCTGGTCAATACGACGAATCCAGGTAAATCGTCGGTCTCGCTTCCCAATCCATAGGTAATCCACGAGCCCATGGAAGGGCGACCGTTGATCGCAGCCCCTGTATTCATGAACGTGTGTGCCGGATCATGGTTAATCTGCTCAGTGACCATCGATTTGACGACACACAAATCATCGATCATTTTTGCGGTCCAAGGAAGAAAATCACTGACCCACTGATCATTCTGACCATATTGTTTGAATCGGGTGAGCGTTCCCTGGACCTTCAACTCTTGGCCTTGCAACTGTGCGAGGGGTTGACCGACAGTGAATTCGCTTGGCATCGGCCGATCATGATATTTGTCCAAGGTCGGCTTGTAGTCAAAAGATTCCAGATGAGAGGGTCCGCCAGCCATACAAAGAAATATGACCCGCTTGATGCGAGGTTGAAAATGGGGCAAACCGCGATCATTGATCGCAACTGGGATGGTGTTGCTTCCAGCGAACAAATCGGGGCTCAAAAGTGATCCCAAAGCCATGCTTCCGAATCCGATTCCAGCGCGACCGAGAAAAGTCCGACGGTTTAGAAACTGATTAAATTCAAGCATTGCTAGCCTCTATCGTCTTAGGTTACTTCTATTTCTGATGATCGACATTCAGTAAACCCCGCTAGTGCTTTGCCCAGGTTAGAGATTAGGGTCAGCCGGTGTGCGCTAGCACCCAGTTCAGGCTGTAAAAACCGGACGCTACCGCGTTCCGGCTGAAATTCAGCAATCCGAACTCTTAATATTGACAAAGCACTAGTCCCTCGTGAACGTCTCAGCCAAATTCAACATCGCTCGCCCGACCATCGTCCAACTTGCCAGGTCAACGCGAGCCAACGATTCTGGCCACTGCCAATTTCCGATCGATAACAACTGTTCTGCTTCCTCCGGACTTTCGGTAAATGATTCGTTGGCAACTCGAAGCAAATCGAGCATCGCACTCCGTTCAACATCATCGGGTGACCGAGAGAGCACCAGCCGAAAAGCGAACTCAATTCGATCTTGATCGCTCTCGTGAGCCTCTAACATAATTCGTACCGCCAAAGCTCGCGCCGCTTCAACAAACGTTGGATCGTTGAGCAGCACCAACGCGGCCGAGGGAGTATTCGATCGATTGCGTTGCGCCGTGCATTCTTCTCGCCGAGGTGCATCAAAAGCATAGAGCATCGGATGAAGGAATTGGCGCTGCCAGTGAACATACAGGCCACGACGCCATTGTCGATCATCATCATGTTGTTTGTAGGTCCGCGTCGGAAAGTTAAGATGTTGGTAGTATCCTGCGGGCTGATAGGGCTTAACGCTGGGACCTCCGACTTCCCGGATCAACATGCCGCTGACTGCCAAGGCATTATCGCGAATAAATTCGGCAGGCAACCGAAAGCTCGACTGCCTAGCAAAAAGCCGGTTGCCAGGATCGCGATCGCGCTGTTCAGGCGAAGCGATTGACGATTGGCGGTAGGTTTGGCTCGAGACAATCTGCTTAACCAGGTCCTTAATGTTCCAGCCACTATGCACGAACTCGATTGTCAACTGGTCGAGTAACTCGGGATAAACAGGAGGCTCACCCTGAACACCGAAATCATCGAGAGATGGGCTAAGTCCACGTCCAAAAAATATTGCCCACACTCGATTGACGAACACTCGAGCGGTAAACAATCCATGCCCCTGTTCGGTATCAACCAGATAATTGGCCAGATCCAACCGCGTTGCCCGCTTGTTGTCCGGTCGATGAATTGGCGGCAAAAACTCTGGAACAGCGGGCAAGACAACTTCGCCGCTTTCATCCATCCAATTGCCTCTCGCCAAAATCCGCGTTGTACGTGGTTCTGACAAAGCGACCGTAATCATCGTCTTTTGATTACGAGCTTGGACTTCAGCAATTTTCTGTTCCAAATCCGCTAAACGGTCGCTATCGTGATCTGCGTTGTCTGGGCTAAGATTTTGTAGTTGTTGTAATTCATTTTGAAGTTCAACCAACCGTGTTCGATCGCGTTTTGTAAGCACTTCGATTTCTGGTGGCCGATTCGTGGGGATCGAGTTGGTCCCTTTCGCGAAGTGCTCCGCCTCATCGATATCAGCAAAAAATGCCGCTAACGCGTAAAAATCTTTAAGCGTGTAGGGATCGAACTTGTGATCATGACATTGAGCACAGCCGATGGTTGCACCCATCCAGACCTCGGAAACATTGCGGACTCGATCTGCCGCATAGATGGTCAGGTATTCCTGCGGCTGCACGCCCCCTTCGTGCGAAGTCTGTAGCAAGCGGTTATATCCCGAGGCTATCTGTTGATCCATTGAACTCCCTTCAATAAGATCGCCGGCCAATTGTTCGCGACTGAACCGGTCAAATGGCATATTTTCATTGAACGCGTCGATCACATAGTCCCGGTACGGAGTGATATTATGATCTTGATCACCGTGGTAGCCGACGGTGTCGGCGAATCGAACTAAGTCAAACCAGAACGTGGCCATGCGTTCGCCATAATGTGGGCTTGCGAGAAGCTCGTCGACGAGCTGATCGAGAGATTTCCTGCCATCGACGACCTCAGTCACTTGCTCGGGAAACGGTGGGAGGCCGGTCAGGTCGAAATGCAACCGTCTCACCAATGTCACGAGGTCGGCTTCCGGATTCGGACGAAAACCGTCCCGTGCAAGACGATCGATAATGAAATGATCGATCCATTTTTCTGACCGATTGACCTCACCCTCGTCCTCGACTGAGTCATCGGCGAGTGATGGTCGGTGTTGAACTGGCTTGACGAACGCCCAATGCTCCGCCCATACGGCTCCCTGCTCGATCCAAAGACGTAGCGTCTCCTTTTCCTGTTCCGTTAACGACAGATGCGAATCGATCGGTGGCATGATCGAGTACTCGTCATCACTGAAGATTCGCTCGATCAACTCGCTGGCATCAGGATCCCCGGGCACGATTGCGTTGTACCCCCCGAGATCGCCCTTTGCCGATTCCTCATCATCAAACCTCAGTTCCGTCTCGCGCGTCGCTTTGTCCGGGCCATGACAGCGGAAGCAGTTCTCCGATAATACGGGGCGTACATCTCGTACGAAATCGATCGGACTCTCTTGAGCCAAAACCAATGGGCTCGAAACGAATAAACCGCCTACAGCGAGATGAACCAGCCGAAAAAACAAAACTCGAGAAAAATTCATCGTCGATCGGAATCAATTGGGGAATCGTGCGTTGTCAGAAATCAGATATTGCTATTAGACATTGTATCAGAAACTTCGTATTCGGGAAAATTGGATCGCAGCATCGAATTGCTTTTTGACTGGAAAATGATTCATCAATCCCTTGATTTGTTTGATCCATTCGATGCAACGAGAGCCCGGCGCGTGGAACTGCACAATTTACCGTGGGATATTGCCGACATCCAAATCAAACTCATTGGAAAACTTCGGCCGATCGACGATTTACGACCTAGATTTTGCTTGAGGTTCCGTCAATAGCAAGCTCATGATCGAACAATCCGCAATTTTGACCGTGAATTCGCCTTCTGGGCGATGGTTCACTCCTCTGGGTGTCACACTACTGGTTCCGGTTGTGCTGGCGTTAATCGTCCTATGGACTTCACCAAATTTTTTGCCTACGACCCATGAACACCGATCGTCCCCTTTTGGAGGCGACTTCCTTCAGGAATGGATCGGTGGGAATATCGTGATTTCAGCCGAGCGCGAAAAGTTGTACGACGGTGCGTTCTTTAAGTCGCTGCAACACCGTCCGGAGCTTACCGGGTTCACGTGGCCGAACGAACTGTACTATCCACCCGTCTATCCACCGGGTTATTACTATCTGTTAAGTCCCTTCACTAACTTCGATTACCGGACCGCTTCCGTGATCTGGTTATTGATTTCAATCAGTTGTCTAGTTGCGACATTTGCTTTGCTCTATCAATTCTATCCGCCGACACGCTGCTTGTTCCCCTGGCTCCCGCTGGCGACGTTGTTGTTTAGTCCCTTGCTGTACAGTTTGGGAATCGGACACAAGTCAACCGTGCTCCTGTTGGTTTTTACCGCGACCTATTTGTTGTTACACCATCGCAAGACGTATCTTGCAGGCGTTTGTTTCGGCGTCATCGCATTCAAACCACAATTACTGATTGTGATGTTGCTTGTCATGTTGATGAAACGAGAATGGAAGTTTGTATGCGGCGCGACGACGTCGGTTGCCCTAGGGTGGGTCCTATGTTTGCTGGCCGGTCTTGATTTGTGTTTCGACTACATTCAGGTCTTAGCGGGAGCAGGTGACTTTGTACGCCATAACGGCTATCGTTTTGACTTAGCTCACAGCCTTTGGAGTTTCTATGGCGGTTTGCTGGGCGAGTCGCAAATGCCTGTCTCCAAACTGCTGGCTGGCTTGAGCTGCTTGGTTTGCATGGTCTGGCTTTGGCGTATGTTTCGTGGGCCGCTGTTAACTCAGAGCGATCGATTTGTATTTCAGTATTCCGCCATGATCATCGTGACGATCTTGGTCAGCCCCCACTTCTACTTTTACGATCTGACGATATTGTGGCTTCCGATCGCACTGCTGCTTCCACTTGGAATTCGTTCAGAGCAAGCCCGCCCACTGGCTGCTGCCGCGGTCGGGTTCGGATTGCTGGCAGGGGCGTTCACCGCGATTGCTCAAGTGACCTCGATTCAATTCAGCATCATTTGGTTTGGTGTATTGCTGCTCTTCCTGGACCATCGTATCCGCACGCTTCACTCGGCTGTCCATTTAGCCTCGACACCCTGAAGCCACGAGCGACGGTTCAGGAACGGAGTTGCACCAAGGCCGACCCGGCAACTTCCTTTGTGATAACCGTTCCCAACAGGGTAAACGGTGTCGCTTCATAGATTCCGATCGGCATGATTTCTCCAATAAGCCGTGAATTTCCCTGGAACACCACAATGCGATCATCGTGGGTTCGGCCGGTGAGTTGCACGAGGTCGCCTTGACCTGAACGGCTGGTCGATAAGGACGTTTGGGTTGAATCATCTCGAATCGGATTTCGCGTGGCGTGCAAGCCGCTCTCCACGGCTGGAACCAAGTGATTGGCAAAGCCGCCGGATTCGGATGAAACACGTTGTTGGTTTGATTGGCGCAGCGACGGATTGGACATGACGCCCACAGCGGCTTGCGCATTGGTTCCGTTATTGCCAGAGCCAGTCCGATTCTGTTCGGCGCGCTTACTGGGACCTTCAACTAGAACGTGAACCTCACGACCGACAAAGGGGAGGTTGGATTCCAAGCTGATTTGATTTTGGACAGCCAAGAGTTCATTGTTGCGGCGTTGTTTGACCTCGTAGGGAACATCATCCGACATTCGGTCAAAGGCTTTCGTTCCGGCGCGCGCACTATATTTAAAAATGAAACTATTTTTGAACTGGCACTCGCGCATCAATTCGATCGACTCTTGAAACTCATGTTCAGTTTCGCCACAAAATCCCACAATAAAATCGCTACTGATGGCCGCTTCAGGCAAGTGTTCACGAATACGTGTCATCATGGCGCGATAGTCTTCCACCGTATAGCCGCGTTTCATGCGCTTAAGAACCTCGTTACTTCCACTCTGTAACGGCACGTGTAAGTAGGGGGAGACCTTGGGCAGGTCGCGCACGGTCCGCAACAAATGCACCGTCATATCTTTGGGATAATTTGTGACAAACTTGATTCGCTCAATGCCTTCGATGGGATGCAACATGATTAATAAATCCGCCAAGCGAGTGATCTGTCCCGCTTGACTGTAAGCATAGCTGTTGACGGTTTGTCCCAACAACGTGATTTCTTTGCAGCCTTGATCTGCGAGCACTCTGGCCTCGTCGACAATTTGCTGAGGAGGTCTCCCTTGTTCCGGTCCACGCGTGTTTGGAACAACGCAGTAGGTGCAAAACTTGTCACAACCGATTTGGATTCGCAAGTACGCCTGGAACGGG
>JBGTDM010000296.1:0-7551 GCA_041748315.1 Pirellulaceae bacterium
TCGATTTCGCTTCGCGCGGCTGGATTTGCTATAGGCCAATGTAATGATGGTGTGAAGCTGTACGGATCGGACCGGGACTCCGAGGACTGATCACCGAAGACGTTTCCAAATCGTCTGCGATTGGCGGTGAGAAATGTCTACTCTAACCTTGCGATTACTGGGTGCGCTTTTGTCATACAGGCATAAACAGAAATCGGTACAATTTCATTCTCCGAGCCGTGCTATGCAAATGCTTCGATTTGTATCATGATAACGGTCGGTCAATGGTTCCCTAATATTAATTCAAAATGGTTGGGACTTGCCCAACGCCTGACTGAATACGGTTTCGATGCCCGCTCGCGAATTTACAGTCGACGCGACAAATCTCAAACGAATTCCGAGTTATCAGCCACTATTGTTAATGGTGAGCGCGATGGCGGTTGGAATACTCATCGACCGCTTTTCACATTTAAGTCCAGCGTTGATCCTCATTTGTTTTGTTGCAGCGATTGTCGTCTGGGGCATTTGTTTCAAGTGCAACAAGCTCCGAATCTCTGGAGTTGCGCTGTTGATAGCTACCACGATATTAGCGGCGGGGTGGCATCACTATTGGTGGAATTACTACGGGGTTAATGACATCGGATTCTTTGCCCAGTCTGAACCACAACCTGCGTGCATTGAAGGGACCATTTGTCGAGAGCCCGATCTATCCTCTGCACCCATCAGTTCGGTATTTGATCCGATTCCTCGGAGAGAAACGACACGGCTCATTCTGAGGGCTTCTCGTATTTGCCAGGCTCGTCGCTGGATTGAAGTTTCAGGCCAGGTCGATTGTCTGGTGATCGGACATGTATCGGGTTTGACGTCAGGAACTCAAGTCAGAATCTACGGTCGACTTTCCGAATTCAAAACACCCACGAATCCGGGTGAGTTTGATTTCAACAAGCATGCGCGTACTGACCGAAAGTTGGCACGGATGACGGCTTCGTTACCTGATGCGGTTGAGGTTATCTCGTCACCGCAATCGTTGATCGGTCGATTGGCGACCTTGCGTTCCACACTTGACCGAATTATTCTGGAGTTTGTTGGCCCGCAGCGGGCTCCACTGGCATCGGCAATTTTATTGGGAAATCGCGAGCAATTAGATCGCGTGCAACAGGAGTCTTATCTCGTCAGTGGCACGATCCATTTGCTGGCGATTTCGGGATTGCATGTCGGAATTCTCGCAGGGGGATTCTTTTTCCTCAGTCGTTTGGGTTGTGTTCCCCGCAAGTATTGCCTGTTGGCCACGATTCTGTTTGTGGTTTGTTATGCATGGCTGGTCGAGTTTCGGACACCTGTCGTTCGAGCCAGCATTTTGATCACGGTGGTCTGTTTGTCGAAGTGGTTTGGACGCGCTAATCTCTCGTTCAATTCGCTTGGCGGCGCTGCGTTGATTGTGCTGCTGATCAATCCTACTGAATTAATGAATGTTGGCGCTCAGCTTTCGTTTTTGGCCGTTGCAACTTTGGCTCATTTTTATCCGTACTTCGTGAAGCCGCCAACGCAAGACCCACTCGATCGCTTGATCGAGCGAACTCGCCCCATTTTTCAGCGTAGCCTGCGAGCCATATATGAACGATGCCGGTTGGCGGTCTGTGTTTCAGCGGTGGTGTGGGGGATTGCCCTACCTCTGGTTGCCGAGCGATTTAATATTGTTGCGCCAATTGCGTTGGTCATCAACCCATTGTTGATTCCGCCATTAACGACTGGCTTGCTCTGCGGTTTTGCTGTCATGATGTTGGGACCGTTCGTGTCACCACTCGCCACGATATTTGGAATCGGATGCGACCTGTCACTGCTTGCCGTGGAAAGCATGGTCTCATTTGCTGAGTCGATACCAGGTGGGCATTATTGGACGGCCGGCCCCAATATTCTGGCCGTCATTACATTTTACGGTGGCTTGTTTCTCTTTGTGTTTTTTCCACCAACTCGTCTCCCTCGGCGTTGGTGTTGGACACTTCTTGTGGTCTGGATCAGCGGCTTGGTGGTATTGCCCAGAATTCAGCATTGGCAACACACGTCTGATCGCCAAGGTCTGGTTTGTACATTTGTCGATGTCGGGCATGGCACAAGCGTCCTGTTACAATTCCCTAATGGTCGAAATGTTCTTTATGATTGCGGGAGCTTTACTTCCTCATTGCGAGCGACACACAGTATCAGCGGAGTATTATGGCACGAACAGATTCATCATATCGACATGATTGTGCTTTCCCATACTGACGTCGATCACTACAACGGATTACCCGGTTTACTCAAAAGATTTTCCATCGGGCAAGTTGTTATTTCTCCGCCGATGGCCAGTCCAGATGAGGTCCAATACTTTCGGGAGTTGCTCGATCAAGTACGTCGGAACAATATCGCGATTGATGTCGTTTCAAAGGGGAACAGGATACGAATTGACGATTCTGTCAACGTCGTAGTTCAAAATCCGCCGGAATTGGGAACCGGTGGCGACGACAACTCAAACAGTATTGTGTTGGAGGTCCAGTTTGGCCAGTTCACGGTTTGGCTTCCGGGCGATTTGAGTGGTCCCGGTTTGGAGATGATTCTCGAACAACCACCGCGCCATTATGACGTTGTGATGGCGCCTCATCATGGCAGTCGTTTCAGCTATCCAGAAAAAATTGTCGATTGGTGCCAACCCGACCTGTTTGTCGTAAGTGGCAAGTCAACTGATGTCAACCTCGAGACTTCAACCATGCTTGATCAGCGTGGGGTCCCGCTGCGACATACCGGGCTTCACGGCGCAATCCGAATTACCATGAAACGAAATGCCATTGTGGAACAGTTTTGGAACGAGGGAAGCTGGACGGATCCACACGAAGTAGCAAACGAACAATAAACAGGTCTCAATTTGAAGGAAAGATCGTTCAGGATCGTTTGATCGACCAAAGCGAATCGGTCCCTGCTGCCTGTCCAATTCAGGCAATCGCATCGACAATTTGTTTGGACGCAGTACCGTCGCCGTATGGGTTTCGAATCGCGGCCATCGCTTGACGTGCCGACGAGTCATCGAGTAAGTGATTCAATTGCTGTGCAATGGCTTGTTGGTCGACGCCAACCAATCGTGCGTTTCCGGCAGCGATTCCCTCAGGACGTTCGGTGGTCTCGCGCATGACCAACACCGGCTTGCCCAAGGAGGGTGCCTCTTCCTGGACTCCTCCGGAATCCGTCAATACGACCATGGCTCGATTCATCAACCACACAAAGCTCTGATAGCCGAGAGGTTCAAGCAAACGAATTTGCGAATGCTCGCCTAGAATACGATAGACGGGCTCGCGAACGTTTGGGTTGAGGTGCACGGGATAGACGAACTTGACGGCTGGATTCTTGTCGGCAACTTGCCGAATCGCATTGCATATATTATCGAAACCATCACCAAAACTCTCGCGACGATGGCCAGTAATCAATACGATGGGTGAGTCCGCCATCCATTCAATCAAACCGGTCGGGAGATCCGGAGCTTGCGTCTCCACTCGATCACGCGTCCACAATAATGCATCAATCACCGTATTTCCGGTGACCAGGATTCGATTGGGACTAATATCTTCGCGCAACAACGCTTGGCGGGAATACTCAGTCGGCGCAAAGTGCCAATCGGCCAATTGACTGATCAAGCAGCGATTGACCTCCTCTGGAAAAGGGGCCCGCTTATCGCCTGTACGTAAACCGGCTTCGACATGTCCCACGGTCACTTTTCGATAGAATCCAGTCAATGCCCCACAAAATGCCGTGGTTGTGTCACCTTGAACAAGCACAATATCAGGATTTGCCTGTTGCATGACGTCGTCGAGACCTTGTGTGGCTCGCGACGTGATTTGAGCCAGCGATTGCCCAGGCGCCATAATGTTCAAATCAAAATCTGCCTTGATCTGAAACGTTTCCATCACCTGATCGAGCATTTGCCGGTGCTGACCCGTGAGACAAACCAGTGATTTGAATTCGTCCACTCGACCTGCGAGTTCCAATATCACTGGGCAGAGTTTGATCGCTTCGGGTCGAGTCCCGATAACTGTGAGCACCGTTTTCATGAATTCGAGCTGGCGTAGAGATTTCGAGCGTAATGTGAGACAACGAGACGATTCGGAAATGAATACAAGAAGTATAGATCGAGGCGATTTGACAATGCCTGATTCAAACAAGAGGATTTAACACCTTCATTGTAATCGCGGATTGGAGTCTACGACCCCATAAAATAGCCGAACCCAGCTCAAGCTAACAAAACGCCTAAAGACTATCGGAAAATATTGGTTGCCGATTGCTGGGCGTTCCGTATTGCCTCACGCAATGTTGGCGTGGCTGATTCCTCGTCACTCACTGCGGGGTGGGATGCCATCGTGTTAAGATTTTGTGTGGCGTGCTGATTGGGTTGAATCTGATTGGAAGCAAGAAACATATGCCGCGCATTGGACCAGTCGCCATGTCGAGCAAGGAATACACCATATTCGTTCGCGGCATAGTAGTTCGTATCGTCGGCAAGCAATGCAGCTTGGAAGTAAACGTCAGCAATGCAGCGGTCTACCCACCCACGTTCGTTACCGGCCTGGATTTTCCCAAGAAAACAGAGTGCCAGCGAACCGCATTCCAATTGACGATAGATTTCGGCCAGGTGTGAAACGGCCCTGATCTGTTCTTGTCGAACCACTGAAATTTCCGACTCGGAAATCGGGTCCGCAGTTTGCGATCTTTGAAATGAACCTGACTGCGGCTGTCGATGCGCGATCTGCTTGATGATGTCTACGGCTTCCAGAAAACCGGCCAAATATTGCTGATCCCCGAGGTTTTTTGCCTTGCATACGGCAATTTCCTGTAGGACCAACCACAACTGTTGTTGCCCTTCTTCAGTACTCCCCTGCTCCGTCAATTCATATGCGGCTTGTACCCTGTTTGACCAATTGGCTAAGTCATCCGGTGACAATTTCTGTAGGAATTGCAAATGCACATCTGGCACCGACGCAAGTGTCTCGGTGATTGCAGGTGCTGACTGAATCGTATTTGTCCGATCGATCATTCGAGAACCTGGGTCTGAATGAGCCGTATCTGTCGTAGTCTCAAAACCAGAATGAAGCAGTCCTTGTGGCGTCGCGGGTTGGGGCGTCGGCGAAACTTGCCGTTGCAAAGAGGTTACATCGCGCGGCCGCAATTGTGCCGCCCACCGCCCCGATCCACCGTTGACTGCCAAGTCGATCAAAATGGTTGTTGCAACTGCAATGCTTCCAAAAAGCGCGATCGTCCGAACCTGCCGGGACCATGCATACGAGGATCGGTTCATAATCAATTATTTTGGGCAAGAGACATGAAGCGGCCGGCGGACTCGATGATAGCGTCAAAATCGTTGTGTCATAATCCTACAGCGCAAGGTATGTACGTCAGCCTATCCAGGCTGATCCAATCCTCCCGGATTGGCACAAACCAGGTAAACGGCGTCAGCTTGGAAAGGCTGGCCCACAGCTTTGCATCGAGCCGGCGCTGTAGGAATAAAACACCGTTGGCGCCAGCGCAAAACCTCAATCATTAAATCGTCAATTCCAACCCTTGGAATTCCCGGCAAACAAGCAAATTTGTTGGTATGGGGACGAAATAGACGAACAGAGGTGCTGAAATGATAGCCGTTCTGAAAACCCGGCAAACCTTGGCAATTTTGGCAAGCTGCATCATTTTTTCGTATGACGCTGCCAGACCCTGACCGTCGTGATCGATGATGCAGGGATGAGGCCGTTCTAACGCCGCCCGGAGCAAACTTTCCCGCTTTCACCAAGGGTTTTGGCACCACCATAATTGTTTGAATCAAGACACCAGCCATCCGCACTTTATTCGGCCAATCTGAAGTCGAACTGGCATCGACTTGGAAGGAAATAGATGCTTTTCTACAAATTTCCCATGGAGGGCAGTTACAAAGCCTTCGATACAACTGGGAGTTGCAACAAAAGGGATTAGAAAGTTTTCATTGCCATGCCGAGCCGACGAATGTTCGCGACGTCAAAACAACCAGAGGCAACGTCGATCGGGACCTGGAACGTTTCATTGGTGACGGGGTCGAGCGAAGCACGTCGACCGAGCGTGAAGAGCGGGCCGTCGTGACGGTGCGGTTGTTTGACAACAACGGCGTTCAAACCGTGCGACCACGTTATGTAACTCTCATTCGAAAAAATAAGGGGCGGTGGTATCTCTGGTCGGGAACGACGTTGACTTTCTAACGGCCATAACCATTCGAAAGGAAAAGTTCGAGAGGTCGCTCGAATCTGGCATCGGTAACCAAAGTTGCCAAAGTGTCCAATCAGCGTGAGACTTCAGTTTAAACTCTTGTACCTATTTTCGCTTCAATCGTAGTGTGGCTGTCGGTGTCGCTCGGGTATGAAGTGACCTCGATCGATCCCCAGCAAAGCGAACGAACTGGCCGGCTCGTGTTTCCACGCGTTTAGAGTTCGATCCATTTTCCGCGTCTCGGAAGCCATCGGCAGTTTTATTCAGCATGGAGAGGTTCGCGTTTCAAGCAGATTTTGGCCGGTGAATAAGCACGAGTTCGCCACAATTCGGGAGAGGGTAAGCTGTCTTCTGGAAAACGCTGATCGGCTTCGACTGCAATCACACTCTCTGGTGGCGCGTGATCGCAAAACTGTTGAATCAGATCAAGCATTTCCGAATTTCGGTCACTGTAAAAATCATAGGGAGGACAAAAGAAAACGGCCCACGGTTGTTTGGGAAACCGGGCCTGACGAAAAAACTGCCGGGACCAGAAGAATGTATCGCTGAACTCGATCAGAGTTGACTCTTCAATCTCCAATGCGTTCAAATTTCGCTGGATGATTTTTGCGGTGGGAATATGCCGTTCAATGAAGGTTGCGCCTATCGCACCTCGACTCAACGCTTCAATCCCGATCGCACCGGTTCCGGCGAACAAGTCGAATACATATTTGCCAGGTATCCAGGCCCCGATCAGGTTGAAAAGTGCCTCGCGAATGTTATCTTTCATCGGACGGGTGCGCAAATCCCCGGAATATTCGATCGTCCGTCCTCGATATTTTCCGCCAATGATTCGCAATTTGCCTGGATTCGATGCAGGTAGACTTGAATTGAACTTGGGGATTGACTTGTCCGAGTGCTGACGATTTCCCATCTGATTCCAAAATCCAAAGGCTTAAAAATGCTTTTTGCCACAACCAACCTGTTATCGTATTCGTAAAAAGGTAGTCTACGATGTACGATTCAGATTGGCGATGCCCCACTGAGACCTTGGACGAGTCTACAATTTATGCGAAGATTTAGGGAGCGGAAGGTATTCAGTGAATCGGGCCGGGTACTTTCTGTCATTGTGTCAATCTGGAGAATATTGAGTTCGCGAGAGTAGTGAAAAACACCAATGAGAACTGTAGTTCAACGATATTATTGCCTGGGAATTCTTGCAATTCTGAGTTTCGCAAATGCGGCCGACGCTCAAGAGCGCGTCACTCGAGCTCACTTTGATCAAACAATTAACGAATGGAAAAGACAAAGTGAGGAGTTGCGCAAGTTGATCTCTTACGATTTTCT
>JBGTDM010000297.1:0-2792 GCA_041748315.1 Pirellulaceae bacterium
CCACTTCCAATGCAAGCAACACTTCAAATGATGAAGCAGATAACGGCAATGATCCGTCGGCCAAATTGTCAAACACCAACCAGCTCGACTGGGATAAAATCAATCGCCTGGTCGAATCGCAAGATTTTCATGGAGCGCTGAGGATATTATCTGAATTTCACCGTAGCCACCCATTGTCTAAGCGCCGCGATGAGATTTTGCCTTGGTTGGACTCGCTGGCATTCAAAGTCATCTATTCAACTGAGAACCATTTGGCTGACGAATCTTACGTGGTCCGCCCAGATGACACGCTGTTCTCAATCGCCGATCGTTGGAAAGTTCCGGCCGAGTTAGTATACCGGGTCAATCAATCGGCGATTGAAAATCCGGATGTGCTGCCACCAGGAACTCAGTTAAAGGCAATTCCAGGTCCCTTCGACGCTGAGGTCAATATAAAGACTGGCGAGTTGACACTTTATCTGGGTGATCTCTATGCGGGACGGTTCTCAGTCGATATGGGAGAAGATGCGCGATCAATCCGTCGTGGTGTCTTCTCGGTCATGTCCAAGTCTGATCAAGGCCGAGTCTATCGGGATTCGGTGGGTCAATCGTTTGCCGTCAATGATAGTTCCAATCCTTATGGCATGTATTGGTTTGGCTTGGACGAGCAAACCTGTATCCATTCGGTGGCGAACGTCGCGGATAGCCGTGGTTGCATTCGTCTGATCGAGCAGGATGCTGCTGACCTTTTCGGAATCCTTTCGTCTGATTCTCAGATCATCATCCGGTAATAAACGGTTTCGAAAGCGATCTTGGTATTTGCGCCAAGCGGCAGATGAAACTCTGCCAAGAAGCAGGCGAGATCGTTAACCGTCAAATTGCGATTTCCGGATGGATAAAACTCTGTTCGGGAGCCCGAGATCCGCGTATTGATCGCCGGTCATCGAATTTCAGTAAGAACCCTTCACCGTTCTTCCGGATCGTTGAATCGGATTCCGTGGGGTGAAGACGGTTGATCGTGCGTCCTGCTCTGCAATGAGCCAAGGTTCGGAGGTTGTCGTTAGTTGACACCCATCGATATCGATGCCAGAATCTGAAGCCTGTGTTGTTCAAAATTTGTTGTGGTACCGCACGACGGGTTTGACGACTCAATCGGAACGGTGAGAAAAGCGAACCGCTGGGCAGCCAGCAGGGGGACGTATGATAATCAGTCGAATCTCCGCTTATAAGATCGATCTTCCATTGCACGAAGGGACCTACAAATGGTCGGGCGGCAAGTCGGTTGACGTGTTCGACAGTACCATTGTCCGCGTGGAGACCGACACTGGACTCGTGGGATATGGTGAAGTTTGTCCTTTGGGCCCATTTTATCTCGCTGCATACGCAAATGGTGTTCGCGCGGGAATTGCTGAACTGGCACCCCATTTGATCGGCGAGAATCCGATCCTGATTGGACAGTTGAATGACTTGATGGACAGGTCGATGAAGGGGCATCCTTACGTCAAATCCGGAATTGACATGGCCTGTTGGGATCTGCTTGGCAAGGTCGCAGGGTTGCCGGTTTGTGAATTGTTGGGTGGCAGGTACGGCGATGACTTTGTTCTCTATCGAGCGATATCACAAGGTTCGGTAGAAGCGATGACAAAGAATGTTGAGAGCTATCGAAACGACGGCTATCGGCGGTTTCAACTTAAAGTGGGAGGAGATCCGCAGGAAGACATCGAGCGGATTTTGGCCGTCAGAAAAGTGCTTGAGCCCGGTGATAAACTGGTGGCAGATGCCAACACGGGCTGGCTGATGCACGAAGCGACTCGCGTGGTTCGTGCTGTTAAAGACGTCGACGTCTATATCGAACAGCCCTGTTTGTCTTACGAAGAATGTTTGTCCATTCGCCGACGAACGGATCATCCGTTTATAATTGATGAACATGTCGATGGGATAGATATGCTGCTCAGGGCACACGCTGATAATGCCGCCGATGTTGTAAATATCAAGATCAGCAAATTTGGCGGGTTGACACGAGCCAGGCAGGCGCGAGACCTTTGTGTCTCGATGGGAATCGCTTTAACGATTGAAGACAGCTGGGGGGGGGACATCATAACGGCAGCCATCGCGCATCTTGCTCATAGTACGCCGACAGACTATCTGTTTACCAGCACCGACTTTAACAGTTATGTCACCGTTAGCAACGCCGAAGGAGCACCTCAGCGACAGAACGGACGGATGCAGGCTTCAAGGTCGCCTGGATTAGGAATTCAACCCCGGTACGAATTACTCGGCCAGCCGCTTGTCGATGTAAAGAAATAGACATGCTGCTAAGGGTTCGAAATTATCGTGGAACAGAGCAGGGTGGTGATAATCATACGAAGCTTAGTTGAGGGTCAAGTGATGTTATTCGAATCGATAAGAGGGCCAATGAACCAATATGTTTTCGGGCAGACTTGTTTCCTGCCTTTTACGGTGATTTTTCTTGCGTGGTCGAGTTGGTTCGCGTTGCCAATGGCTCTCGCACAAGATCTCAATACGGTTAAAGTCTTTATTCTGGCGGGTCAGTCGAACATGGAAGGCAAGGCCGACAATGCATTGTTAGAATTCCAGGCATCTGACGATGCGACACGAGAACGATTCGCACACCTGCGGAAGGACGATCAATGGATCGTACGCGACGATGTGTTTATCAAATTTCTCGATCGAAGCGGCAAGTTGACCATTGGATACGGCTCGCCCGGTAAGACCGGTGTCGAACTCGAGTTTGGCACTTTGCTCGGCGATCATTTTGAATCACCAGTGCTGTTGATCAAAACCGCTTGGGG
>JBGTDM010000298.1:0-30924 GCA_041748315.1 Pirellulaceae bacterium
CCGTGCCCATCATCGCCTGCACACGACCGATTTCAAAACGACTGCGCGACAAACAACTTCCGATTCTATTCCACGCAGATCGGTGACCACGAGTCCGGCTTCCAAGATCCAGCCCGCGGTCTACCAGGTTTCCAGTTCATCGTCGGAGGAATGGCCGGGTCAATTTGTCTCCAATGAATCCGTGGCGGAATTTGCGGAATCTCAGTTGCCGGAGACTGAAGATTCGCCGAGCCCCTTCGTTGAATTGCTGCAGTCGGTACCGGGTACGATGACCCTAATGGATTTCGAAGAACTGGCATTATCAAATAATCCGACCCTTCGTGAACTTGCTGCGACAGCCAGCAAGGCGGCTGGATTTCGTACGCAAGTCGGCCTGAAATCAAATCCAGTGATCGGTTATCAGGCGATGCAGTTGGCTGATCAAAACACCGACCAGCACACTGCATTCATCGAGCGCGAGTTCGTCACCGGTGGCAAATTGCCATTGAATCGACGTGTGTTGAACGAGGCCTGGCGGGTACAAACACTGGAGCTGGAAACTCAGCGCCTGCGCGTTCTCACCGACATTCAGGTAAAATTTTATGAATTGCTTGAGGCGCAGCATCGGTTAGCGCTCATCGCCGATTTCAAGCCTGTCGTCGAACAAGGGGTCGAATTAGCCAGGCAACAAATACAGGCTCTTGAAGGATCGAAGATCGATCTGCTGCAAGCCCAAATTCAGCGATCCGAAATCGCGGTTTCCGAACGGCAGGCAGAGGCGACGCTTCAGGCGACCTGGCGAGAGCTCACTGCGCTGGCAGGTGTTCCCGATCTGCCAATCATGCCAATTCACGCCGATTGGCCAACTTCAAATGGGTCCATTGACTGGGACGTTGTTCAATTGTCAATCCTTGCAGCGACACCAGAAAATCAGGTTGCTCAGGCTCGAATTGATCGCGCGGTTGCAAACCTGCATCGGCAAAATGTACAAGCCATTCCGAACGTGACCGTGCAACTTGCCGCGGGAATCGATAATTCAACCGACTCCGGCATGTTCAATTTGCAAGTCGGTGCTCCATTTCCGATACATAATCAGAACCAGGGTAACATCGCAGCGGCACGAGCCGAATATTGCCGCGCCGTAGCGAATGCACAGCGAGTCGAATACGACATCCAGGCTCGACTCGCCAATGTTGGCAAAGACTTTGCCGGTGCGTCGGGAACAGTTGAACTTTACGAGCAAGAAATCCTACCCAGTGCCCAAGAGGCACTGTCGCTGGCTGAACTTGCGTACCAAGCTGGTGAAACCAGTTTTTTGCAAGTATTGATTGCCCGTCGAACTTTTTTCGATGCGAGTCTGCAGCATTTGTCCGTTAAAGCTCTGTTGGCACAGTCGCAGGCCAAAATTGACGGATTTGTACTTAGTGGTGCCCTTGATCCGGTCGTCGACGAAAGCGGTGATGATGCCCTGCGCGGCTTGACCTTTGGCCAGCAATAGGACCCTGCGAAATGGTCGTTGAAGATTCAATGATTGGGGTTGGATCATGTGTCAGGAACCGTTTGATTGAGTTCCTGAAAAGCGGATCGACTCCGATGGCAATGGCGAATGCAAGGTAAATTCGATTTCGCTTGAGAATGCTCATCGATTCCTAATGACGATCATCCTACGTCGCAGGCAACTTTGATCACGACTTTGCGAACCATCCCTCGCCCAGCCAAGGGCGCGTGTGCATCAAACGGGAAAAAGATGGAAAACCTGCCGGCAGAAAGCTTGAGCCAGGATTCTGGCAAATCACTGAAGAAGCCAATGTCCGTGCCTCGATCGTAAGGTTCCAGGCTGTGCAAGCATTGATGATGAGCGCGCCAACCGATTTGTTCGTTTCCGGAAATAACAAACTGAATGTCGATGTACCTGCGATGATATTCGAGCGGGGCCGCTTCGCGCCCCCGTCCTTGCTCGTGCGAAACCATCGCGTACAAATCGTTACCGATCAGTTCGTATCTTCCATCCGATAATTGATTCCAATCCGCATCGGTTAAAAACTTGAATGCCGGAAAAAATAGTGGGTGTAAACACTGATAGTGCTGCAAGTTGGCCAAGTCGTCTAAAATCATAATCGATTTCTGGTTCGTGCTTCGGCAATGATTGGTGGCGTTGTGTTAATCCTTCAGCGCAAGGTATGTACGTCAGCCTTTCCAGGCTGATCCAATCCTCCCGGTTTGGCACAAACCAGGTAAACGGCGTCAGCCTGGAAAGGCTGGCCTACAGCTTTGCATCGAGCCGGCGCTGTAGGATTAAATGATTAAATGGACTCGATCTGAAACATTGGAATCCGGTCTGCGGCACTCGGACGCGTTGCCAGTCGGATAGGGACCATCCAACTCTAACACAGGCCCAACGTTAAAACGCCAAGCTACCGTTCAAGGTCACGTTGCGACAAGTAGCCCTCCCGACCGGATTTTCGAAGCCTATGACGCAACTTGCCACGTGCGATGTCTAAACGGCGCCGGCGCAATGCATTCGTTTTAATGGGTAGTGGTCTTGATCGATGTGTTCCGTTCCTTCTCTCTCTTTGACGGCCGTGATACCGTGTACCTCACAGTCGAACCGTTTGAGTGTTTGTCTTCAAACGGTTTCTCAGGGAATTTGACGGCTTAGCATTGAGGTAAATTGCGGGAGCATTCCATAGGTCACTGCGACGCAAAACTATACGGGTTGACATCACCGGTTCAACGGGCGAAATACCGGATTTGGACGACTTGACGCCCTCGATTCAACGGAGTACATTAAAGTGTAGCATATGCTAAACACTCACACCGGTCGGGAGCAGGCGTTTGTGAAAATCGCCGAAATCGCGCATGAATCGTGCAAAAATTGGATTTAAGTTTTTTTATGTGATTGGGCTGGTAGTATCTGGCTGCAGTAGTGATTCGACCAACCGAGCAGCTCGTGACGGCGATTCGGCGAATCGCGAGTTGGGCAAAGACAAGTATGTCGCAGTCGTTACCGTGGGTGTGGTCGCTGATCTCGTCCGTGAGGTCGGAGGTAATCGTGTCACGGTGAAACAGATGATGGGGCAGGGGGTTGATCCCCATTTGTACAAGGCGACACGAGATGACGTCCAGGCCATTATGCAAGGTGATATCGTGTTTTATTCGGGCTTGATGCTCGAAGGAAAAATGGTTGACACGCTAATCAAAGTGGCCCGCAGCAAGCCCGTCATCGCCGTTACCGAAGCGATCGATGAGTCATTGTTGTTGGAACCGGAGAGTTTGGGTGCAAGTTACGATCCGCACGTTTGGATGGATGTTTCGCTATGGTCGGAATGCGTTGATGTGATTGCCGACTTTTTAGCGGAGTATGACCCGAGCCACGCGGATGAATATCGGTCGAATGCCGAGCGCTACAAGTTGCGTCTGGAAGCGTTGCACGAGTATGGCAGGCGGTCGATTCAGTCGATTCCCAATGAACGGCGAGTGCTGGTGACGTCTCATGATGCGTTCGGTTACATGGGCCGAGCCTACGGATTGGATGTCCAGGGGGTTCAGGGGATTTCTACAGAATCGGAGGCGGGGTTAAAACGCATCAATGAACTCGTCGAAATGCTCGTGACCCAAGGAGTCGGCGCCGTGTTTATCGAGAGCAGTGTTTCTCGCAAGAGCATCGATGCGTTGGTCGAGGGTGCACGAGCGCGAAAGCACGAGGTCGTCATTGGCGGCGAACTATACTCGGATGCGATGGGTCCGGCTGGCACTTACGAAGGGACCTATATGGGCATGCTGGACCATAATATTACCACGGTGACTCGTGCTTTAGGGGGAGACGCCCCGGAACGAGGTATGCAGGGTAAACTATCACGGTAGTCTCCTTAGTCATCAGAACATCAAAATAAAATGAAAGAGCAACTCCCGTCGGCGAAGTTGGATCCCGCAACACTTGGAGCTGGCGGTGTCTCCGAGCGATCCGGGCCAGTTCCGCTGTCGATCCATGATTTGACAGTTGCCTATCATCGCAAGCCCGTGATTTGGGATTGTCAATTCGAGGTTCCTCACGGCTCGTTAGTCGGAATCGTCGGTCCGAATGGAGCCGGCAAGAGTACACTGCTGAAAGCGGTCATGGATTTAGTTCCAAAGGCTTCTGGAAAAATTGAAGTTTTCGGATTGCCCTATCGACGTAATCGTCAACGAGTCGGTTATGTGCCGCAACGCGAGAGCGTCGACTGGGACTTTCCAGTTGATGCATTGGATGTCGTAACGATGGGGTTGTATCGCGATATCGGTTGGTGCTTGCCAGTCGGTAAGCGACATCGAAAGCAGGCGATGGAAGCGTTGGATCGAGTTGGGATTGCTGAACTTGCACATCGCCAGATCAATCAGCTCTCCGGCGGGCAACAACAACGAACGTTTCTCGCTCGAGCCCTGGTACAGAACGCCGACCTGTACTTGATGGATGAACCATTTGCTTCCGTCGATGTATCCACTGAACGAGCGATTATCGATTTGCTTCGCGAAATGAAGGAGCTCGGCAAGACTTCGATCGTGATTCATCACGACCTGCAAACGGTTCCCGCATATTTTGACTACGTGGTGTTGCTCAACATGCGAATCGTTGCCCATGGACTTGTGGAAGATGTATTTACCTCGGAAAACCTGCAGAAAACCTATGGTGGACGACTGACCCTGTTGGAAGAAGTTTCGGAAGCGATGCGGCGGCGGGAACGAAGCCTATGAGTCGGACGGCTCACAATCTGATTGGCCGGATGGCTATCGCAGGCGGTGTTGCTGTGCTGTTAATTTTCTCGATCCATGGAATTATCGAGACGAACCGCGCGCACGCCAAGACTCCGCAGGAATCGGCTTCCTTCATCGGCTCGATGCATTTCGCTCATCAGAACGTGACTTCATTAAGCCAGATTATGGTGCAAAGCAGGGGGTCGAGGCAGTGGTTCAGCTTCCTGCAGAATTACAATACGCGAGTCGTCATCCTGGGGACGATGTTGTTAGGTGGCGCCGCCGGGATGGTTGGTTGCTTCACACTGTTGCGGAAGCGAGCCTTGATGGGCGATGCGCTTAGCCATGCCACGCTTCCGGGGATCGCCATTGCGTTTATTGTGATGACCGTTTGGGGTGGCGATGGCAAGTCGCTGATTGTCTTGTTATTCGGTGCCACGGTGGCGGGGTTAATCGGCATTGCAACAATTTTAGCCATTCGCAATTTGACGCGATTGAAAGAGGACACTGCGTTGGGGGCTGTGCTCAGCGTTTTTTTCGGAGCTGGCGTTGCGTTGCTGGGAGTGATTCAACAGATGGACGGGGGACACGCGGCGGGTTTGGAGTCGTTTATCTATGGCAAGACAGCTTCGATGGGGATCTTTGACACGCAACTGATTGGAGGTGTCGCTCTCATCTCGATCTGTGGTTGCCTGCTACTATTCAAGGAACTCAAGCTACTCTGTTTCGACGATGCCTTTGCTGCATCGCGTGGACTTCCCACGGTACTTTTGGACCTCGCTCTGATGGGACTCGTTGTCGCGGTATCGATTGTTGGTTTACAGGCGGTGGGGCTGATTCTAATGATTGCGTTGTTGGTGATTCCTGCGGCTGCGGCCAGGTTTTGGACCGATCAATTATGGGTGATGTTCGCGATCGCAGCAGCTTTGGGCGCGCTCAGTGGTTTGTTGGGGGCCTCGATCAGTGCGGTGTTTTCCAAGCTTCCATCTGGCGCCACCATTGTTCTGGTTTGCACATGTTTCTTCCTTTTCAGCATGGCGTTCGGCTTGCGACGCGGCGTGTTGATTCGCGGTGTCCGTCGTTGGCAGTTGAATCGAGCGATGGACCGCCAACATCTGTTGCGCGCGATTTATGAGTTGTGCGAGCCGGCACACGGTGTAGCGACCGACGCTGAATCGATGCGGCAACATGTCACGCTCGACGAATTATTGGCAAAGCGAAGTTGGTCACGTGGTCGGCTGTTGCGAGAAATTCGCAGGTCTCATCGACGTGAATTGGTGGAGCTGATCGGAGATCAATTACGACTCACCAAACGCGGATTAGCCGCGGCGGCTGCATTGACTCGTCAACATCGCCTTTGGGAGCTGTATCTGATCACGCATGCCGATGTGGCTACAAGCCGCGTCGATCGCAACGCGGATGCCATTGAACATGTCCTAGAACCGGAAATCGTTGCCGAGCTGGAACAGCTTTTACAGGGCGATCGCCTTTCGCTCCCGGAAAGTCCGCATGAATTGACACCACCGGACGTGGAAATTACCGCGGAGACAGCTTTGGGTAAGGAGCGTTGAAGTGGCAGCATTGAACGCATGGGACTGGACGCTCGATGGCTGGATCATCATGGCCGGCATTTTATGCGCCGTCGCGGCGGCCCTGTTGGGAAATTTTCTGGTCCTGCGGCGAATGAGTATGTTGGGTGATGCAATCAGCCATGCCGTCTTGCCTGGATTGGCGGCAGCCTTTTTCCTGACCCATAGCCAAAGCAGCTTGCCAATGTTTTTGGGTGCGGTGATCGTTGGTGTGTTGACGGCGCTGTTTACCGAGTGGATTCGCGGGTTTGGACAGGTCGATGAGGGTGCCTCGATGGGAGTCGTGTTTACCTCCCTGTTCGCGCTGGGATTGGTAATGATTGTCCAGGCTGCGGACCGTGTGGACCTCGATCCAAGTTGCGTTCTGTACGGTGCCATCGAGTTGACTCCGCTCGATACCGTTTCGGTGTTTGGAATCCATATCCCCAGGGCCGTGCTCACATTGGGAATTGTCGTGGTGATCAATGCCCTGTTTGTGGTCGTGCTGTTTAAGGAACTCAAAATTTCTTCGTTTGACTCCGCCCTCGCGACGACGTTTGGTTTTAATGCTCGCTTGATGCATTACTTGTTGATGATTCTGGTTGCCATTACCGCGGTCGCCAGTTTTGAGACGGTGGGTAACATTCTGGTTGTGGCGATGTTTATTGTACCCCCTGCTGCGGCATACCTGCTGACGGATCGACTGGGTTGGATGGTCGTACTGAGTGTTATTCTAGCGACGATTTCAGCAATCTTTGGACACATTTCGGCAATCAGTGTTCCGAGTTGGTTTGGTTTTCAAAGCACCACCACGGCCGGCATGATGGCCGTTATTGCCGGGTTGATTCTTTTTTTTGCAGCGACCTTGAGTCCCCGACATGGGATTGTGGTCAAGTTGGTCAGGCGGTGGTTGCTTTCCTGGAAAATATTGGCCGATGATGTCGTTGCATTGCTTTATCGAATCGAGGAAGGAGACCGAATGCCGCCGCAAGGATTGCAAGCCATTCGCTCATTGCTGCTGACCGATACACTATCTTTAAAACTCGTTCTCATCTGGTTGCGGTTGAGGAAGCAGGTCATTGCGGTTGGTCACGAATTTCGATTGACACTTGAGGGGGAAGCGGCAGCTCGGCAACTGGTTCGTTCCCATCGTTTATGGGAACAATATCTCGCCTCCCACGCCAGCATCGAACCCGAACGTCTGCACGATAAAGCTGAACAACTGGAGCATTTCACAGACCGTTCGCTTCGTCAGCAACTCTCCGATGCCACCGATTCACCCGAGCTCGATCCGCATGGAACGCGGATTCCAGCGGAGGATTGATGGCTTCTGGCGAGAGTGCGTCGATCGAGTTGAACTGTCAGCAGCGATGGGGTAGCGAACTCGCTCGATGTGCCATAACCGGTGAAACCGTTATGCGCGGAACACCCTTACCAATTCAGGCCTTCGACCCGGCGACGCGTCATTTTTTCTCGCAAAATGTAAACTACGCTTGCGCAATGAGTTAATTTTTAAATGATCGAGACATGATTCTGGCCGGTATTCCGTTTCGGATCGCTTATTGTTTGAGATGAGACTCAGTGCCAAATCATTTCAAACTGGGAGACGTTTCATTGACTCCATCGTCGGATAATTGTATTTCAAATCAATCCGTGGATCCCGTCGACAATCCGTGGATCGAGCGCCTGGGTTGGATACTCGTTTTACTTGCTTGTGCGCTATCGATCTCGCCAAACGTCGCTGATCCGGACCTGTGGGGGCATGTTCAATATGGTCGAGATGTCATTTCCGACCGAGCAATTCCGGCAACGACCAGCTACAGCTTCACGGCTGAGGGCTTTCGTTGGGTGAACCACGAGAACCTCTCGGAAATTGTGATGGCAACGGTCGCTGATTCGCTAGGTCCACTCGGGTTGATTGTCGGTAAATTGTTGCTTGGGATGGCGATTATAGGTGCAATGATCTATGTCAATTGCCGCAATGGCATCGCGATGATCCCCAACGCGATGCTCGCACTGCTCGTCGCCAGCAATCTGGGCTATCACTGGAGTATTCGTCCACAGCTCGCTTCGTTTGCTTGCTTTACCGTGTTATTGATTTTGTTGCACTTCAGTTTTGCCGGGTGGCGTGACAACTGGCACCTGCGATTCCCCAGGCACTGGTTTGAGCGATCGAGGAATGACCATCCCAATGAATTGGGATACGATTCGTTTAGACTCCGTTGCCTGTGGCTGGTTGTGCCGTTGTTCTTCATTTGGGGGAATTCGCATGGCGGTTTTGCGGCGGGGTTATGCATTTTGACCTTGTACCTGGGAGGTCGAATGGTGGAAGCGATCAATCGTCGGGGTCGCGATGGTTGGGTGCTGGTGCGAAGAATGGCGTTGATGATGACGGTAGCGCTGCTCGCAACCTTTGTCAATCCGTATGGGCCCCATCTGCAGTTCTGGCTAGTGGAATCCGTAGGGCGACCTCGACCCGAAATTCTGGATTGGAAGAATTTTCAATTGTTGACTCTTGTCGGGTTCAAGTTCTGGCTCATGTTAGGAGTTGTCGCTTTTGCATTGACGTTTTCCAAGCGACGACATGACGCAACGCAATGGTTGGTCATGGCAATCGTATTATGGCAGTCCATCACGCACTTTCGACATGTCCCTTTCTTCGTACTCATGTGCGGATTCTGGATCGGACCGCATTTGGGTTCAGCATTGCAAATATTTACCAATCGATCCCATCAGCGTCAGCTATCGCCATTGCTACAACGGATAGCGGTAACGGGACTGATCTTGACCATTTGCGGAGTCGGATTTCGAGTCGTTCAGCGCGCTAGTGACCTGCGCGTGGAACGCGACCAGTATCCGGTATCGGCCGTTCAGTTCATGCATGATCACAACATACGAGGCCGAATGGTTGTAACTTACAACTGGGCCCAATACGCGATTGCGGCGTTTTGCGTTGGCGATCCGCATCGCGTTGACCCACAGTCCAATCAACGCGTCAGTCAGGTCAGTTTCGATGGTCGTTTCCGTACGGCATTTCCACAGTCGATTATCGTTGCTCATTTCGATTTTCTGTATGGGGACCGCCCGATTGCCCGCTTTCGTGATGCGCGCTCGGGCGAGATCGATCCCGGGAGAATATTGGAGTTGAGTGATCCGGAAATCGTTCTATTGGCTCGATTTGGCGAGTACAGCGAGCAAAACATGCAGGCATTTACCGATCGTTGGGTGTTGCTCTACCAGGACTCGATTGCTCAGGTCTGGGGAATTAAACATCGCTTTGATCACCCGGAAAACCCCGATTACATTCCGCTGGCGTTGCGCTCCATCAGCGACCAAAAACAGACTGGAAGTATGACCTGGCCCGCATTGCCGTCGAGCCGACAACCGTCGTCCACAACACGACTGGTTGAACACGTTCGTTCCAACTAAACCTGTCTGATGAAACCGGTCTCGCCAGTTCGTTTAATTTTGTTCATACTACTAACCGTTTAAGAATCAATCTCGATCATGAGTATAAGCATTGTGGCACATTCGCGAATCGACAATGAAACAGCGGATCTGCTGGTCGATCAAATTACCCGACGACTGGATAATCTTGATGAGTTGATCAGGACCGAGGTCGATTCTTACAGGAGCATCGAGCTGCAACCCGACCTGAAGTGGCCGAAGGGCTTCAAACTCTCGGTGGTGATCCCGATTTTCAATGAGAAGTCGACCGCCGCGCGAGTTCTCTGCCGCGTTGCCGCATTGCCGGTCCCCAAGGAAATCATTGTGATCGATGATTGCAGCACTGACGGAACCGCTGACGTGTTGAGGCAACTTGAAGGACTGAAGGATCTCAAATTGATCTTTAAAACGCAAAACGCGGGCAAGGGTTCTGCGTTGCGAACCGGCTTCAGCCAAGTCAGCGGCGATATCGTGATTGTGCAAGATGCAGATTTGGAATACGACCCGCGCGATATTCCAGAACTGCTTCGTCCGATCCTGGAAGGCGAAGCGGACATTGTCTATGGCTCACGATTTATCGATCGTGACACTCGCGGTTTGTCGATCATTCATCGGTTCGGAAATCGAGTCCTCACCATGGCTTCCAATCTGTTCAGCGGGTTGAAGTTGACCGACATGGAGACGTGTTATAAGGCGATTACTCGCGAAGCGCTCGAATGTGTCGAACTGGCTCAAAATCGTTTTGGGGTTGAACCGGAAATAACCGCCAAGTTGGCTCGACGTGGTTTCCGATTCGTCGAAGTTCCGATTTCGTATCAAGCACGTGGGTACGCAGAAGGAAAAAAAATCGGCATCAAGGATCTGGTAAAGGCCATCTATTGTATTGGACGCTACGGTGTAAGTGACTAGAATTCACTTGTAAGCGACTCTCGGGTCAATGCGCAGAACGATCCCCTGGTGTCCGGGTTTGGAGGCTTCGAAACCCAATGGGCCGTGAGTCGTTGAATGCAACATCCATTGACTCCATCCAGGGTCCAGCATTTGCTCAACGCAAACCGTGCTTGCGGGTGGCAATGTGAAGGCCGCTGCAAGATCGAGCACAAACTAATCGCACCTTAACCTAAACATCACGGCCAAATGTTCAAAAATCGATTGCATTGCATTTCCAGTCCCACAAGTCTACTGTTCCTGTTAACTGTTTTTTCGCTAGTTGCGGGAACGCATCAACTGAACGGGCAGGGTAATCGAGTCGAATTGGAAGTGCTCGTAGGCAATGATGTCAGCATCGAACAGCGCCAGGCATGGCTGGAAGTCCTCGGTAAGACCGGCGCGGACTCAGTTCGAATGCGATCGGCCAATGTCGGAGATTCGATTCGGGTGACCGCCACCCCTTTCGGCGATCGAGAACTGTGCAAGTTGGTTGGCCAGATCACAGGTCGAAATCAAATCGTATTACCGGGGGGAACGTTTGGACAGCGGGACGTCTCCGGCATTAAAGCACTGATCCAGCGAATTCGCGACGATGGCGCACAAGTCGCGTTGTCCGACAAAAAGGCGTTTGGGTTGATTGCGGAACAATTGGTTGATCTACACAAGGAACTCGCTATTGGCCACAACCAAACCACCAAAGGAGTCGAGGCCTCCAGCATCGTTTCGTCCATCGGTCAACGACTCACGACGCCATTCGAGATTTCTCCGGAAGGAGCGGAGAGGTTGAAAGAAACGTATGTGATCGAAGATGAAATGTCCGGACTATCTTGCGGGACCGTGCTGGCTGCCGTCCTACGCCCTTTGGGTTTGGTCGCAATGCCGCAGCGCCCTCAAGGTGGCGAAATCCGCATCGTCATCACCGATAGTCGGCTTGCTGAAGAACATTGGCCGATTGGCTGGCCACATGGGAACTCCGAAAGTCGGACATCACCTGAACTCTATCGAACTTTTAGCATGCGAGTTGAAAACTATGGCTTGCGAGAAGTTTTGGATGCGATTGAGAGGAAGGCCGGGGTGCCATTTATCTACGATTACAACTCGTTTGCAGAAAAAGGGATCGAGCTGAACGAAACGGAAGTAACGTTGGTTGAAGAGAAAATCGCCTATGCCTCTGCAGTGCGGAAGTTGTTACGAGGTTCACGACTTCGTATCAAAGCAGAGATGCGAGTCGATGAAGCGGGCAAACCTTTTTTCTGGTTCACAACCTTGAATTAAGTTAAAGTTAAGGGTCAGACCTTTAAAGTTAAGGGTCAGACCTTGTTTTTTGTTTAAAGTTAAGGGTCAGACCTTGTTTTTTGTTTTAGGGGTTGAGGGTGTTGTAGGAATCGGCTACGCTAGTTGAATGGCGAGACCATTACGAATTGAATTTGCTGGTGCGATTTATCATGTCATGGCGCGAGGGAACACGCGGCAACCCATTTTTCGAGATGACATGGACCGACAAAAAATGCTCGAGCATCTCGAAGAATCGGTGATCCGCTACCATTGGCAGATGTTTGCTTTCGTATTCATGCCAAACCACATTCATTTATTCTTCCAAACCCCACTCCCCAACCTTTCGCGAGGCATGCAGCGACTGTTGTCTGGCTACGCGAACTGGTTTGCTAAGCGGCATCAAAAACCCGGCCATTTGTTTCAAGGTCGATTTCGAGCGGAACTGATCGAAGACGACAATTATTTTTGCACGGTGAGCCGGTACATTCACCTGAATCCGACTCGCGGCAAGCGACCATTGGTTGACCATCCGAATGATTTCCCCTGGTCGAGTTATCCGGGATATGCTCAGCGGCGGCGGCAAGTCCCCTGGGTGGCTTACGACCGAATCTGGGCGGCCTGGCAGGGGGAACGAGGGGGAACCGACCCAGTCGCTGGATATCGCAAATTTGTTTTGCAAGGGCTGAATGATCGAGCCGAAAACCCGCTGGCCAACGCCGCACATGGATGGTTGCTGGGCGGCCACGAATTCGTATCCAGAATGCGTCAGCAAATGACCGAACCTCGCTTTGCCGACGAAGTTCCCAAGGCACAGGTTTTGGCACAACTGGACGTGGATGACGTGTTGTCAGCCGTGGCGAAATACTACCGAGTTGATGAGGCGTTATTTGCCAGCCGTAGGGACAGTCACATGGCTCGGGCGGTTGCCGCTTGGCTATGCCGCCGCCTGACGCAGGCGACACTGCGCGAACTATCGATCGTTTTCGGATTAACCCGTCCGGAAAGTGTGAGCAACCTGACACGTCGCATTGATGGACTGCTGGACAAGCGATCTCAACTCAAAAAAGATGTGCGTGCGATTGAATCAACACTGACAAAAACAAAAAACAAGGTCTGACCCCATACCACCCACCCCATACCACCCATGATGGCCCCCCATATGATGGCGCTGTTTTATTTGACCCTGCTATGGGGCACATTAGCGATGGACGAGGACCTGCTTGGTCAGGTTCAGGATTCGGATTCCTATCAGAATTTAACGCAGGACCGCAGTGCTTTTCGCATCGATGAACAACGAATTCGAGCCAACGGAATCATCAAAATTCCGGGGAGACACATTGACATTTTTACCGATGTTCGAGACCGGGAAGACGTCAACGAATTGGCTACAATATTCGATCGGGCCGTGGATTTCTGGTGTGACTATTTTGTGATTGACAGATCCAAGGCAGATCGATGGCGAATCTCCGCAATGGTGATGCTCGATCGGAGCCGGTTTGAACGGGCCGGACTTTATCCGGCTGAGTTGCCAGACTTTCCGGCAGGGTATCAATCCGGCGACCAAATTTGGCTGTATGTGCAGCCGGGGACTTATTACACCCGGCACTTGTTCCTGCATGAAGGGACGCACGCGTTTATGTGGCAATTTCTGCAGGGGGTCGGTGCACCTTGGTATGCCGAAGGGATGGCGGAACTATTGGCTGTACATCGCTGGGATGGTGTCGAGTTCACCATGAACGATCGCAAGTCTCGACGCGACGAGCTTCCATATTGGGGCCGAATCAAGCTGGTCAAAGATGCGGTGGCCGATGGCCGACCTTTGAGTTTGCAAGACGTGATGGCTGCAGAAATTTCGAATTTTCGCCAAGTCAACTGGTATGCTTGGGCCTGGGCCGCCTGCTATTTTTTCGATTCGCATCCGAAATGCAGTAAAAAGTTCAGAGAACTTCAGAATCGCGTTCGCGATGACTCGCCAAAATTCAGCACAACGTTTTGGAATGCCTTGCGCGCCGATCATGCGCAACTCAATCGCGACTGGAATTTGTTCTTGCAAGAGATCGACTACGGAATTGATCTGCCACGGTCGTTAATCAGCGAAGCAGAACCAGTCAGCGATGGGTCGTTAACGATTCAGGCAGATCGCGGTTGGCAAGATACAGGTATTCATGTCGGACTGGGGGACGAGTTCGAGATCATTGGCTCTGGGCGATTCGTGATTCGGCGTACCACTCGCGCGTGGGAGAGTGAAGCCAATGGGATAACGGTCGAATATTTTGGCGGTTACCCCCTAGGTCGATTATTGGCTGCAGTTGTGCCGCTTGACGCCAGCGAGCCAACAAGTTTCGAGCCGATGAGCATTGGTGAGCAAGCAACGATCGTGGGAACAACCTCAGGTCGCTTGTATCTCAAAATAAATGACAGCCCTGCCGAACGGGACGACAACGAAGGTTCGCTGCAAGTCATCGTTAATCCAAAATCCTGACGGGGATCGTCGGTTTGCACGGTGGTTTGCAGAAAGTCGCTCGTACACGATCGAGGTTACCTTGACGACTCAAGCCACCGATGGGCAAAATAGCGACATCCAAAGTACGGTTACCTCGAGTCCTTGATCCATGAAGTGATCCCTAATCATGAGCGTGATTCAAACCCAAGATGCGGAAGTCTGGCAAGCAATGGTTGCTGAAGCGCAACGGCAACAAGACGGACTGGAAATGATTGCCAGCGAGAACTTTACGAGTGCTGCAGTCATGGAAGCTGTCGGCAGCGTGCTTACAAACAAATATGCTGAAGGCTATCCCGGTCGTCGTTATTACGGTGGCTGCGAGCATGTCGATGAGATTGAGAACATTGCACGCGAGCGAGCCAAGGCTTTGTTTGGTGCCGAGTTCGCTAATGTTCAACCGCACTCCGGCTCTCAGGCGAATCAGGCGGTCTATATGACCTTGCTAGAACCTGGAGATACGGTGCTGGGACTGGATCTCGCGCATGGTGGTCATTTGACACATGGAATGCACTTAAACAGTTCTGGTAAGCTCTATAATTTTATTCACTATGGCGTTAGAGAATCCGATCATCGAATTGACTTCGATCAGGTTGCTGCGCTGGCCAAGCAACATCGCCCAAAGCTTATCGTTGCTGGCGCGAGTGCTTATCCACGCGAAATTCCTCATTCCAAGTTTGCAGAAATTGCTTCAGACGTGGGAGCCAAACTCTTTGTCGATATTGCTCATTATGCGGGATTGGTTGCTGCCGGTTTACACGACAATCCCGTTCCTGTCGCAGATTTCGTCACCACCACGACCCATAAAACGTTGCGTGGTCCCAGAGCAGGTTTGATTCTTTGCAAGAAAAAATATGCCAAAGATATTAATCGAAGTGTTTTTCCGGGTACCCAAGGTGGGCCGCTGATGCACGTCATCGCCGGGAAAGCAATCTGTTTTCGTGAAGCAGGGCAGCCCGAATTCAAAGCCTACGCGCAACAGGTCATTGACAATGCCAAGACCTTGGCGGAGGTCCTGGCAGCAGGTGGCTTGCGACTCATCAGTGGAGGAACGGATAATCATTTGGTCCTTGTCGACGTCACGCCGTTGGGAATCTCTGGCAGCCAAGCTGAAGCGGCCTTGGAGAGTTGCCGGATCACGGTCAATAAGAATATGATTCCTTATGATCCACGTAAACCACTCGATCCAAGCGGCATTCGAATCGGCACGCCAGCCTTGACCACTCGTGGGATGGGTGTCGATCAGATGAAAACGATTGGAAGCTGGATTGTTGATGCATTGAAAAACAGTGAGGATTCTGTAAAGCATGAATCGATTTGCAACGACATTATTCAGCTAAGCTCACATTTCCCAGTTCCAGCAGCCGGCGTCTCGGTCTGATCGCCTCGATCAATTTATACCATTCCCATTCGCTGGACGACCACGCCAGTGCTGCCGCCAGCAACATGAGGGTCAATCCACTCCAAGTCAAGGGGTGGATCGGTGGCACTGCGTCGGAGAACTCGAATTCACGCTCGGCGAGCGCTTTTTGGCGACGCCATTCGAGCAGGGCATGACGCTGAGTCACTGATAATTCGTCGACGGGATGATCGTCATTCACTGGACTGATCGTCAATGGTTTACCCGTTGCACTAATGGCTGCGGACGGCCAATGAGGTTCTAGCGCTAAGGTGAAAACGGTCGTCAGCAACACAAGATTTAAGTGGAATTGCATCGTTTACTTTAACGTCTGAAAATTGCCCGTTGTCTACCCAGTACGTGAAACGAGCAAAATCCGCGCCGACCAGAATTTACGAGTGGATCCCCTGAGATTTCAACCGTGGCTCCGTTAGTAGGTTGCGTTTTGGCCTCAATCAAACCCGGGATGTTGACTTTTGCAGCAGACGGTGAGTTGAATGTTTTACTTCTGCACGGGCGTGTCGGAATCGCCGATATAGCCGGAACAAGCAGAAACATCGACAGATTCGATCGATCATTCGCCTATAAAATCGAATTGAATTGTTAACCTTTTAAAACACGAAAATAGAAATAGTGGCGACCGCAGGGCAGTCGCGCGGTAAAATTGATATGTAGGAAGAATTTGGGTTAGGCACTGGACGCCGCAAGTGTTTACTTTTGTTTAGGTGTTCCCCGCCGATGGCTGATCAATCCTGCGCTTATCGTCGCCAGTTGCTACTTGAGGCAGAAGGTTATTTGGAACTAGCTATCATTTTCGATGATCGCTGGCCACTGGATGAATCGCAACGCCGAGTACTGACGTCGCGCTGTGTCGCAACGCTTGACAAAATTAAAAACCCCAAGGGTCGGCAAGCTCAAATTCATTACCTTCGCGGTCAAGCGATGCGATTGGACGAACGCTTTGAGGATGCGATTGAGTCGCTTGAATTGTCATGGCATTTGGAGAGCCATAACATTCATACGTGCCTGGCACTCGGTTGGTGTTACAAGCGAACCGAAAGAGTTCAGGATGCGATCGAGGCAATGCAACTGGGGTTGAGCGTCGATCCACACAGCGCGATACTCCATTACAATCTCGCTTGTTATCTCTCGTTGCTCAAAAAAACTCGCCCAGCCATCAAACATTTAGCGATCGCATTGGATATCCAAGGTTCGTTAATCAACTTGGTCGCCAATGAGGCCGATTTTGATCCGATCCGAGAAATGCCCAGCTTTGCCAAGTTCAACATCATGATTGGCTAACGGTTGCCTGTGATGTTTCGAAGTCCAGCGACAGGCGTGTAGGTCGTTTCGACCTGCTGGCATTCCTCCGGAAGGCATATTCCTCTGGATTGAACTATCGACCGGCGACGCCGCGTTGAACACAGGCAACGGGCGTTAATCTCCTGGCAAACCCCTAACCAACAATCTCGATGAGCGTTACGGATCCGAGAAGTTCATCCAGCCAGTTAAGCGATCCACGTTGGACAATTGGACAACAGGCCAATATCGAAATACCATGCAATCGACTTGAAGGACGCTGATCGGTTTCAAGCGTATTACCGTTCCATCACCCGAAAGCCAATGGCAGGGACGTGGCTCGGCGCGATCACGCTATCATATTGATGGGCACCTGGTGCAATTTGTCCCAGATCGTTTTCATAAATAGCGTCACTGCCAATCGCGCTACCGCGAACCAATGCGATATGGCCATCTTCGAACAGGCAATTTTGGCCGAAACCGTTGTGGTTTAGGCTGGCTCGTCCAGGTAGGTCATTGCTGGGTGCATCGGCCAACAACACAAAATTCGCTCGCCCCAACCGCTCTGGAGAGGTATAGCGTCCTTCCGAGAAGTAGCCGATCGAATATCCAAAGTCACCACCCATCAGGCGTTGCAGTTGGACCAGTGCAGCACCGCGCGCCGTTTGGATTTGCTCGACCGACGGAATCAAGCGTGCTTGATTGTCGCTAGTCCGACGCTCGGCACAAAAGAAGACTTTGTCGTTATCGACCATTTGCTGATGGATCAGCGTCGGCGCATAAACCCCAGCAACGGCCAAGTTGCCAGAATCGGGTATTGGCACGAAGCGAGCCCCATTTTCATCAGCATAACGCAGTAACGCAAAGCCAACTTCACGCAAATTATTTTGGCAGGCGATTACCCGAGAATAAAACCGATTGGCCTGCAAAACCGGAAACAGAATCGAGCCCATTAAGATCACGCACATGGCAATTGCGATCAAGTCGAATCGAGATATCGAGCGACCTGTAAATTCTAAACCGACGTGTGCGGTATTCCGGAACGCGGAACCAAGCGTTTCGTTGGTTGAGCGATACGAAGCGACCGACTCACAAGCGCGTCTGGCTAAACCGACTGGGACTGGGACAAATTCGACTTCACCGAAATGATTCAGCGGTTCAATTGACATTCTAATCAATTGCAGCTCGTCCTCGAGATCAGGGCACTGCTGGATGATCTTGTTAACCCGCTGAGCGTCACGATCATCGAGTGCTCCAAGCGCAAACCCTAATAGATCGAGTTGTGAGTGGGCACCCAGATTCCGACGTTGACCGCCAGTTGGGTCATGATTTGTATGAGAGTGGTGCCGTCCATGGTCATCGTGTCCTGAGAAATCATTTCGCGAGTTTCGGTTCACGTATTACTCTACATTGCTGTTGCTCAATACGTCCGTCAAACGGGCAATCGCGGCATGCAAGCGACTCTTCACGGTACCGACCGGAACTTCCAGAACTTCTGCAGCTTCACGGTATTTCATCCCTTTGTAATAAACGAGATGGACGACAGCATGCATCGATTCTGGCAGTTGATCAAGGGTCTCTCGGATGATTCGATCGCGCTCGCCAGTTTGAACAGTATCAGCGGGGTTAAGTTCATTGCTCTCCAGTAAGCTGACCAACCTACCGACCTCGCTATTGTCGGACTGAGTCATTTGATCCAGACTGACCAAAGCGTGTCGCTTATTGCGTCGCTTGGCATCGATCGCCTGGTTGGTCGCTATCGTGTATAGCCAAGGCCGAACACGTCGACCTTGTTGAAATTGATCGCACTTCAAGTGAACTTGAAGAAAGGTCGCTTGAAACGCATCTTCAGCCATCTCCGAATCACCGAGGTAACGTCGGAGATAGGTGTACAATTCACGCTCGTACCGGTAAACCAACTGCGCAAACAGTTCGCGGTCGCCTGTTTGGCGATATCGCAGCAGCAATTGTTCGTCGGTCACCGGTAGCTCTTTAGCTCGCAATTGTCGAGAATGATCAAAGTGCAAATCGTTAATTGTGGCTTGCATTTCCTTATACGCATCATACCGAGGAAAGTTCACCTGCGACCACCCCGAATCGAATTTCTTCGAAATTTGGCGGATTCAGACAAACGCCCCTTTTGAAGCGACTCCCTTTAAAAAGTGTGAATTTCTCTGTCCGTTGTAGATATCGCAGGCGGTTCGACAAGTCAGGTCCGTTTGACACTGATTTTTTCGCTATTTAAACTCGCTGCTTTCACAATCGTCACATTTAGCAATCCCCGTGCCAGAGGAAAAATCGTGCTCGAAAAAAAGTACAAATGGTGGGCGACCGGCGACGTAAATGCCTTTTTCGGCCTGATGTTAGATAATATTGCTGGCTTGGTACTGACGGTGGCGATGCTGTCATCGATTTTCGATTTCCCGGTAGAATTTGCACTCCGCTACATGATTCCTGGGACCGCACTGGGCGTATTGGTTGGCGACCTGATGTACTTCGCGCTGGCGTTTTATCTCGCTCGAAAAGAGAATCGGAGTGACGTGACCGCAATGCCATTGGGTCTGGATACCCCCAGCACCATCGGAATGGTCTTGTTCGTGCTGGGGCCAGCGTTTTTGGCTGCAAAAGCCGCCGGGATGTCTGAGGAAGCGGCGGCCATGCAAACCTGGCATATTGGCATCTGTGCAATCTTCATCACCGGGTTGATCAAAGGATTTTTGGCACTCGGATCAGATTGGATTCGGCGAGCTTTCCCCCGAGCTGGACTGTTGGGATCACTTGCGGCGATTGCACTTGTGCTGATTGCATTCACTCAGCTACCAAAGCTGGCAGCGAATCCACTGGTTGGATTTCCCGTATTGGTTATCGTTTTCGTTACCCTCATTGGCCGAGGCCGCTTGCCATTCAAAACTCCTGGAGCATTGGGCGCCCTGCTGATCGGATGTGCTATCTGGTACTTGCTAGTAGCTTCAGATCAATTGTTTACTACTAGCTTGGCCGATACCGAATCGACCATCAAGCTGGTTTGGTTTCCACCAGAATGGCTCACAGTCTTCCAGTTTCAATGGCTAGACCAGTTCACCAATGCCATCGCTTATTTGCCGTACATTATTCCGTTCGCGATTGCCACGGTCATTGGCGGGATCGATTGCACTGAAAGCGCTGCTTCTGTTGGAGACAGTTACCGAACGAATCACATCATCGGTATCGAAGCGGCGGCAACGTTGATTGCCGCTTTGTTCGGCGGCGTCATTCAGACAACGCCCTATATCGGACATCCCGCGTACAAAGCAATGGGAGGACGAGCGGCCTACACCTTGGCGACCGCATTATTTGTTGGCGGCGCTGGCGTGATCGGATATTTCAGTTTGCTGTTTAGTATCATTCCCGAAGCGGCGGTGCTGCCGATTCTGATCTTCATCGGTATTGAAATTAGCGCACAGAGTTATTTCGCGACTCCCCGACGCCACTACGCAGCCTTGGCTGTCGCTTGCCTCCCAGCCATGGCAAAGTTAATCATGATCTACCTGGGGCAGTACCTTCCAGTAACCGCCGAGGAAATCAAGGCAACGTTTCGACCTGATTTGCAGGAACAATTACTCTACTTGAAAATGTTAGCTGGGGGTTTTATTATTACCAGCCTGATTTGGGCGTCGTCGCTGGCACAGATCATTGACCGACGCTATTTCAGCGCGTCCCTGTATTTTGCAGTCGGCGGAATACTTGTCCTGTTTGGCGTGATGCATTCACCTCTCGACGGTGATCGGATGTTTTGGCCGTGGCAACTGAAAAACCTGGAGCCGGCGCTTTGTCATCTGATTTTAAAGATCGCTGCCGCTTATATGATTATGTCGGCTTTGATGTTCGCGATGGGCATCATGTTTAACAATGGAATGTTAACTGATGGACCGCCAAAAACGATCGATCGTGACGAAGATTTTGAGAAGATTGCATGAACAATCCTGATTCCCGTTTGCAGCGCGTGCTCGAACCCGAGGTCATGGACTCGCCGGAAGAGGCGCATGACTATAACGAGATGGATCACTCGGCCGTCAACAAGTCGTTCGTTGACGATTTTATCGTTGCAGGCTTCAGCGGTGGTGACGTGCTCGATGTCGGAACTGGAACTGCGTTAATTCCTATCGAATTGGTCAAACGCGAAGTCGATTGCCGAATCATGGCCGTCGATTTGGCTGCACATATGCTGGACCGAGCCAAAATGAATATCGCGATGAATGACTGTTCTGAACGGATACAGCTTTCGCAAATCGATGGTAAAAAAATGCCGTTTTCCGAATCAATGTTTGATGCCGTGATGAGTAATAGTATTATTCATCACGTGCCGAATCCCATCGAGTGTCTACAAGAAGCGATCCGCGTCGTCAAGATCGATGGATTGGTTTTCGTTCGCGACCTGTTGCGGCCTTATGACGATTCGCAAGTGGCCACGTTGGTTGAAGAATACGCGGGAAATGAAAATATCCACTCGCGTCAGATGTTTGAAGACTCGCTACGCGCGGCGTTATCGCTTAAGGAGGTCCGAAGTTTGGTCGGCGAACTGGGATACGAACCTGAAACCGTTCAACAGACAACAGACCGACATTGGACTTGGATAGCGCGTCGCATAGCATGACCCTTTACCTCCGGAATCATTACCCGATCAATCCATAGTACGTGCCACTGACTGCTTATCCTGGCTCTTCCCGATATCCGATTTCATTATTTGTTAAGCGAAACCGCTGCAAGTTCGTCGATTCAACCCGGTCCAGTCCATGAAACAAGTTGTCGCCATTGTAAAACCCTTCCTCGCTGAGAAGGTCATTCGCGCCATCTCTCAATTGCCGATCAACGAGCTGATGGTCCGCGAAGTCAAGGGATATGGCCGACAAAAAAATTACCTGTCAAAATATGAGGACAATGAATTTTCTGTCGCATACCTGCCTAAAGTCGAAATTAATGTATGGGTAGGGGATGAACTCGTCCAACAAATTATCGAGCAGATCCAATCGAGTTCTCGCACTGGGCGGATGGGCGATGGAAAAATTTTTGTGTTGCCCAGCCGACTGGCGAACGACTTGATGTCTGGTTGAACACCGTTTGCCAAAGTAATGACCCACTGATTCTCTACGCTGATCGGTTGCGCTTCCATGACACTCGATAGCTAACTTTAAGTGAATTCCTGTAGGTGAAGTTCCCGCAATTCGCCAGCCAATGTCCCACAGTTGCGTGCGCTCGCCAATCTGCAAGTCGACTCGTAGGGACTGCGCATGGGTTTTAAATTGGTTCCGGGTGAGAAGCGTGGTAAAGTTTTCCGGCTGCAGCAAGTGGTTCTGTGCCACGTCCGACCGACGATGCAGGAAATTCATATGGGCGACACTTGATAGCAATGGGGCTTTCTGCAATAGTTTAAGGAGTGGATGCAATCCCATCGATCGCCATGTATGAAAGGCACTTTTCAATGAAACCTGCTATTCGTCTATCAGTACTTGCCATTGTCTCATTCATCGGTTTCAGCTCACTCTGTTTTGCCCAAACCGATCCGGATAGAATCGATTTTGTTACGCAAGTCAAACCTCTTCTGGAAAAGCACTGCATGCGCTGCCACGGCCCGGAGGTCGAGGAAGGCGGCGTACGAGTGGACCGCAAAAGCTACCTCATTG
The DNA here is from genome assembly GCA_041748315.1 of Pirellulaceae bacterium. Lineage (GTDB taxonomy): Bacteria > Planctomycetota > Planctomycetia > Pirellulales > Pirellulaceae > CALMEE01. Next base: position 22,789 of record JBGTDM010000298.1, read on the forward strand.
ATGTGTACATCCAACCAGGCGAGGACCCCAGTGAAAGTGATTTTTTCGAGCTGTTGGTCACCGACGACGAGGATTTCAGAATGCCTCCAGTTGGCGAAGGGGAATTGACGGCCGACGAAATCACGGTCTTTCGGAAATGGATCGACCAGGGAGCTGATTGGCCCGATGACGTGACATTCAATCTGCCTGCCGAGGAGCCGAGTGACGACGACACGCTTGGCCAAGGGAGTGATCCAGAATCCAAAGATGGCGATCAGGCGAGCACGGCGGAGCGAGCCACAAAACCAATCTCTGTGCCGAAGAAATCGGTACCCGAGAATTTTTGGGTAGCACTCTGGGAGAATATTGGTGTTCTCCACCCAGCGATCGTCCATTTTCCCGTTGCCATGCTGATCGGCGGTGCCTTGTTTGCCTTGTTTGGCTTTCGTGGCGATTCACCACTCGGCGACGCTGCCTACTATTGCCTGTGGTTGGCAGCTTTGAGCGGAATTTTGGCATCGGTCGTCGGTTGGTCTTACGCCGAGTATTACCATCGTAATGCCGCCACCTGGGATGATTTTGACTTTTCCAAGACGATTGTGCAACATCGATGGCTCGGAATATTGCTCTCGGTGCTGACTCTCATTCTAGCTTTCATTGCTCGAAGCAACCGGCGAGGTGATCCGTATGCAAGCGGTTGGTTCTGGAAATGCGGTATGCTCGTGTTAGCCGGTTTGTGCGGTTACATCGGATATCTCGGCGGCGAAATGACTCATCGCGGCGAGGTCGAACGAGCGCTCAAAAATATGGGACTCATCGATCAGACAGTGCGTGAACCAGTTCTAAATCCTCAACTTGAAGATGAGGATGAAGCGGACGCGTTGGATGAGCAAAACGACGACCTACAGAATGTACCCGATGAAAATAACTCAAATGCTACCGATGACATTCCGTTCTCAGATCCAAAGTCAAAAACGGATGACCCTGATGAAAAGGCAGACGTGGTTGAGGATGATCCTCCCGCAGATGGAAAACTCATCGACGATCCTCAAGACAAGAAGGACCAGTCTGATGATGATGACAGCGAGTAGCCGACAAAAAGGTTATCCACGGGTCATTGTGACATCAGCAATGTGATCTTCAGTGAAATTGATTGATCCGAGTAGGATCGCAATCAGGCCTGTTTTTTCGCCAACTTTTTGATTGCATCAAACTCCTGTTTAGTGACCGGTTGCACGCTGAGCCTGGAATTTTTTACCAGGACCATGTTGTTGAGCGCAGTGACCGTCTTGATTTCGTCAAGCGAAACCAGTCGGGGGAACTTCTCGATAAACCTCACATCGACCATGTACCATCGCGGACTTTCCGGGTTACTCTTCGCATCGTAGTGTTTATGCCGATTATCAAATGCTGTAAAGTCGGGATAAGCTTCATGGACGACCTCCGCAATCCCTGCTACGCCTGCTGGCTTCGCATTGCTGTGGTAGATTAAGACTTGATCACCAATTTTCAGGTCATCCCGCAAGCAATTTCGGGCCTGATAGTTCCGAACTCCATCCCACATCGTGGTTTCGTTCTTTTCGTTGGCAAAATCGTCGATCGAGAAAGTCGACGGCTCAGTTTTAAATAGCCAGAATTTATTCTTTGTCATCGAATGGTCAATCTTCAAAAACGATCCCAATTTCAAATTGTGCCCACCACTTGCAGGTGGCAAATTTCGTTCAATCTTGGCCGAAATCAAATCTCGTTTCGTGGCAAAAGCCCTCAGACAAGTTCTGTTTGAACGCAGCGCAAAGCGCAAAGCATAACATCTGATCGGTGAGCAGAACACATCGTTCAATAGAATATCATTGTCTTGGCAAGCGTTGATTGTCGAGCCACAATGGTCATGATCGAAAGCTGAATTCGAAAGGCACTGGCGACACGCCAGTGGCACCCTGCACTCTGATCGTTCCAGAAAAGCACTGGTGGCACGCCGGTGGCACCCTGATCACACCCTGATCGATTCACATTCGACTGTGGCGCCTAGGGTACGCGAACCCGTTTTATGGCATCGTTTTGCCTTGACACAATCCCATTGGAACTTGGATTAATCGCTAATTTCGATTCGGAGAAACTTCCAGATTTCCCATACGGAAAGCCTCGGCCATAGCCAAGGGAACGTCCGCTTCAGCCAACACGAGTCGCGCTTTGTTTTCAGATACCTTGGCTTTCATCTCCTGCTCTCTTGCAACAGCATCCGCGCGCCGTTGTTCCGCCATGGCACGTGCGACTCGAGTGTCCGCTTCCGCCTGGTCGACTTGTAAACGCGCACCAATATTTTCTCCCACGTCGATATCGGCAATGTCAATTGACACGATCTCGAAAGCTGTATGGGCATCTAAACCACGTTCCAGGACCGCTTTGGAAATTCGGTCTGGATTTTCCAGCACATGCCCATGAACTTCAGCGGAGCCGATCGAAGAAATGATACTCTCACCCACTCGAGCAATCACCGTATCTTCGGTCGCACCACCAATGAGCTGACCCAGGTTCGTTCGCACAGTAACGCGAGCTCGAATCTTCAATTCGACGCCGTCGCGCGCTATTGCACTCAAAAAGTTTTTCCCACTACGTTGTGGGTCGGGGCAATCGATTACTTTTGGATAGACGCTTGTTCGCACGGCGTCAAGGACGTCTCGACCGGCCAGGTCAATTGCCGCCGCACGATCAAAATCCAGATCAATCCCGGCGCGTTGAGCGGCGATGATCGCATTGACGACTCGCATCACATCACCTCCAGCCAGGTAATGCGCCTCCAGTCGAGCCGTACTCATCCCGGCCTTGCGACTGATATCGAGACCGGCTTGTGCGGCCATGATCTTGGCTGTGACGATGACAGACGGCCGAACCTGACGAAATCCCATCCCAATCAGACTTGGCATGCTCACATCGGCACTCGACATGTAAGCTTGAATCCACAACTTTCCATATGCAATTACCGCCAGCACAAGGCCCAGAAGGAGTAAGGCAGCAATGATGCCCAATACTCCCCAGACGATAAATGGGACTCCAGCCAATCCGCCGTTGTCCGCAAGTAAACCACACCAAGGCAAAAGTTGTAGAGTTGACATGATTTGTTCCAATCTAAGTCGGGATCATCAATAACCAAATTAAGGGTCCGGCGGGTGACCCCGTCCAGCCGAAATGAGGAAACAATATTCCTCCAATTCATGGCCAAACAAATTATTTCGCCTGAGGTCAACGTGCACAAAATTAGATTGCAGCATTGAACTCAAATCGGTTGCCTGGGCTCGTTATGATACTGGATTTCCCAGAAACGATAAAGCGGTCAGGCAAAGCTCGATGACCGTTTATAGGGTTTCCGATATCAGGACTCGCACAGGCCGTCGCAAACCTCGCCAAATCAACGATATCCGCCAACCTGCTGAATATCACCACAGATATACGAAGGAAGCGACTTCTGACACGCTCCCAGCCGTGTAGCGCCAAGTCTGACAGCGTGTCGAAATTAACTAGAACGTGCGGTTGGTCACCCGAGTCACCCATGGCATCAACGGCCAATCGCCGAACCCCGTTAAGCAGTTACAGGTTTTTATCGATCAATTCCAACATCCTGGCAGACGCCAATCCGCGCGACAGTTACCGCACCAATACTGGATAAGTCAGTTGCCCCAATCGGGTGTTCCCTCTTCAAAACCATTGTGTGTTAACCGAGTTAAGTTCGAACCGTCAATTCGCACCATGAACAAACTGCCATAGGGTTGAGGTTGTCGCGGGAGCGAGATCTCTTCGGCGGAGTAGCCTGCGCGTTGGCTCGTGAAAACGATCCATTGACCACAAGGCGAGAAATGAGGGTGATTGTTACGACCTCCACCACCGATCAACTTTCTTGTTTCACTCGCATCTGAGCGAATCAACCAGATGTCAAAATTCCCGTCCCGGTCGCTGGCAAAAGTGATCCATTCGCCGCTTGGCGACCAGTGGCACATGGTATCGGTCCAATTCCCCTCGGTGAGTCGCCGCACCTCAGTTCCGTCTCGCTGCATCACGTACAGATTCTTGGATCCGTCTCGTCCCGAACGAAATACAAGCTGTTGACCATCCGGCGAAAACGAGGGAAACGCGTTGTTGCCGACTGCTTCAGTCAAATTCACTAGATTGCTGCCGTCCGGCTTAATCACGGCCACATCAACACGACTGCTCGGACCCTGAAAAGCTCGCCCAACCGAGAACGCAATCCAGTCCTCCCCACCTTTGGCCCAAGAAACGCTGAAGACGCCTCGTCCAGTCCCTTGATAAATCGTGCGACGGGTTGTCCCATCGATATTCATCAAATCAAGCGAGCCAAATCCACTCCCTACCAAAGCGACTTGAGAACCGTCGGGAGATAAGGCAGGAAACGATCCAGTCACTCTCAATAACCGCAGCGATGTCCCGGGAGGTGCTGACCATGTTTCGACTTCCGCCGGTGCGTAGCTTTCGGTGCGTCGATGATACACCACAAAACGCCCATCGGCCGAGATCGTGGGATTCCAGTGATCGATCGGTTCCGAGGTGACGTCGCGTAATTCGCGATTATCTGAATTTACGATGGCGACCTGCCGATGGTTTCCGCGATCAACGGTCAAAACCAGATGATGGCCGTCACTTGAGGCGCGAGGGGTATAGGCGTTGACTCCCGCCGGCGTGACTCGCAGCAGATTTGACCCGTCGAGCTGGATCTGCCAAACGCTCCATTGATTTTGACGACGACTGTGAAAGTACAATGTCTCCCCATCGGGACCGAAAGCTGGCCACCCACCATTGTTTACGACGAGTCGTCGCTCGGTCCCGTCAATGCGCATCAGATACAAGTCGGTTCCGCCGGTCCGCCCACTGCCTGATGCCACCGCAATCCACCGTCCACACGGTGACCAGGCGGGCGAATAATCCGCGATATTCGGAGGTGTCAGTCGCCGTAATTCACTCCCATCCAAGTTCATTACATAGACCGCATTCCAAGCGAGGCCGAGGCGATCAGCTGACTCAGTACTATCGTAGGTTCGCCGGGTACTGACAAACGCCACTTGTCGACCGTCCGGCGACCATGTCGGATGGTCGTTCATCGCAAACTCCCGAGTCAACCGTGATAGGGTTTTATCCTTAAGCCCGGACAAGTACAGTTCAGGATTACCTTCGCGTTCCGAGACAAACGCGTACTGCAATCCATCTGGTGACACCGCGGCATTGTAGTCCAGTGCCGGGTGATCCGTGAGTTGTCGATGCTTGCCGGTTTCCAGATCGGCAACATACAGATCCCAACCTCGTGGGGCCACAGACGAAAACGCGATGGTGCCGACTGGGTCGACAACCTCCTGTGCCCGACAGTCGACATTCGTCAACATCAGGACGACGAAAATCACTCCGATTCGGGCGATGGACATCCCGATTGCAATCGTTGGCGGCGACATACTTCCCTCACCATGAAACTTTGAAAATGGCTTGACTCGAACGTACCAAGCAGGGAATTGTGATTCAGGGTTTTGCTCGACAACTTCCAGGATGAGTTGTCCAGTAAGCACTTGGTTCCTCAGCTACCAATCATACCCGTCAACGGGTGATTCTTGGCCAAGTTTATCACGAATTCGAATCCATTTCCAAAACGGAAATGTCGGTCTTTGGTTTTGGAACAAGATTTGCACCCTTGGTTTGTCGTTGAAACTCATCCTTTCGAGCGAACGATTTCAACCCATCGTAGGGTCGAGAGCGTTGCTCGAGTATTGACAACGGAGATTACTCATGGCAACGTTACAAAGAATTTCGTCCGAAGAACTCAATTCCATGATTGAAAACGGCGATGACATGCTACTGATCAATTCGCTTTCGCCAACCGACTACAAAAAAACGTCGATTCCCGGCGCGGTAAATATTCCTGAGAAAAGCGATGATTTCGTCGATCAAGTGCGGCAGAAAGCTGGCAGCAAGGACCAATCAATCGTCGTCTATTGCGCGAACAAGCAATGCCACTCGTCGACTCACGCAGCGGAAAAGTTGGTTAATGCTGGCTACAAAAACGTCTTCGATTTCGAGGGGGGATACGAAGATTGGCAGCTACAATCGAACCAGTAAGTCCTGAACACCTTCATTGCGGAGCCCATGTCCGTCGGCCACAACTGGTTTGGCGGCGGTCACCGTGATGGTTTATTAACCAAGCCATATGTTGATGGCTTTGCGGCGGGCGGTCGACTGCGCCGCGGACTTAGAACGATCGAATGACGCGGGAGCTACCGCCGCTCCCCGCGCATTTTCGACTCAATGATTCAATGCGCATCGTTGCACCGACGTCTTGTTTCGTGATCATTTTACGTCCTGGCGTCTGGCATATCGTGCTGGGCTAGTCACGACAGCCCCCGCGTGGATTCAACCAAGCTTCGTGGAAACACGGCGCGCTATTACGATGATGACGTTGGGGAGGATCGCGACGACCGTTTCTCCCGTTACCAAGTTCTCTCTTAAACCGTGCGCCGAAATTCAAGCGGGCGTCCACGCGGAGGTCATCGGCGAACGAATTGTTGCTGGCCTAATCAGCCACAAATTCCCAGCAAGAAGTTCGCAGCAAAAGGTCCGCTTTTAGACGCCTGCTTCCTGCCATCTCTGAACCCGTCCGACGTGACTAACGTTCGTGTCGGCGATGCGGAAATTGAGGGGGGGTTGGTCCCGATCTCTTACCGGATTGCCTCAGGTTTCCACCGTTTTTTCGTGATTCCCGCCCTTAAATTGGCACACAAATTGCTCGATATTTTTACCGTTGGAGTTCATCTGCCAGTTTGGCAACGAGCAAGCCCTTCGTGGTGTTGCCGTCGATACGGACTCCAAAAAAAAGCGGTTTGAAATAAACGCAACAAAGCGTTAGGTCATCTATTTCCACGTATAACGAAAGGAGGAAACTCACCATGACTGCTTTAAAAAATGGTTCTCGGTTAACGCTTCTCCCGATGGGTACCTGGAATCACGAGTTGGGTACCTGGATCGATCAAATGATGCAACCGATGCTTGGGGTGCAGAAAGATCGGCACCCGGAATTTAGTGCACCTCTCAGCATCTGGGAGACGGATACGCATTATCATTTTGAATTTGATCTGCCGGGAGTCGAACTGCCGGCGATCGATATGAAGCTTGAGCAAAATGTACTGCATATCTCTGCCATGCGGCCTGTTCGCGCCGATGTGGAGGTCATTCGTCAGGAGCGAGGGTTCGGCAAGATCGAGCGGCAAATCAGTTTGCCGGAGCGAATTGACGACGAGCAAATTGAAGCCACATTGAATTCCGGTGTGTTGGCGATTCGAATTGCCAAAGCGCCCGAAGCACAAGTCCGGAAGATCGAAATCAAATCCAACTGATCTTCTGCGGAACAGCGATCTCGGCAAGAGCGAAAGTCTCCGTTAAGGCACCTCTCCTCGCGTATTCGATACCTCGTCTATCGGGGAGAGTGTTGTCGGAGCACCCTTCGTCCAATCTATTACCGCTGAAATGTCGGTTTGTTGGGATTGTGGGCATTTCGCAGACATTCAACGCGTTGGTCAAATGCAATACCGTATTTGAAAAACAGAGTGAATCATCTGCCGATTCGATTCGCAGTGCTTCACCGCCAAATCTTCGCTACGAAGGTTGTCGGCAACTTCATACCACAAGCGTCATGACATCAGTTGTGGGTCGATTGGGGATCACGAATATCTGGTCTGATTTTGCCCATGGTAACTGCAACGATCAACCACGAACATCACTTAACATTTTTTTAGTACTGAATAGGATCACTGGAGAGAAGTTCCATGCCAAGAAATATCTATCCACCAATTCGATTTTCGAGTGCCATTGTCATGCTGGCGCTGATACTGGGCGGCGGCTATTTCACATTTGCCAACTGGCTGAAACCAAACACCAAATACGAACAGGAATTAGAAGGTTCTCGCCACGCTTACGAGTCATTGCGCACGGCAACGGACCTGTCAGTCGCCTTCCAGCACGTCGCCGTTGCGCTGAGGCCAAGTGTGGTGAGCATCAGCGCTGAAACTCGCAGAGTCACAGCTCCTGCTCAGCGTTTTCAGGCCCCCAGAATGCCGTTTGACCTCAGTCCATTCTTTAATGACCGGGAGCTAGAGAATTTTTTCGACTTTA
>JBGTDM010000299.1:0-11529 GCA_041748315.1 Pirellulaceae bacterium
TCAAGTGATTTCGAGTGCGCTTCGCAACCCTCGCAAACGAAACTGCATTTTGGTCTGGTTGGATGGAGGACCAAGTCACCTCGAAACGTTTGATCCGAAACCTTCGGCGGCCTCGGAAATTCGAGGTCCGATGGGCGCCATCGATACGGTGCTGAAGGGCATCCAATTAAATGAATGTCTGCCGCAACTCGCGCGGCGACTAGACCGTTTGGCGTTGATACGGAGTATGACCTCGCCATTGGGTGAACATAATCTAGCAACGCAATACCTGTTGACGGGATATCCACCAACGCCCAGTCTGGAGTATCCAGTGTTGGGGAGTGCCGTTGCTCAAATTAGCGATCGTCACTCAAAGCTTCCCCCTTTCGTGGCGATTCCCAATCACCGCGTGGGTGGCGCTCAGTTCTCGGCAGCCGGATACCTGCCCGCTGCGATGCTCCCCTATGAAACAGGAGGCGATCCTAAACAAAGAGATTTTCGAGTCGATGCATTGCAGTTCTATCCTGGCTTAAACGCACAACGCGTTGAGCGGCGGCGGAAGTTTCTTGATCGCCTCGATCAGTTTCGAGCACACGCTGACGACTCGAGCGTCGCAATCGACAACCGGGCTTGGCATGATGCGGTTGAACTGGTGTCGGATGCCAGCGTGCGGCAAGCATTTGCCCTGGAACAGGAACCGGAAAAGATCCGTAACGCCTATGGCTGGACAACGCCTGGTCAGAGTTGCTTGTTGGCAAGACGTTTGATTGAACGCGGCGTCACATTTGTGACAGTTAACTTTCCCGGCTGGGATACACACGATCGAGCTTTCCTGCGACTGAAAGAGGGATACACGGGGGCCCAAACGCCAGTCGGATTGGTACCACAATTGGACCAGGCGATTAGCGGCCTATACGATGATTTGGCTGATCGCGGTCTGCTCGATGATACGTTGGTCGTCGTGATGGGCGAATTTGGCCGCACGCCGAAATTGAACACAACTGGAGGCCGAGATCATTGGCCGCGCGCGTTCAGCGTGTTGCTTGCCGGAGGTGGAACGACATCGGGAATCGTTGTCGGCCGAACTGACGCTCAAGGACGCGAGCCGATCGAGCGCCCGATTCTTCCCGAGGACTTGGCAGCAACAATCTTTAAACAATTGGGAATCAATCCTGATCTTGAACTCCATACCACCGATGGACGCCCAGTTCGCCTGACCCGAGGTGGCCGTGTGATTAACGAACTTGTGAGTTGACGATGCTGCGAACGGCGGAACCGATGATCGTTGTTTACCGCGTTGTCGCTTGGGCGATGTTCGCCACCGGCGCAGGCTGCTTGGTCGCCCCATGTAATACACAGGACGTCCAAGAGCCGGCTGACACCAAGAAACACGATAACATTGAGCGACTGATGCAACTCCACAGCTCGATCAACGCGATGTTGCGTTCCCCGGACGGTGATGCCATCGTGGTTGCTTGCCAAGATCAGGTGCACGTATTTGACTGGCCCGAATTGAATGACATCCGCAGTGTGCAAGTTGATTTCGATCATGTCAACTGTTTACGATATTCTGCCAGCGGTGACCGGCTGTGGGTCGGAGGTGGAAATCCCGGCGATCGAGGTGAAATCCTGGAGTTGACTTGGCCAGACTTGATGGCGCAGCGTCGAGTTCGCGTGCATGATGATTTCGTGTGGAGTTTCCTGTTCGGCTCGGATGGACGAACGATCGTTTCTGCGGGTCACGATTCTGTTATTATTCAAACGGATTTGCTTGAACAACATTCGGTTGAGTGCAGGGAACATACGAGTCCCGTTCGCGCACTCCAGTTTACCGGCCAGTCACACCTGGTTAGTGTGAGCGAAGACCATAGTTTACGAGTTTGGCGAAAGACGGAACCGTTAACAAAGGAGTCTGTCGAGGAATTGCAGCAAGAAAGCAGCGCCAACACAATTGACACTTTTCACTCATTCCCCTTTGAGATGATGAGAACATTAGAGCAACATAGTGACAAGGTATTGGGATTGATCGATATTTCAGGATTAAATCGGGAGAGTTGGGGGAACGATTTTGATTTAGCGGACGCTTGCTTTACATTCTCGGCCGATCGCACCGTACGATATTGGAAGCCTGTATCAGGACGGATGGTTCGATTTGTGAGACTCTCTGCCACGCCACTTTGCGGAATTCCATTGGTTGAACCGTTACATTTCGCAATTGGGGACGATCAAGGGTGGGTTCACGTCATCGATTTAAAGACGTCGCGAGTCTTGAACCGTCAACACATCGGCAAGCCCCCGATCGAGTCATTGCTATTGGCACCCGATAGTCGTTCCATTCTGATCGGTACACAGCAAGGGACCATCTTGCGGATGAAACATTAGTGCTTTGTCAATATTAAGAGTTCGGATTTCAAAGAAATCCGCGACAGTGTGTCCGAATCCGCGATACGATCAATCCAAAACCTTTTCTCTAGTCGGCGATTCATCAACCGGTACCGATCGCGGCGGATTCGATTGAAGTCATGGTAGAAACTGGCCTAACTTGCAGGCCTCTACGAACAATTTTCTCAGGTCTGTAACATTTTCGAGCTTGATACGTTAAACTTATACGCAGTGCATTGCCTGCTTTTTTCTATAGCCGATGCATCCCGACATGGATTGATAAAATGGCGCGGATGCGCAGACGCTCAGCGTTTATACTCAAACGACATCGATTAATCCATCTGATTGTTTTTCTAAAGTGGAATCAGAACGCCATGAAAATAATTGCCGTTATAGCATCGTTGTTCTTAATTGTTAGTTCGGTCACCGTTACGGCTGTCCGGTTCAATGGATTCAGCGATGATCGCGAAAAGTTGTGGACAGAAGTCGAACAAGCTATTAATCAGGGATTACCCCGTACTGCCATGGACAAGCTCAAGCTCATTATTGAAAGTGCAAAACAAGATGCGGCGTATCCCGAAGCAATCAAGGCATGGAGCCAACTCCTTTTTCAGGAAGGACAGGTTCAGGAAGGTGATCCGTCGGTCTATGTCGTCCAAAAGCTCCGCGAGGAGATTGACTCGCAGCCCGTTGAGATGAGGCCAGTTCTGCGAGTGATCCTGGCAGACTGGATGTTCAGCTACTACATGAACAATCGATGGCAATTTATGGACCGCACGGCAACGGGCGATCAACCTGGTGACGATTTTCGAACTTGGGATGGTGCACAAATCATTCGCGAATGCGATCGATTATTCACAAATGTGTTGGAGGATGCTGAGGCGTTACAGCAAATCCCGATTGCCACTTACGACGAATTGTTGACCAAAAGCGATTTTTCCGATCGTTATCGGCCGACCCTATTTGATTTCATTGCGTATCGTGCCATTGCGTTTTACTTGATCGAAGAACAATTCCCCCGATCGACGAACGCTTTTGATTTGCCCGCCAGCAGCCCGGTCTTAGGCGACGCACGGGAGTTTGTGACGTGGACACCCGAAACGGACGATCAGGAATCCCGCTTGTTGAAAGCGATCAATATTTTTCAACAGATCATGGCGTTGAATGCGAATAACGAAGACCCATCGCCTCGACTCGATGCGGATTTGGCTCGTTTAAAATTTGGTTTTGACGAGGCGTTTGGCGACGAAAAGGATGCCCGATATAAGGCGGCCCTGGAACGATTCATCGAAGCGAACTTGGAACACGAAACAAGTTCGTTGGCGCTATCACGGTTGGCTGACCTGGTGCATCAAGAGGGTGATTGGACGCAAGCTCATGCAATCGCAACTCGTGGTTTAAATTTGCATCCCGAATCACCCGGCGGAAATGCCTGTTTCAACCGGATTCAAATGATTGAAACGCAGGAGTGTAATTTCCATTGTGAACGTGTCTGGAACGAACCGGCATCGAGCATTGAAATTACGTACCGCAATATCGAAAAAGTCTATTTCCGAATGGTTCACTCCGAGTATGCTCAAGATTTTCGGGGAAACGCTTCCCATCAACATAATCGAGTCGCAGATCTGCTCAAACAACGACCCGTCGCAGGTTGGTCAGTCGATGTTCCAGCAACCGAGGACTTTAAACATCGTACGATCTCGACTGACATCAAATTGGATGTATCTCCCGGTCGCTACTTTTTGCTGGCGAGCATCGATGACAACTTTTCGACGGAGTCGAATATCGGTGCCTATGCCGAAGTCTGGGTGAGTGACCTTGCCATCGTGATGCGCAGCGGTGGACAGAGCGACCCGATCCAGGGAATTGTAACCGATGCCCTTACCGGTCAACCCATCACAGGTGCCCAAGTGCAGGCTTGGTCCTATAATCATCGCGCCAGTCGATTTGATACTCTCGATCCGACGACGACAAATCAACATGGGATCTTCTCCCTGGGAAGCAATCGACAGGAAATGCATCACATTTTGGTAAAACATGGCAATCAACAACTCGCTGTCGCCAACGCAGTCTACCCTTCCGGGATGCACGCTGAACCGGAACGTTGGACTAGAACTCAGTTCTTTTCGGACCGAGCGATTTATCGCCCTGGGCAAACCGTTTATTTTAAGGGAATTTGCTTTTCGTCCGATCAAGCCAAAAACGAATATTCGGTGGTTCCCAATCGAACGATGGATGTCGAACTTAGAGATCCGAACAATGAGGTGGTACAAACACTTCGAGTTCGCACGAACGAGTTCGGTTCGTTTCAGGGAAATTTTACCGCCCCGCGCGGCAGTGTTACCGGTCAGTATACCGTTGTGACTCGAAATGGTCCCAGCGGTTCCCATCGATTCAGAGTTGAAGAATACAAACGACCTAAGTTCTATGTCGAGCTGGAAAAGCCAAAAGAGGCGTCCCGGTTGGGTCAATCGGTCGAGGTTTCTGGAAAGGCAACCGCTTATACAGGTGCAGCGATCGACGGAGCACAAGTTCAATGGAAAGTGACTCGCGAAGTTCGCCTTCCACCATGGTGGTATTGGCGATGCTGGTGGTTTCCGCCACTGCCGGGGGATACACAGGAAATCGCCTTTGGAACAACGATGACGGAAATTGACGGGTCCTTCTCCATTTCGTTCGAAGCGACTCCCGATCGAACCGTCCCTCGGGAAAGCGAACCGATCTTTACCTATTCGGTCACGGCGGATGTGATCGATACCACGGGTGAAACGCGATCAAATACGACGAGTGTCCGAGTCGGTTACACCGCATTGTCGGCTGAAATCAAGCTCGATGATTGGCAGACCAGTGATCAACCGGTCGAGATCATCGTTCAATCCGAAACGTTGGACGAAGTGGCTTTAGCCTCATCCGGGATGCTGACGATTGCAAGATTGAAGCAACCGGATTCGGTGCAGCGACAGCGTTTTTCAACAACACGATACCCGGAACTGCCTACCACTTCGGGTGCTGCTGATGAACCCCAGGTTGACTTAAGCGACTTCAAGACTTGGCCAGCTGATGCAACCGTATTCGAACAGAATATCGAAATCGACGCTTCAGGCAAATTCGGACAGCAGGTTGATTTGCCAGCCGGAGCGTATCGAGTTGTGTATACTACCGCTGACCGTTTTGGCGAAAAAGTAACGGCCGAGTATCCGTTCCTGGTGATTGACACCTCTGCAGATTCGTTGGCTGTCAAAGTTCCCAGCTTGTTTGACGCGCCGACTTGGGTCGTCGAGCCAGGGGGGGAGTTCGTTGCCGTATGGGGAACAGGTTACACGCAAGGACGCGCGTATGTCGAGATCGAGCATCGCGGAAAATCATTGCAGGCCTTTTGGACTGATGACGCAACGACACAGACCACGATTAAGCAACCGGTTACTGAAGAACTTCGTGGAGGATTTAGCATCCATGTTACCTTTGTGCGCGAGAACCGCGCCTACACCTATTCCCGAAAAGTTGACGTTCCCTGGTCGAACAAGGAATTGAAAATCAAGTGGGAACGCTTTGTTTCCAAGTTGACTCCGGGGGGCACTGAGACGTTTACGGCAATTATAAGTGGCCCCGATTCTCAAAAGGTTGCGGCTGAACTGGTAGCAACACTGTACGATGCATCGCTGGATGCGTTTGTGCAACACTATTGGCAATCTACGTTCAACGCGTTTTACCAGGATCATTCAAGGCTCGGATTCAGATTTCAAAATCACTGGCAGGTGTTCAACCATTTTGCTTGGAAGCCGTCGGGCGGCTATCGCAATGCCGAGCCTACCTATCGGATGTTTGATCCTGCGGTGCTCCCATTTTCCTATTTTGATCACGGAATGCAGAATCCGACTGACCGTGGATTCATTCTTCGCGATGGAGCCAATCTTGGTGGTAGAATGGAGACGTTTTCAGAGGAAGCATCTTCAGCCCCGCAAATGGGAGGCGCAATGGAAGCGTTGACCGATGCTGTGTCAAGCGTCGCCGCGAAATTGGAGAGGGTTGAAGCGCCTGGAAGTTCGCCCGACGTCGATTTGTCGGCTGTCACTGCGCGCACAAATCTCCAGGAAACGGCTTTCTTCTTCCCCAATCTGACGACCGGAGACGATGGAACGGTTCGCATTGAGTTCACGATTCCAGAAGCGCTGACCAAATGGAAATTTTATGGTTTCGCCCACGATGTGGAGTTGCGATCTGCATTCCTTGCCGATGAAGTCGTCACCAGCAAAGACCTGATGGTGCAACCCAATGCACCGCGATTTTTACGGGAGGGGGATAAGCTTGAGTTTTCAGTCAAAGTCACGAATCGCTCGGCAACTCGCCAAGTCGGCAAAGTACAGCTCACATTCAATGATGCCATGACCGATGAGAACATGGATTCGCGACTCCATAACCTGCAAACGGAACAGGTCTTTGAATTGCCGGCTGATCAATCAACGAGCCTGTATTGGACGATCGATGTCCCGGACTTTACCGGTGTATTGACCTATAAAGCGGTTGGCGCGACCGAGCGTGTT
The DNA here is from genome assembly GCA_041748315.1 of Pirellulaceae bacterium. GTDB lineage: Bacteria > Planctomycetota > Planctomycetia > Pirellulales > Pirellulaceae > CALMEE01. Next base: position 6,903 of record JBGTDM010000299.1, read on the forward strand.
TCAGATGGCGAAGAGGGATTTGTGCCGGTGCTGTCGAGAAGAATTCTCGTCACGGAATCGCTCCCCTTACCGATCCGTGGTGCTGAAACCAAGTCGTTCGAATTTGATCGGTTGAAGGAGTCGGGTAACTCCGATTCGTTGCAGTCTCAGGCAGTGACGGTCCAAATGACATCGAATCCGGCATGGTATGCCGTGATGTCACTTCCTTACCTGATGGAGTTTCCTCACGAGTGTAGTGAACAGGTGTTCAACCGCATGTATGCCAACGCTTTGGCTCAACATATCGCGAACAGCGACCCTCGTATTCGACGAATCTTCGATCAATGGCGAGGGACCGATGCGTTGGACAGCCCGCTCAAAAAGAACCAGGATCTCCTCAGCGTGATGATCGAGGAAACTCCCTGGCTGCTTAATGCCAACAAGGAGACCGACGCCAGAAACAATGTCGGCGTGTTGTTTGACGCCAATCGTATGAAAGATGAAATCGACCGTGCGATGCAAAAGCTTCAGCAAATGCAACATGACGACGGAGCTTGGCCGTGGTTCCCCGGCGGTCGCAGCAACGACTACATCACGCTGTATTTGGTTACCGGGTTCGGTCGTTTGCAACATCTGGGAGCCACGATCGATCCCTCGATGGCAGTTCGGGGTTTAGGCCGAATCGACCGCTGGCTTAACGGTCGTTATCAGGAGCTGATTCGCTTGAAACGTGACCTTTCTGAAAATCATTTGGACTCGATAACTTGTCTGTATTTATACGGACGAAGTTTCTTCAAAGATCACCCGATCGATGAAGCGAGTCGAGTCGCATTTGACTACTATTTGGGCCAAGCTAAAAAGTATTGGTTGGAGACAGGTCAGCGGCAGTCGCAAGGTCAATTAGCTATCGCGTTGAAACGGTATGGTGACTTGGAGACTCCTGGTAAAATCATGGCCTCATTGAAAGAGCGCGCCGTTGTGGATGAAGAGATGGGGATGCTCTGGCGCGAGGGGGCACGTTCATGGTGGTGGTATCAGGCTCCCATTGAGACCCAAGCAATCATGATCGAAGCGTTTGACGAAGTTGCCGGTGACGCCGAGGCCGTCGAATTGTGTAAAGTCTGGCTTCTCAAACAGAAACAAACCCAAAGCTGGGCAACGACAAAAGCAACCGCCGATGCAGTCTACGGTCTTCTCATGCGAGGGGATCAACTGTTGAAGTCAACCGCGCTAGTCAGCGTCTCTTTGGGGGGCGAAGAAATCGATCCTCAAGACGTGGAAGCGGGAACCGGCTTCTACGAACAACGTTTCTTACGCGGGGAAATCACACCGGAAATGGGTGACATTGAAGTCACCAAATCCGATGCGGGTGTCGCCTGGGGAAGTGTGCATTGGCAATATCTGGAAGACATGTCCAAGATCACACCCTACGAAGGGACGCCACTGCAGTTGAAGAAGCAATTGTACCGCAAAATCAACACGGATCGCGGTAAACAACTGGTCGAAGTCTCGGGTCCGGTCAACGTCGGGGATGAATTGGTGACGCGTGTCGAATTGCGAGTCGACCGCGCCATGGAGTTTATTCATTTAAAAGATTATCGAGGAAGTGGCACGGAACCCGTCGATGTGCTGTCGCAATATCGTTATCAGGATGGTCTCGCATACTATCAATCGACGCGCGACACCGCATCACACTTTTTCATCGAATACTTGCCGCGGGGTACCTACGTGTTTGAATATTCAGTGCGTGTCCAGCATCGAGGTCAATACCAAACTGGTATCGCCTCGATTCAATGCATGTACGCACCCGAGTTTAACAGCCACTCCGGCAGCATTTCCATCTCAGTCGAATAGTCAAAACCTGTCCACGTTGGAATGGGGCGCAGCGCGTTCCAGAAACTGTCGTGCAGATACCGAACAACGTCAGGTTCGGTTAAATCAATTATCGCATTCTCCATACGAGTTGCTCAGCGATTTCGAGCTGTTGTTGTGTCTTAGCAATGGCCGAGCGGAAGCGCTTGGCATCGCTGGGATAACCGGCTGTCGGTTTCAATCCAGGAATGAGTGAAGTCCAAAAGACATTCCACGCCTCCATGAACCGCTCGCGAATATACTTTGCAGTCATCGATGCCAGGGCAATCGGCAAAAGGACTTCCCCTTTGGCAAGGAACTCTGCTGCGGCCTCACGATTCTCCGAGCGCCACGTGTATTTACTGATTTGCATCGACTCGTGTCTCACGTGAACCAGATCGTTGGTTAAGTAATGCTGAATCAGAGCTGCGTACTTGCTACGCCCTCCGTGTTTGTCACAGACGATTCGTACATCGCCTTCTCGCGGCATGAGTTCTCGAATCAATCCTAAAGTTGCGTTGCTCAATACGTTAGCCTTATTTCCGTGCTGATCCAACAGTTCGTTAAAATTTGAAGGGAAAATACAACGAACTTGCATGGAGCTGAAGCGAATTCCCGCTTGCGCTAGACAACGGTTAAGTGCACTGGCATCTTCCTGCAGCGCATTTCGGGAACAGGAAGATATGACTGGATGACCAGAGACTTCAAACAGCCGTGAATCGGTTCCCGTAAGTTTCAAACGTGGATCGAGCGACCTGATCAATTCCGAACAATTGTTCGGCCAGTCAAAAAGCTGTAAAAAGAATCCGATGACACCTCGCTCGAGGCGACCTAACGATTGATTCGAGCCATACAATGCCTTGGAATCGGCAATCTCGATGCGTGCATCTGCCGCCGAGGTTGGGAACTGGCAGACCGCGTCGGCAAGCGCCTCACGCAAATCAGTTTGCAGATCATCAACTTCCCAACTTGTGGCGGCGACGATCAGCGGTCCATAGTTTGGACCATAACCCGCCTCATCAGTTCCGATGATTGTTCCCATGATTCAGACTTGCTGGCAATTCCGTTAGTGGTCGGGCGTGGATGACTTAGGAATGTCAAAGTGAGTTTGCGATCGGGCGCAGACGATCGAGTTCATTAAATTCCGTCGACACAAGATGAAAGTATCAAAAGCCATGAGAAAAGACAACTAATCCACGAACCCCACCTTGCCCTAACGTGACCTGACTGGTAATAAACTAGTAAATGCAATGTGATTACGAACGGCATTTATTTTAACGATCGATCGTTTAACGACGAGTCGCCTTAGCCCCTATAGCTCAATCGGCAGAGCAACTGACTCTTAATCAGTAGGTTCTTGGTTCAAGTCCAAGTGGGGGCACTTTGAATATCCCCGCCGAATACTGTGGTTTTGTTTACGTGTCGATGGTCGGCAGCACGGCTACTTCCATGACCGCTAAAACGGTAAGTACCGTTTTGGCCGGTTAAGACCGCAACTCGCCCGATTTTGGCCGACGTCTTAGGCCGTATTAAATCCGTCTATTATTTGTTATACCGCTCAAGCAGCAATGGAGCACGCATTGATCAATGCATTGCTAACTGCATCCCTATTGTTGATGTTCACCATAATGGGCGGCTGCAACTATCCGTCCGGCGACACTTCGTCGACTCCGCGTGTCGTCAACGTAGAAGCCGACGATCCCGAAATGATTGCCGCCATTAAGACTGCCAAAGAGACTTTCGGGTTTTTCGAGGATAACTGGAAGACAATGGAAAGTGACGGCTACAGCGTCAAATTCGCGTTACCTACGTTCGATGGCGAGTTGGAACACATTTGGTTTTCGCCCACGAGAATTCAAGGTGACAACATTACAGGCGAGTGTGCGAACGATCCGTCGAAAATTCCTGGGCTGAAAATTGGTGACATTCGAACGGTAACACGGGACGATCTGTCGGATTGGATCATAGTAGTTGGGAACCAATGTTTTGGTGGCTATACGATCCGGGTGCTGGCAAATCGCGACCCTGACGCTGCACCGCCCCTTGAATTCATGGATCCTCCCGCAGACTGAGCCCCGAATCTTTTGTCACCGCGCATTCAATCGTCCGATCAAAAGAACGCAATTTCAGGATAACCACGCGATCGACACGGAGCCGCCGGGAAAAATTCACTGGACGATGATGATTGGGATGAAGTTGAATGGCGCGGTGGGGCGCCCCGAAGGCGCAGGGACAAATCAGCCCGGGGCGGCGCTGCGCTCTGCCCCGGGTGGGGGTCGCAATTTTCCCCAAGCCCTGAAAGGGCGGCACAAACCGATCCATGGATTGTCTCGCCCTTTCAGGGCTTATTCGCCGCCATGATACACTACCAAGGGCGATGGCGACGCTCGCACAACTCGCGTCACCTCTGCCTTGGGCTGATATGTCGGGCCCTTTCAGGTCAGAGGCGACGCAAGCTTATTCCCTGCAATGATACGCTTCGATCGAATCCTCCCGGAATCGCAACCCCAGAATGGCAAGTAACCTGTTGTCGTTGGGGAAATCAACCGATCTCTCGGGAATTAGGAACTGAGTCGGAATTCGCCGATGCCGAAAATGCGATGGGAAGGATGACATCGTCGTTCGGGATCTTCAGGGGCGCGGTGGATCGCCCCGTAGGGCAACGCCGTAGCGTAATTTGGGTGGGGAAAAAGCGGGGTTTTCAAGAAGGAGTAAAGTTGGGAAAAGCCGGATTCCCCGGTACAACAATCTGAAACCTATCAGCTTGAAAGGAATCCGGCTGATGTCTAACTCGACA
>JBGTDM010000300.1:0-6278 GCA_041748315.1 Pirellulaceae bacterium
ATCGCCTCCCCAGGCTTCTTGAACAAAGCCCTTAAACATCGGCTCTATGTTCTGGCCGGTCAACTGCACCCGCTTCGGCCAAGCGATCTCCAAAAAATACCCTCTCTCCGTTGGCTCGCGATGTTAAAGGCTTATTGGTTATCGGTTCCTGGATTCCAATACAGTCTAAGTGCGGTCAGCCCATCAACGATTGGTGTTGCTTGTTCTTAAACTTTGGGCCAAGCGAAAGTTCTTCCAGCAAATAGGACGGCAAACACGATTAGTCCAATCCCCATTGATATCGGAAGCGACGCGTCTCTTACGCCACTAAGCCCGAACAGCAGAAAAATCGCGCCCATCGTACCCAAAAAAAGTGCACCCAAATATCCGCCCCCTTTTTGTTTCCCGCTGATTTTAATGTTGCGATCGACAAGAGCGTTTATCGAATTCACGGATTCGACACATGACCCAGTGCAGGCCAAACCTGATCCGGTATCGGTCGCGCAGTCTCGACACAGGCCTTTTTGACAATGCTTGCAAATTCCAATTGCGGGTACAGAGCTATGCAAGAAACAGTTCATAGTGAACAGATAACAAATAGTAAACGGATTTACTGCGGCCTAACACGTTGGCCTAAATCGGGCGAGTTGCCGTATAAACGGGTATTCGCTCGAGTGGTTTTTCGGCATCCTATATCGGGAATTGGGCAGTGTCAAGGATTTATGTCGTGCGAGTTTCGGGAGGTAGTACGATGGACCAATTCTCGATGGATTCCAGTGTTCCGGAACCCAACAAACCCCGCTAGCTGGATCAAGTGCGACATCCGCGTGAGATGGACGGGCCCGAAATTGAGTTGTTCCTGACCGATTGGGCCGTGGCTCGAAACGCGGCGGCCAGCTTGACTTGTTGTTGAGCGACCGTGGATGCGAGTTCGGCTCCGTCTTGTTTCGCTTGATCGATCTCTTTGTCCTTAACCTCTAGCATGGTTTTATGATTCGCCAACGCGGTTTTGGAGTGCCCCCAGTTTATGTACCAAGGGTTATGAGAGTACTGGTTGGTTAATGTTTACCGCAGGTAGGCGGCAGTTTTCTGCTGCTGGAGCGCCCGCGAGAGTTAAAAGGTGCGGGAGTCAAAACGTGGTTGGCACCCTTATTTTTTATTTGACCCTGCACAATTCATTTTACCCTTTCGATGCAATCTCGTTTGGGTCCACGGTATCGGTAGGCCACCGTTCCGCCAGATGGTTCAACATCTGATACTAACTCCATTGAAACTTCTAACGATTTGCCATCAACTTGAATTTTTCCGAACACATCGACGAAGATAATTGTTGTGATTCCTCCGCTAGATTCGATTTCCGCTCGGAGGAATGTAATCGTTGTACCGACTGGAACATCTATTGTCGATTCAGGAAGTAGAAAAGACTGTCCTTCGTGGGTAAACAAATTATCTGGATCATATAGCGCATACTTGTTGCGAAGATATTCACCAATTTTCAATAATTTAAGTGTTCGAAACTCCTGCCCGGGTCGGTAGCTTCCCACCATTTCCCTAACGTGCGTGACGTCGTTTCGTTTTTCGGAACATCCATAAATTGTGAAATAAAAACAGCCACCGAACAGAAACAGCCAAACTGGATGTCGAATTACACGAATCAGACTGGATTGCCCCATTTCATGTACCAAGGTTTATGAGAGTACGGGTTGGCGGACCAACTGTGTTCACGTTGGCACACCACGAATTGTAAACGACGTAATCAACGTTGAAAAACCGAAAGGTAAGCCAACTCCGGTTCACCGATTGGTTATTCCGCGCCGGTGTTGGGTACGCCGATACGGTCCAAAAGTGCGTTACGTTCATCACACGCCACCGTCGCATCATCTGTACGATCGCAGACCAATAATGCGTCAGCAAGCCCCTTTAGCATATCGGCAACAACGGATTTTGTGTACACGTTGTCGGCATGGACTAGCGAATCGACATGTTTGCTGATGCCCACGGCCTTCTGCCAAGCGGCAACGCTACCCTCGCGGTCATCACGTTTAGCACAAAGTCTTGCGGTGACCGACCACCAACGAGACAAATCGCTATGAATGCCAGCAGCAATGTCCATTCCAGCCAAAGGTTCTAATAAGTCGTATGCGCGTTCGAGGTCGCGTTCAGCATCTGCATCTGCATCGTTGTGGATATCGCATTCAGCCCGCAACGTCAAAATGCTAGCGCGAGCTTGGTTGTACATCTTGTCATCGTCAATCACGGAGATCGCCTCGGCAATGACATTGCACGCCTCGCTGATCTGACCGCATTTGATCAGACATCGCGCTTCACCTTGCAGAGCCATTACCAACAGGACAGTTAGGTCCGCGCGTCGTGCGGCAGCAGTTGCGTAGCGAACGTGAGCCAATGCGTCCGAATCACGTTGCAATAGTCGACAAAGGCCCGCCAAATCGCCATGAGCTTTGTATTCGACAGCGGGTTCAATATCAGGTAGCGAGAGGATTTGGTTGTACGCCGATTCGGCGGCACTCCAGTCAGCGCGCTCTTCGAACTCGGCGGCCGTAATGGTCAGGGCGAAATCGGGTGAGGGGTTTTCGTCGCACCATTCTTCGGCGAGTGCGAAGATGTCGTGAACGGTGCCGGTGGCATCCTCGAAGTCCCAATCATCCACGGCACGCTGATACTGTTGCATCAGTTTGGCAAACGGCTCATCAGGGGTAGCACCATCTGATGACATTCGGGGACCTTCGCGGAATAACAAACTGTAGACGGATTTATTGCGGCCTTGAACGTCGGTTTGAATCGGGCGAGTTGCGGTCTAAACCGGGTTATCGCTCGAGGGGTTTTTCGGCATCCTATATCGGGAATTGGGCAGTGTCAAGGATTTACGTCGAGCGAAGCGAGTCGGCCTATTGACCCGATGACTCAGATGTCTCGGGTGGACCGATTTGTTATTTGCCGACGATGTAGAGCTGGATTGACGGTTGAAACAACATATTGATGATCGCCGATTTCGTTTCCGAAGTCCATCCAGCGGTTTCCGAGGCAATTAAGGCACCAAGCGGATTTCCGTCCTGCATCGCTCGGCTCAATTCGAGCGCTGCTTTCAAGCCCTCCATTCCTTTACCCGTTTCATTCAGCACGTTTGTTGTTTCAATTGTTCCGTCGCCATGAATGAAAACACGAAAACCATGAGTTGGGTTTTTCCATTTCGTATAAATGGCGTGATCACGAGATACGGCCGCCGATCGCTTTAAGGTCGCGGGCAGAAGCTCAGTGGCCCGGTCGGTTGTATAGGTGCCTGAGTTGGGCCGTGGGATTTTGAGGACGGTGATTCCCTTGTCGTCAGAGTTGTCGATTGCGGTACGGGCATCTTGCTCGTGCATAACCGATTCTTGCCGCGTTGCTGACCTGTCACAACCGGCCGCAAGGAAAACAAGCGTGAACACAAGGACTGTTCGCATAAGCACCTAACTAACGTTTGGCGTAATCGGGCGGCGACGGTTGAAGTTGCCTTCAAGTTCCGCGCGACTCGCCACTCTGGTTCACGCAATAGTTATCCGACGATTCCCGGTTACCCATCGCTATTGCGTATCGCTACAGCGCAGAACCATTCGGCGAATCCATCGAAACCAAGTCCATCAATTGTAAGTTCGCCAATTGATTTTTGACAGGTTTCGTAGAATTCATCGTATTCGGAGTCATTTAAGGTAAACGGCTCCCATTCAAGTGTAATTTCCGAGGCAGCGTCGTCGAAACCGCATAGAAGGAACGAATTCAATACATGAATGGGAGGGAAAAATCCTGATTGCCGGACGATATCAAAGGTCAATCCCTTTGTTGCGATTACAACGGCTTTGGTCACACTCATGGGTAGGCGGGGCCCTTTTTTTGTCAACATCAATCGGGTAACGTCAGCGATCACCGAGTCGCCGTCAGAAAATGTTGATTTGAAAAGCCGCTTGACAGCGACAGTCTAAAGCGATCGCTTTGTTATGCGTCGGCTTTTTGCCAAGTTGGTTGCGTCGCGGGGTTCAGAGGATTCACAAGCAGCCTATTATTTGTTTCAATAAATGTAGACCAAGCCAATGCCAGGGTCGATCAAACGAAACGAACAAATGCGATATGCACTATTCCTAGTATAGCAAGTAGGACAAGCAAGTTGGCACAAACTGCGACCCATGATGTTATTTTGGGAACCGCACGATTTGTGAATTCTGTCCGCTTAACGGATCGTTCAGAATCATTCAAAGGTACGTAAAAATTGTATTGTTCCGTTTCAACCTGATACGATCTCGGCCAACCCCTTTCTATGGTTTGGAAACCGGTTCCAGTGCTGAACGGTTGCCATTCGGTTTCGCTAATATTCGGCAAAAGGTTGAGGACAAGAAAAACGGCGCAAATTGGCGTTACCAGCAGGAAATAAAGAATTGAGAATCTGGTAAATGGTTTCACGCAAAAAGCCAATTTCTCAAGCCGGACAACAACTAGTAGACGGATTTATTGCGGCCTAACACGTCGGCCTAAATCGGGCGAGTTGCGGTCTGAACCGACTAATCGCTCGAGTGGTTTTTCGGCATCCTATATCGGGAATTAAGCAGTGTCAAGGATTTATCTCGAGCGAGAAGGGGATTGGTGTGGGCGTTTCGACTGCGAGCGGCATCCAGGCACAACATCGTGGCGTCTCTTGATCGTCAGCGGTTGCCGGTCATTCGCTCGGCACTGCGATTGACGACGTCCGCATGGGCTGGCGTCGTCTTCGGGGGTTCAATGTCCATCGAAGTAATCCAACCCGGCCCGGTTCCCGGACGTCGGATTACCAGTTAGTTATCACGCGACGCCACGGACGGGTCCCCGATTTGTAACGATCAAAACCTCCGGGCATTGTATCGAAAACGAGTTGATCGCGGCATCCGAAACGTTTGTACCGTGAATTTCGACTGATTTCAGATGTTTCAATTGGGCGAGATTCTGAAATCCAGCATCCGTTATTTGCGGGTTGACGCTGACATTAAGCATCTGCAGTCCTGGTAACATCGTGATTGCATCAAGTGTAATGTCGGTGATTCGCGTGGCGTAAAGGCCCAGAGTACGAAGGTGCGGTAGTCGCACAAGAATCGCCGCGAAAGCGTCAGAAACCGACGTCTCACTGAGGTCGAGAAGATCGAGGTTTTCAAGACGCCCAATTTGTTGTAAGGACCGGTCCGTGATGGACGTTCGGCTGAGGACCAACTGTTGCAACTCCGGAAGCTCTGCAAGATATTCCGAATCGCCGTCCGAGAGGGTCGTCTGTGGCGCGTGCAATTGGCGTGGCGTTACCAAGAACGCCCCAAGCGAACGAAAATGTTCGATTGCAGATTCAACGCTCATGCTCAAGCCAGATAACGTCAGCGATCACTGAGTCGCCGTCAGAAAATGTTGACTTGAAAATCCGTGTGGCGGGAGACTACGACGGTTCGCCTGTTTACACCATTGGATTCGCATGAAAATGTTCCATCAAGTGAAGGCTTGATGTACCCGGCACCAGCGCGCACTCCGTTCCCATCGGTGACATTATCCATTGGAATTCAAAGCGAATCAAGTCAGCAATCCGATATATTTCCTCCGCGCGACATTCGTATCGGTTCGTATCATTCGTGATTTGAAAATCGGCTGTGTCGTCGACGGATTGCGCCGCCGGGAAGTTCGACGTGCAGTTCCGATGCCGCCACCCAGACGATCCCGAAACTCGTACCACGTTCGCCGCCCAGGCTGGTAACCTTGCCCGAGCCACTGCATGGCTTCATTGAGCCGAGCTTCCTCGTACCAAGCGGCCGGAGACTGTCTTCCCTTGAGATACTGATAGAGCACCATCTTCAGTAGTATCACAGGATCAAACGGCATTCGCCCAATACCGCGATAGAGTTGATCGACCTGTTCGCGGTCGAGCTGATTGACTTGGCGGTCGACGACGCGAGCGACATCATCGGTCGCCAGCTTTTCGTCAATCTCCTTCCAACGGGGATGCCCCTCCGGCATCGGCAACAACCGATAGCTTCCTTTTGATGGGCCTCAAATCTGCTACGCTCATAGCGACCTCCGTGTGGCTTTGGAATTTGAAAAACGCACATTCTGTGCGATATACCAAGATCATCAAAGACCGCTTTTTTTCGCTAAACCGCACGGGTGCATGAAGCTTAATGCGAGTTTGAAATTGGTCTGGTCATTTTTGGGTTGAAATTGGAAACTGAATGGCAGTCCTAGCGGGAAGCTGGGGGATTTAATGCCAACCAGGAAGGAAAGTATCATGTTCGGATCCGATC
>JBGTDM010000301.1:0-6740 GCA_041748315.1 Pirellulaceae bacterium
GGCTCATCCGACTAAAGCGTACTTTGTTTCGTGAAGTTGATAGAGTTTGAGTCGGAAGAATTCGGGATCACGGAGTCCGTAGTGTTGGCGGTTCATGGTTTTGATTTTGTTGTTGGTTCCTTCGAGTGGTCCGTTGGAGATGGGAAAGTCGTACCAGGCGAGGATGCCGTGGGCATGCGTTAGAAGCGTTCGCGCGAACTCCATCAGCACACGGATGCCTGAGTTCATCGCCTGGTGGTACCAATCGTTGATCTTCATTCGCGCGGAAGCCTTCGTGGCTTGTTCCCAGATTTGCCGCAGGTCGTCCTTCAAGTAATACGCGGCGGCCAGCGGTTCATTGAGAGCCAGCGCTTCCTGCAAGCGGCGCGGTTCTCCCTTGATGGGATTCAGATTCTCGTGGTTCTTCAACAACAACCACCGAGTTCCCTTGAGCACCTGCTTGTGTCGTTGGTCCGTCGCTTCACGATAGAGCTCTCGGCGAAGCTGCGTCAGCTTTTCGTTGTACAGCTTGATCACGTGGAAACGATCAAACACGATCGCGGCCTGGGGTAAATGCCTCTTCACAGCCTGTTGGTAGGCGCGCGACAGGTCCATGGCGACCGCTCGTACGCGAGCCCCTGAGGCGCGAAGCCGACGCCAGAAGGGGACCAAGCACGACGCCTTTTTCCCGTTCGCCGCGAACACAATCGCGCCGCTATCCAAGTCCAACACTAAGGTCATGAACCGATACCCACGGCCGACGCAAATCTCGTCGATCCCAATGTGCTTCACCTCCGCCAACCGAGGGCGTGCGTACTTCCTCGCCAAATGCCGTTTAACGATGTCCTTGACAATGTCCCAACTGATCTGCAAATGCCGGGCGACATCTTGGATGGTCATGTATCGAGCCAACTCCAGGATATAGCGTTCCAAGGCGTGGGTGAAAGTCCGGCGGCTCTCGGCAAGGCCAATCGAAATCTGCCGCACCGCCTTGCACTCGCGGCAGCCCACTCTCGGTAGTTTGAGGATCAACCACGTACAGTCACGGCCAATCGGCACATGCCGCAACCAGCGAGTGCTATAGCCACGCAACACCACATCCCGACTCCCGCACTCCGAGCAACGGATTCGATGCGGCTGCGGCTCACAATGAAGCAATAGCCGTTTCTCATCCGTTTCCAGTTCTCTAACCCGGTAGCCACGCAACCCCAAAACCTGATACAACTTCTGAAGGGACATCGGAAACTCCTTTGAGAAAAAGGTCTGGTAACCAAATCTCTAAGGAAAACCGATGTCCCTACTTTTGCCAACTACCCCGCGCACGCTTCACTCGGATGAGCCAAACATTCAATTTCAAAGTCGGTTGCTCTTAAACGTTAAGCAATTCGACGTCGCCGTAACAGCACTGCCGCTACGCCTCCCATAAGAAGTAACATCGAACTCGGCTCAGGAACAGCAGAAAGACTACCGGCGGAATGTGCAATAATGACATTTCCGCTAACCAAGCCAAGGATTCCCTCCACATCGTTGAGCTCGACAACAATTGCATTCGTAGTAATGAAAGCATCCGAATCGGAAACCGAACTGAACTGTTGATTTAGTACAATTTTGATACCATCCATATCATACAAGACTGTATTTGGGTCCGGCGCGACAGGGATGCTAAGATTCACTCCGAAAACGCTGATGACCAAATTCTCGAACGTCATATCTCCGATTGCAGTCAGCGATCCGAAATCACCATTTGCCACCGAATTCGATCCAACTGTGTCAGCTGAAATCGTAACTGCTGAACCCACAAGCAAAGGGACCAAAAATACATTCAGGTCATCAACCAGTGAACTTGCCGAAGCAAACCGACTTCCCAAACCTCCGTCGACATTGCTTGCGGCGAACGTTTCGAGTACGCCTGTTTGAATTGAACCAATACCAGTCTCAGACACGTTTAAACTCAATACAGTATTTTGCAGGTTGTAAGGAGCTGGTGCGTTACCGAATGTAAATGGGGTATTCGCAACCTGCAACGTCGAAATCCCAATCAGAGAAAGATCGGCAAAAACCCCAAACGAGTCACTACTGCCCTAGACTATTTCACCGCGCGATTGCGAAAGAGGAATTATTGCGGTCAAAAAGATAGCCAAAATTGAAAGTTTCAATCCAAGCAGCCAACAACATTGCTTTATCATGTTAAGTACCTCCGTAAGGGGTTCGCGATAGGAACAATCCTGTCGATGAACAAGTGGTAAAATTTCGCTTCATGCACGAGATAGCAAAACTTAAATCCATACGCTTCGGCACCGTGCTGATTTTAGCAAACATAGTGTGAAATGCAAAGAAAAATCATTGAAATCCTTATAATTATCCTAATTAATTTAATCGGTACTTCCGGTATTTTAGCGGGTATTGGCGAAAAAGTCGGGAGAAACGTATTTTTAGACACCTGGTAATGGAGATGGAAGCTTTGGCGGTGTTAATAGTCGGGTAGTCGGAAAGCGGGAAGCAGTTGCTGCCTTGGCTAACCCATCCATTGCCGATTATCAGGGTAGTACGCCATTTAGCACATTCTACGGGGATGGAACGTCCAGTTTATTTGGCTTGGAAAATAACTGGTGTGGTGGAACCATTCAGCAAGATCTTTCTGTGTTGCGAAATATTCCAGAACGTTCAACGGCAATTTTTGTGATCCGCGACATTGTCGCCGACCTCTCCGAGGTCGGACGCTTAACCCTTGTTCGATGGCTTTGAATGTCCGCCCCTCCCCGACGTCGCTGGCTTCGATCGGATCTGTCCGCGAACGCATTCCCAATCGCCGAGTTCGTTCGACGTACACGCCGTTGGTGGTTGGACCGGTCGATCTCGGTTCCGACGAAAGAATTCCCGTTGGAGAATCCCTGGGCTTCGGTCGAATCCTCCCGAAATCGCAATCCCGGGATTGGAAGAAACATGTGGTCGTTGGGGGAAATCAGCCGATCCCGCGTGATCTCGATACCGAGTCGGAATTCGCCGGTGCCTGGAATGCGATGGGAAGGATGACAGCGTCGTTCGGTATCTTCCGGGGCGCGGTGGATCGCTCCGAAGGGGCCGGGACAAATTCACCGGACGATGATGATTGTGATGAAGTTGAATGGCGCAGATGATCGCCCCGAAGGGGCCGAAACAGATCAGCCCGGGGCAGAGCGCAGCGCCGCCCTGGGTGGTAATGGCCATTGGTCCCCAAGCCCTGAAAGGGCGGCACCAACCGATCCGCGGATTGTCTCGCCCTTTCAGGGCTCATTCACCGCCATGATACGCTACCCAGGGCGGCGGCGACCCTCGTACTCGCTTTGAGTGCGTCTACGATCAGCCGCGATCAATACAAAAGATCAAAATGGGTCCGGCCAAGTCCTTAGAAAACGTGAGAATTAGGGTCGTCGTGAAACAATGTATATGACCAGACCGCCGAATTAACGCGGGTATTCTCGGCTGATCCGAGGGTACAAGTCGACCGAATTATGACGGATGTGGCTCGCGGTCGCGGTCTTTGGCCCAGGATTTGGTGAAACTCGGTGGCACTTGGATCAGTCGTTCAAAACAGTGGGCAAAACGTACCGAGGGTGGATTCAGCTAGCAAGCGGCGAACGGGTTTGCCAGCGTCGATGGTAAATTTTGCGGATTAGTAAAAGTTTTCCGATTACGTCGCCGATACAACACCTAAGTGAAATTCCGTGGTGCGATTGCGCATCGGGATTTGCTCAGGCTGGGGGGCCTTCGAGATACATTTCTCGAAAAGGTTTATGCAATCAAAACGCAGCGTGTGTTTTGGCTCAATTCGGCTCGATGGATTTGGATGTCCGATGAACTGCCGCTCCCCAAAAAACTACATCGTAAGTTGTCCGCAACTAACATTTACACTGGCAACTATTGGACTCATGATGGTTCAATTCGCCGGTTGTGTTCCAGCTCCACCTGCGTATTTGAGGGACAATGGAAATCTAAACTTCTATTTGGAACAAGCGACTCAGATTGAGTATCCTGATGTTGACACGGTTCCACTTGACGAGGTGATATCGCAACGCGCTCCGATTACGATCACGGATGCCAGTTTCGACTCGTTCTGGGATTTGAGCTTGGAAGAGTCGATTGCGATTGCTTTGCAAAACACCAAGGTGATTCGAGGTTTTGGGACACCGGGACTTAGCGGCGGGCGAGTTGCTCCAGGTTCCGACTCGATTATCGGAGGTGGTTCGAATGCCCAGACGATGTACAACGTCGCCATTCGCGAGACGGAGCCAGGTTTTATTGGGACCCCTGGACAAATCGGTCCGCTGGGTGGGCTGGTTACCAACGGTGGTCTGGAAGCGAATCAAGGTGTCGAAGCGGCTTTGGCTGATTTTGATGCTCAGGTTACGTCCGTATTTGGCTACGAACGGCAGGACATTCCACGCAACGTCTTTGATGATCCGAATAATCCGCTGAGTCAAATTACTCCCAGCGTATTTGTACAAGACCAAGTGACTTGGCAGACCGAGTTAGCGAAGAGAAGTGCGGAAGGAACACAGTTTTTTGTCCGATCAGTGAATAGCTTTACTGAGAATAACATTCCCGCGGCTGTTCAACCACTAAGAAGTTTCTATCAAACCGCGTTGGAGGCTGAAATTCGCCAGCCGTTGTTACGTGGTCGCGGGGCGTTCGTCAATCGCATGCCAGTGGTAATTTCCCGAATTCAAACGGACCAGGAAATTGCAAGTTTGGAAGCGGTATTGCAAAACAAGGTCACCAATGTGGAAATTCGCTATTGGGACTTATCATGTGCCTATCGAAACCTGGAGACTGCCAAGACGGGCCGCGATGCTGCTTTGGATACATGGCGAATGGTGGATCAGAATTTCAAAGCGGGAAAAGTTGCCTTGCAGGATGAAACCGAGGCGCGTGAACAATACTACTTCTTCCGTGCTCAGGTCGAAGCTGCATTTGCAGCGTTGCTTGACGCCGAGAGCGATTTGCGCTGGCTGATGGGGGTCGCGATCACCGATGGTCGTTTGGTTCGCCCCACGGATGATCCGGTCAAAGCCTGGGTGGCATTCGACTGGTGCGAATCGTTGGATGAGGCGTTGAGTTACCGTCCCGAATTGCGACAGGAACGCTGGGAGGTCCGCAAAAAGCAATTGCAAGTCGCCTATTCGAAGAACAGTCTGTTGCCAAGTTTGAATGCAACTGGATTGTATCGATGGCAAGGGCTCGGGGACAAATACGCTAACTATGGCGGCAATGTCCCACCATTCCCCAGTGCTGAATCGGGCGCGCTCAATGACCTGTTTGGTGGCGATTATCAGGAATTCCGAGTTGGGGTCGATTTTGGAATGTCGGTCGGATTTCGACGCGAGTTGGCGAATGTGAGAAATGCACAGCTCAAGTTGGCCGAGCAAATCGCGATCCTGGAAGACATGGAATTAGACGTTTCGCGCGAGTTGAGCCAGGCATTGCGTGCCTTGGATTTGCAATATGAACTGATTCAATCCAACTTCAATCGATGGGTCGCATCGACCGCCGAAGTCGATGCTCGGTTCATTCGAATTGAGGCGGGTTCCGATCCGATCAGCTTCCTGTTGGATTCACAACGTCGTCGTGCACAAGGTGAGCAGGCTTATTATCAAGCACTTTGCGAGTACAACAAGTTGATTGCCCTGATCCATCGACGCAAGGGAACCATCCTCGCCTACAGCAACGTGTTCATGGCCGAGGGACCGTGGACGGATAAGGCTTATCATGACGCTCGTGAAAACTCGCGTCGCCGCTCTGCCAGCAGACACGTCGACTATGGATGGACACGTCCCGAAGTGATCAGTCAGGGTGAGGTGTGGCCAACCGCAAAAGATGGATGCGATCGTGGTGACAGTGATTCAAACTTTGGTTACGAACACTACGAACACGACTTCGCCCCGGGCATTGACTATTATCCTGGGGATACCTCGCCGAGTCATGACGGCAGACGAGAAGTCTTGCCGGAACCGTTGCCAAGGAACATCGAGACACTACCGGTTCCCCAAGCTCAAACTCCGACTCGTCAAGCCATTCCGACTCGTGCTCGGCCATTTAGTCAGACCGAGCCGATCGAATATCGAAATGGTCAACCGCCATCTCGAAACAACGGCGCAGTCGCGCTGTTAAGCGATCAAAACATGACGACGACCGCTCAAAACAGTCCGACGAGCAGTGTGGTTTCGAACGAATCGCGAAACGATAGTGTGCATCCCGCGATTAGGCAAAGCTACCAGAGTGCACAACAAGACATGATTCAACGAACTTCCTACCAGCAATAATTTAGACCAGCATGCAACGACAAATACAGCAAGTGTTACATTGACCAGCCGACACATGTTTGATTCGTCGTTTACTGAAACCAGGTTTGATACAGGCCAATTAATTTCAATTCTTAAGGATTAATGATGTCGAGCCATCGAGCCATGCTTTTGATATTGGGACTCGCTCTAACCATTGCAGGTGGATGCTCAATGTGTTGTGGGACCTATGACTACAACTATCCTTCGTTTGGAGGGATTGTCGAACGGGTTAACCCTGAATACGGTCGAGTCGGCTCGATCTATTCGGACCCATTGGCAAATCCAGGGGTTACAGCCATTACGAACACTCAGCTTCCGGACAAACCGCGTAGAAGTTTGGGTACCGACGATATGGACGCTCAACCTGATCCTAATTCCTTGTTGAAAAACAACTCGTTCAATGAATTTGACGAGGGCCGAAACTCAACTTTGGGAACGGGT
>JBGTDM010000302.1:0-23104 GCA_041748315.1 Pirellulaceae bacterium
GCACGCGATTGGACGTCGTTGCAAAAGGTTGCTCATCGAATCAAGGGGACGGCGGCAACGATTGCCGCTAACGGATTGGCCGAGCAGCTACACCAATTGGAAGTCCGCGCGTCATCTGGTGACGGCGAATATTTTGAGCAAATGCTGAAGGCTCTGGACCAGGAAGTCTCGCGCGTGTCGGCGTTTGCTGCGAGTCAACTCGTTCCCAGCCAATAAAGAAAAAGACAACTGTGACTATTGTGGGCTTCAGAAATCGGTCGTCCACAGAACGGGTTTCGCCGCGCCGTTGTGACTGAACGTAATCGCCAGTCTGCTGCATTTACCATGCAGGTTATCAGGTCATCTGTTGTCTACCTCGCACAGCCGCCGTTTATTACGAATTCTTTACCCAAGATTTTGAGGCCCGTCGTAAGATTTGCCAGCATTGTGCGACTTGGGTCTTGGATCGAGTGTATCCGGATCGGCGGCAGATATGGTAGCAAACGTCAACCGGAAATGGCTTGTGATTCCTTCATCGTGTGGTACGATGAAAGCCTGATTCGAGTCCAATGTTACTTTTTTTGTTAGGAGATTTTTAAATGAATCTATTTAGAAGTTTGAGTGTCGCAGTCGCCTTGTCGGCGATTTTCTCAATGTCATTAATCGCCCAGGAAACAGGCGCGACCTGCCCTCATGCGAAAGGTGCGAAGACCTGTGCCGCGTGCCCGATCGCAACGGCTTCCGTCGCGATTGCAGTTCAAGACGACGAGTGTTGCCCAATCGACGAGGCAATGGCGAAACTGCCAAAGATGTTATTTAACGTTGGCGATGAATCGGCGTGTTGCTTAAAGGGCGCAGAAGCACTTGCAGCAAAACATGAAGCACCAATCCATTATGTCGTTGCTGAGAAAGTGTATGACGATCATCAGGTTGCGTATACCGCACTCGTGAAGTCGACCGAATCGTATGTCAACGAATTTGCAACTCCGCACACCTGCGAAGCGAGTGGAAAATTCGTAATCGCCGGTCAAGCTTGTGACTGCCCAGTTCAAGCTGGTGAGACTTCCAAATTGGTCAAGTCTGTAATGGACAAAGTCCATTTCACCTACGCGATTGGCGACAAGACTTGCCATTGCCCAAATGAGGCAAGTGTTTTGGCGAAACAACATGGTGCCGAAGTGGTTTATGTCGTTGGTGACCAAAAGACGAGTTGCGAGTTGACCGCACGGTACAACTTGGCTCACGCTAAATACAAGGCTGCAGTCGAATATCTTGCGGCAGCTCCCAAGCACTAATAAACATGCACCCTGAACCTCCTAACAATCGATGTCAGGGGGATTCACTTGTTTTGAATCAATGACCCGGTCCTTTGTGGACCGGGTTTTTTTGGGCTTGCACTGAACGCACCAAGTGATGGCAACAATCGCCGTTGGCTTAGTCCTACAGCGCCGGCTCGATGCAAAGCTGTAGGCCAGCCTTTCCAGGCTGAGGCCGTTTACCTGGTTTGTGCCAAACCGGGAGGGAGGAGGGAGGATTGGGTCAGCCTGGAAAGGCTGACGTACATATCCTGCGCTGTAGGATTAGGATGGGTGCCTGCCGTGAACGAGTTGCAGACGCCTGCCGGTGATCAATCAAGCGTCCTGGAGTTTGGCGATGACCACGGTCGTACGGCCTCGATGACGTCAAATTATTTGGAACCTGGCGCCGTGACAATGGATGTCAATTCGCCACGATCCAGCCATACGAGTTTGCACTCGATGCATGAGTCGATAATGACATTTCCTGGACCGCAGTAACTATGGGTTTCGAATGGATTAGCGCAACTGGGACAGCAACGTGATTTCTTCAGATCGGCAGCATTGATTGGCCTCGGCACGACCTGGCGACCACGATAGGTAGCTCGTTGTTCGGTTATCGAAACGGCCAACGCGTGGAGCTGCACGAGTATTCCATTGCACTCGCTGCATGCGGCGACCTTCACGTTGTTAAGAGTTGCTATCAACAAATCGCTACGACACGCAGGGCATACGACGCCGGCAATGCGATCCGTAAAATGCACTTTTTCGACGACGCAATCGAGCACCGTTTGCCAAATCGGTTCCGTGTTTGAATTCAAGTTCATTCTGGTTCGATCACAGGAATTAGAATTGGGAAAGCTACGATTCAACTCTACATCAAACGCGTCATCGAACCGCATCGCGAAAATTGAAGAAGCCCCTTGAAATTCGTCCTCAGGCAGGTCGTATCGAATTTGGCGATTAATCTTGGATGCCATGAAAATCGGTGATGATTTTCCAAGCCTGCTGTGGTGAATCAGCATAGGAAAATAGCGAGAGGTGATGGTCCTGAACGACTCCTTGATCAGCCAGATACTGAAAGTCGATAATCCTTTTCCAATATTCTTCGCCATACAGGATGATCGGAATGTCCTGCATTCGGCTGGTCTGCCGAAGTGTGATCGAAGTAAAAATTTCGTCGAGTGTCCCAAATCCTCCCGGGAAGCAGACAAGCGCCTTGGCGCGAATCAGGAAGTGCATTTTGCGAATGGCGAAATAGTTAAACTGAAAACATAGCCCAGGCGTGACGTAGGGGTTCGGTACCTGTTCAAACGGGAGGATTATATTCAAACCGATCGATGGCGATCCGACATCGAAGGCACCGCGGTTAGCCGCCTCCATGATTCCGGGACCACCTCCCGTCTTAATGACGTACTCGCCGTCTTTATAGTTCTTATTGTGGATCGAAACGATACGAGCAAATTGGCGGCACTCATCATAGAACCGCGTTTTCGACTTTACCTGTTCTGCAATCGCGAGTTCGCGTCGAGTTGTAGGATTATCAGAATTGGCCGCACATGCTGCCTTGGCTTTGGCTACCCGCTGATCAGCTTCTTCTTCGGAAACGATTTGAGTTCCACCGAATACAACGACCGTCGACTTCACATTAGCCTCTTCCAACATCATTTGAGGCTTCAGCAATTCCAACTCTAATCGAAGTGGACGCAAATCCTTTCTCGTAATATATTCCTGGTCCAAGTACGCAAGTTTGTAACTTGAATGGCTGATAATCTCATTTAATCGCTCATCAAGCGGTTGTTGTTCGGCACGTCTATCCATTGTTGAAGGCTCCTGAAATTGCTGTCCACAGAAAACTGCTCGATGTACCCCAAATGGGTCATTGGGTCATCTGTTACCAGCATCAGCTATTAAACTGTCCCGGCGTTTTGAAATTGGGGCAAGCGAAAAGACGCACCTGATTATGCGGAAATTTCTGCATAATCATAGGTATCTGCTAATTGGCAGGCCTTTCGAGGCGATAGAATCGACGCTGGCAAGTGTTTTCGGGTCCTCGATCAGTGGCGGAGCATGATGCGGCTTGATTCGAGCGTCAATGACCAAACTACCACGACATCCCCAATGTTTGTCTTTGATCGACGATTCGATCCCGTGAATATCGGTTGCCGGATTACTTCGAGTAAATACGATCCAACAAAAATTGTTAATATTTCGCGCGGCAAATGAACTATCGTCGGCAAGGATGATCAGCGGAAACCGATTGATGGGAGCATCGGTCGACAGTTCATCACAAAACGCTATCGCGCGCTGTTGGCCGTTGTCTTTATCCAGGTAGCGCGGAGCCTCGATGACAATCGCGCCTGGAAAAGCGATTTGAGGATTGCAAAACCCTTCCGGAAGGCGCAGGTTGTCCGGGAGCACATTGGGTAGTTCTCGCACCGGTTTTCCCGTTGCAGCGATAACCAACTTGGAGCCGCGATTAAAGCCACTTCCAGAATAATCCAACGTATCAATGGTCGTACATGTTTGAAAGTGTAAATCACGTCGCCAGTCAACGCGTTCAAGCATCCGTTGAAAAAACAGGCCCACGTCATGAATGTCAAGTTCACGATCGCAGGCCTCATCAATGATCCACAGGTATTTAGCCAAAGAAAGCTGACCTTGCCCGAGAATCGCATTGGCTTGCGTGAGCAATTCCTGTGGTGCAATTGATTCCCGGTAGGGTACATACCGTTCGCTACCGATCGCGATTAACAAGGGGTGCACTCCAGCCGCATCAACCGCATGAACCCCCCTCACACCCGGTAAAACCGTGGGGATGATCGGCCCCGTCAATTCATGAATCAAGTCGCCAAATGCTGTATCTTCCTGGGGCGGACGCCCAACCACGGTGAGAGGCCAAATCGCGCCTTCTCGATGCAATACCTTTTCGACATTCAAAACCGGAAAATCGTGCACAAGGCTATAATATCCCAGATGATCGCCGAATGGGCCCTCCGGAAGTTGACGCGTGCCATCGACAGTTCCACAAATACAAAAATCGGCATCCGCATAAATTGGAAGCTCTCCCCCGTTGCGCCACATAGGAATACGATGGCCAGCCAACGCTCCGGCGAAGGTCAGTTCTGACAGACCCTCGGGCAATGGCATGACGGCCGATAGGGTCATGGCTGGCGAGCCACCGACGAAAACATTGACGCGAAAGGGTTTGCCTGCAGCAATTGCGGCTTGGTGATGAACACCAATGCTGCGGTGAATCTGGTAATGCAATCCGACTTCACGATCGGGTTCGTATTGGCCTCCGGAAATCTGAATCCGATACATCCCCAAGTTACTTTTTCCCAAGCCAGGCGCTCGAGCATCTTCGGAATAGACCTGCGGGAGGGTGATAAAGGCACCGCCATCGTCTGGCCAGGAAACTTGCTGAGGCAAATCACGGAGCCTGATCTCGTGTTGCGTAATCGGTCCTCCCCGAGTCAACTTGGGCCGCATTCGCAAGGCTGTGAGCGGCGCTTGCCAATATCGAAACGGACGTTTAAAGAGTTGCTCGGGTTCAATCTTCAATTCGATGGCCCGACGAACATCCTCGATCGTATCGCGAAACATGAATTTCGCACGTTCGATTGTTCCGAACAGGTTGCTAACGACCGGAAACCGACAATTCTCGACCTGGGTGAATAACACGGCTGGAGCCTGGTTCAGATACAGTCTTCGTTGAATCTCAGCAAGCTGTAACCGAGCGTCAACCGGGGCGTCAAATCGGATCAAATGTCCATTCCGCTCCAGGTCATTCACACATTGTCTGATTGAACGATAACCCATGTTGCCTGAATACTTGGAATGTACGACGTTGCAATTGGAAGCTGAAATCTGACCCAAACGTTAATTTGTGTAACGAACACGCGAAGCAATCCGTTCACCGGCAGTCAAACAAAACGGATCGTACCCAATCTTCGGAGCGCCGATGACCCACCCGTGAATCGAGACTCATGCGTCAACTGAGAGGGATGACACCGTTGCCAATTCAACCAAACGGACTTGTTTACAGAAAACCACCAAGCGGGTTAAAATGCCCGCTCTTCGTTTCACTTTAAAGCCAAAAGTTTTTTAAGGGTAACATATGAAAGTCGCCATCACCAGCGACCCACTCGACAAGGTCAACGCTCAGGCCATTGTCATTGGAGTCTGGAAAGATCAACCGCTTGGTGAATCCGCACGCGAAGTTGACCGCTTGACGGATGGGCGATTAACTCGTTTGATCAATAGCGGCGATATCTCTGCTGATTTTCTGGAAACATCCGAATTGTTGGCGGTCGCAGACGTTTCGGCGTCCCTGATTCTAGTCATTGGCTTGGGTAAACGCGAGGACGTCCGCGAATCTCATTCCTACCGAGTCGCCGGAACGGCAGCCAAAACAATAGCTGCTAAAACTCGCAAATCAGTCGCGTTTTTTCTGGATGAAGTCACATCCGTCGACGCTGTTGTTGGTGCGATGGTCGGTTGTGTCGGGCAAGACCTGTATCGGAAGAGCAAAAACTCAAATCCGTTTGAGCAGATTTGGTGGCACACCGCCAACCAAAATCAAATCGATCGAGGAACGATCCTTGGTGAAGCGGCGAATTTGACCCGACAGTTAGTCAACGAGCCTGGCAACTTCATTTACCCGGAGACATTTACCGAGCATTGTATTCGTACGGGTGCGGCTGCCGGGTTCAGCGTCGAAGTTTGGGATCAGGAAAAACTGGAGCAGGAACGGTGCGGGGCATTGTTAGCCGTCGCCAAAGGCTCCGAACGTGAGCCCCGTTTGGTGATCATGCGGTACATTGGCGGCGATGATCAAGGGGGTATTGACACCGCGTCGTTTCCGATTGCACTCGTCGGCAAAGGGGTCACTTTTGATTCTGGAGGACTATCCATCAAGCCGAGCGAGTTCATGTTCGACATGAAAATGGATATGGCTGGCGCGGCAACGGTGTTAGGCGCGATGCAGGCAATCGCTAACCTTGAGTTGCCGATCAACGTCATCGGCCTGGTCGGTCTGGTCGAAAATATGATATCCGGAAGCGCATTCCGATTAGGGGATGTGTTGACCGCGCGAAGTGGAAAAACCATTGAAGTCCACAATACAGATGCCGAAGGCAGGTTGGTGTTGGCTGATCTACTGGATGTGGCGTTGTCTTACCGACCGGAACGGCTAATCGATCTGGCTACCTTGACTGGAGCATGTATGATTGCACTGGGTCGCAATGTCGCGGGACTGATGTCGAACAATCAAGCCTGGTGTGACGAAGTACTGCACGCTGCGAATCAAGTTGGTGAGCAAGGTTGGCAACTCCCGATGTTCAACGATTTCAATCAAACGATCAAGAGTCAGGTCGCCGATATCAAAAACGTCGGTGACGGAAGATACGGCGGTGCAATCACAGCCGCTAAGTTCCTTGAAGAGTTTGTCGCCGACACACCTTGGGTCCATATCGATATAGCCGGCCCAGCTTTTGCCGAGCGCCCCCTTGCCTGGATTGATGCCGGTGCCAGTGGATGTTTTGTGAGAACCTTGGTTCGCGTTGTCGAGAACTTGACAGAAAAATAATCGAACCAGTTTTTCAATGGCGAATTGTTCCTGACCAAGATCATTGCCGCAAGGATTTAAAGTGCCGCATCGCAACGTGTCAGCATCGGTCGCCGCCTCGACCGATGTACACAGCAATACATCTGCTCAAAATGGAAATCGCGTTCGCCCAGGTCGAGTACCAGGTCGCTACGGCTGGTTTCCATTCTCACGTCATACGGTGATTGCCCTCGGTGTGGCAGTCGCTTGCACGGTCCTGGGTTACTTTCGGTATTCGCCGCCGGCACCCCTTCCCGCCTCGATACCTGACGATACGTTTTCAGCCGAGAGAGCGGAGCCGATTTTGAAACTGTTGGTTGGAGATGGCATTCCACACCCCGCCGGTTCGGAACAGATCGCAATTGTGCGACAGCGGATCATCGATTTCTTTGCAGAGCTCGATATTGAAGTCGAGCAACATGTCACCTCGGGTCAATATTGGAGAACAGGGGAAGTGTATCCACTGGTGAATTTGATCGCATCCATTCCTGGCTCTGATCCACATGCGACGATTGCCTTGGCATCGCATTATGACAGCGTGTTTGCGGGACCTGGTGCAGCGGATGACGGTGTTGGTGTCGCAGTCTCACTGGAAATTGCCAAATATTTCTCCGCGAACCGTCCCAGAAATAATCTGGTGTTCTTGATCACCGACGGAGAGGAATTAGGCATGCTTGGTTCAAGTCAATTTGTCAATGAACATGCACTTGCGGATGAAATCGATGTGATCATTAATTTGGAGGCACGTGGGACCAAGGGCCCCAGTTTGATGTTTGAAACCGGGCCCGCCAGTTTCTGGACAATTCAACAGTTTGCGTCGAGGTCGCGTCGCCCCTTTTCGAGTTCACTGTTTTTTGAAATTTACAAGCTGCTACCCAATAACACCGATTTTACTCGTTTTCGAGAGGCCGGTATGGAAGGTTTCAATTTCGCCTTTATCGGCGATGTCAAACATTACCATACGCCGGATGATAACTACGAAATGGTCGATCGAGGCAGTATGCAACATCATGGTGAAAACGCGTTCGAGCTTATGAAACATCTTGCGTCGCTAAGCCCATTCGAGGTTGTGCCAGGACGGGCCATTTATTTTGATTTCCTGGGGCTACGAGTCGTCTATTGGCACGATCGTTTGGCCATACCGTTGGCGCTGATTCCAACTGTTTTGATCGCTGGATTTGTGTTGATGAACATCCGCCGTGGGACAATTTCGATCAGCAATCTGTTGCAGTCCGGTATGATCGTGATCGGCTTGATATTCTCAATTGCCGTCGTCGGCGCGGTAATCAGTTTCGGTTTGAAATGGGACGGATTTTTCGATTACCCTTGGCCTGCATCACCGGTACCGATCATGCTGTTATTTTGGATGGCCGGCACCACGCTTGTCCTGTACGTTGGCCGATCCGCTTTCTCTGGACATGCTGTCGCAGTGTACTCGGTCGTTTGGCTGGGATGGATCGCGATTCTATGGCTGCTAACCTTTGCGAGTCCCGGTGCTTCCTATTTGTTCCTGGTCCCTTGTTGGGTCGCTGGATTTGCCGCGGTGATTCCCGGCGTGAAAATGGCAGTTCGCGCGCATCTCGCCTGGTTCGGAACAGCCATCATGTGGTTTCCAATCGAGCCGCTATTCTACGATGCGCTTGGGTTCAGCATGAACGCGGTGCTTATCACACGGATTGCCATCGTGCTTTCCTGTTTACTGCCGATCGTGGCCTTGCAACGCCCCGCGATCCTCCCGCGCTCGACACCAGAAGACGAAAAAACAGACCTCTAGCATTCAGTTTCCGTCCACTAAGACGATATTGTGGCGGATTACGCCCTCTCGCCGATACTTCATATTAGAGTTGTCCTGTTGTCGAACTGACGGGAGCATCATGGAACGAGCATTGTTTATGAACGCAGTTCACTCTCGCGAAACGACAAGGGATTGATTTTTTAGTCAAGGACTTGCCAAAAGAGGATGGATTCGGATACATTTAAAGGCCGATAACCCGTTTGCCAGAGGGGAAATCTGGCTATGAACGAGACATTTTAGATTTTGGTACGTCCATGAAAACAGATATCCATCCCGAATACAAACATGTGATTTTTAAAGACAAGACCGCGGATTTCGCCTTCTTGACGCGGTCGACAATCAGGACATCTGACAAAACTGAAAAGTGGGAAGATGGTAACGAGTACCCCGTTATTTATGTCGATATCTCAAGCGCATCGCATCCGTTTTACACGGGGAAGCAACAATTCGTCGATACCATGGGACGCGTGGAAAAGTTCAAGCGAAAGTTCGCCGGAAAGTATGGATCAAAAAAGGTGAGCGAATAAGCCTCCATTGCCCTTCCACTACTGGGTAGCTGCATTTGCTTCGGCGTTAAAGGTTAAGAAGCAGAAGGTTGGAGTGAACCCCAGCAAAATGTTTTGACTCTCGTGGCCAACGTTTTGTATCGACGGTGGTGATGCCATACTATACAACACGAAGTATCGATCAGATAATTTCGTCTTCGTCGAACAGTGGGTCGTGTTCCAGTTGACTGTTAAGCGCCTCGATCGTGGCTTCGGCGCTTTTCATCTCGGCGAGGCTGCCCAGATGAAGTAGTGCGTCCCCTTCGTTGACGATCGGCAACACGGTCCGTCCAACGATAATACCCTCAAATGGTGCGATGACGTCGGTTTCGACTTCACCGAACGGGTCGGAAACAGTGGCCAGAACATCTCCTTGAGCGACGACATCGCCTTCCGACCGGTAGGTTCGCAAAAGCCCTCCTTGCGGGGCACGCAGCCAGCGGCTTGAAGTGCAGATTAGTGGTGAGCGACCCGCCTTGATCACTCCTTTTGGACCGACCATCCCACGGGCGCGAAGCACTCGCATGATCCCTGACACACCGGCCCGAATTGAGAGTTCGTCGAATCGCAATCCCTCGCCCGCCTCATACAACAACACTTCGACGCCGCGCTCTTTGGCCGCGGCCCGCAATGAGCCTTCCCGCTGAATTGAGCGGAGAATTACAGGCGCGCCAAACACTTCTGCCAACCGCAATGTCTCAGGGTTATCCGGCGAAATGCGGATCTGAGGCAAGTTGATTCGATGGATCGCAGCGGAATGAAGATCAATTCCCAAATCGCAGCGGGCCACGATCGCTTCCATAAACCGATTGGCCAAGCGCGCGGCTAGCGATCCCGACTCGCTGCCAGGAAAACAGCGATTCAAATCGCGTCGGTCAGGAAGATACCGTGAATGCGACAGGAACCCGTAAGTGTTGACGATCGGAACGACCAGCAACGTTCCGCGAAACTTGTCCAGGCCGGGCTGCCGCAGCAGACGACGGATGATTTCCACACCAATCACTTCATCCCCATGGATACCGGCGCTAATAAAGACTGTTGGCCCGGGCTTTTCGCCATGGATCACATGCGCCGAAAGGGTCACTGGTGTGTGGTCTGACAGCACACTGACGGGTAGGTCAATCGTCCGGCGAGAACCGGGGGTGAGAGTCACGTTTCCGATCTCAAATGAATTGCGGGTCTTCATGGGCACCACCGCATCAGCCCTTACCTCGCGTACGAGTTTTACCGCGCACAGCATGTTTTTCAATGTATTCGATGATCATCCCGGCAATATCCTTGCCCGTTGCCATTTCGACCCCTTCCAAACCGGGTGATGAATTGACCTCCATCACGACAGCGCCGTGGTTCGAGCGCAGCATATCGACACCACAGACATTCAGTCCCATGGATTTCGCGGCACGAATCGCCGTTGACCGTTCCTCGGGGCTAATTTTGATTGCCACGGCGCTTCCGCCCCGATGCAGATTGGAGCGGAATTCACCTTCCGCACCAGTACGCTTCATCGCTGCTACCACCTTGTCGCCGATCACGAAGGCGCGGATGTCGGAACCCCCTGCTTCCTTGATGAATTCCTGAACGAGAATGTTGATATTGGCCCCGCGAAACGCCTCGATCACCGATTTTGCAGAACGGTCGGTATCCGCCAGAACGACACCGATACCCTGTGTGCCCTCAAGAAGTTTAATGACCAGCGGTGCACCGCCTGCAATTTTCACAACCTCTTCGGTTTGTTTAGGATCATATGCAAATGTCGTGACTGGCAGGCCAATTCCATCGCGGGCAAGAAGCTGCATCGAGCGTAGTTTGTCGCGCGAACGACCGATGGCAACGCTTTCATTGACTGGATACACGCCCATCATTTCGAACTGTCGAAGTACAGCCATGCCATAAAAAGTGACCGAGGCACCGATCCGTGGGATGACCACGTCATAAAATGGAAGCTTCTCGCCATTGTAGTAGATTTCGGGACGGCGCGATGCGATGTTCATATAACAGCCCGTCGTATTGATGATATCGAGCTGATGGCCGCGCGTTTCCGCGGATTCCTTGATTCGCTTGTGGGAATACAGGTTCGGATTTCGTGCAAGCATCGCAATCTTCATTTCGACTTTATCTTTCGTTTGGACAACCTCTGTTTGCATTGGCTGAACTTACTCCAGCACAACTGTCAGTTTTGATTCATGCGCCTGGGGTCGACTGGTCCTTGTTTCGGCGGAGCTTCCTGTGACTCTGTTGCACGACGTCCTTTCGCAACTCTGGGCGGAATTCGTTGCAATGTGGCAAGCATCGATGCGGAAGTCCACGGAACACATACGGTAACACGTGGCCAACTTCGATGCAAGGAAACACTCACAACGTGCCGACGTAGTGGAGACCGCGTGCCTCGTCGATGATTGGGAAAGGTAATCGTTTTACAGGCGGCCATCGCCAGTGCTTTTGGATCGATCAGGGTGCCAGTGGCGCGTCGCCAGTGGCACCTTTGAGACAATGTCGCCGACCTCTCCGAGGTCGGTCGCTACGCACTTTTGCGGTGGCCCTGATGTCCGGTCGCCTTTACGGGATACGGCCGAATCGCAACGATGGCCGAGGAGGTGGGTCATCCTCGACGCACAATTCCGTTAGCCATCGTCCTGACCCTGGTGGTGTCAACGGTACTTTACTCAGCAGTTGGATGGGTGGCCGTAGCGTCTGTTGGAGCTAAGCCCTTCGCCGCAGCCGGAGCACAGCAAACCGCACCACTCGAAGTTGTCTTCCGTGAATTCGAGGTTCCCGGCCTATCGATATTCATTGCTGTGGGAGCCGTCATTGCGATGCTCGGGGTTTTGCTAAAACTGGTACTGGGCCTGTCGCGAGTCGTGTTAGCGATGGCGCTGAGGCGGGATATACCAACGTTGTTTGCGTGCGTTGGCGATTCAGTTGTCACCCCCTATCCTGCTTTCATTCTCACTGGCCTCCTGATCGCTTGGCTGGCGATGATTGGGGATGTAAGAACGACCTGGTCGTTCAGCGCATTTTCCATACTGGTGTTTTACGCGATCACGAATCTTGCTGCAATCCAGTTGAGTCGACAGGAGCGGCTCCACCCCCGCCTAATTCCGGGGGTTTGGCCTGATCTCCTGTCTGTGCTTGGCGTTTTGGGTCGAGCCAATGATTTGGGTGATCGGTCTGGGGCTGATCGGAGTCGGGTTGATCTGGCATTTGGTCGCCGAACGACGACGTCGCAGAATTTCGGAAGCGTGACAGAAGCCGCGCTGCAGATCGTGGCATGGGTCATCCCACGCTTTACGGCGAAGATCGGGGAGCCCATTACCTGTGGGACGACGATTTCATTTCAATTTTTGAATCTGATTGCACTTGCTTCCTGAACTTCGTACAATTGGCTCGATGAGTCGAACTTGTTTCGAATCAGGGGCTCCAAGGAACAGAATCATGAATCAGACCGATCGCCGTTCACGGTTGAGTCCTCCTCAAACACCCTGTCTTTCTGACACATCCGATAATTGGCATGCTGCTGTCGTATCTCAACCGTGCGGTAATCCAGCTCGCGCAGTTGAGCCACAGTGCACGCATTCCAAGATTCATCGGCGACATTTGTTGCTTGGATCAACGGCGGCTTTAGGGTTGGCGGCATCGGGATACGCAATCTCGACATCCGTGGACAGAAGGAACGCCAGTTCAGCAAGGGTTCATTCATACGAGGTCGATGGAATCAGCAACTCTCTGCATTTAAATGAGTTGACGATCGAACCTCCTGCATTCGCAATTGTCCCGGTTGTAAGGTTCGGGAAATGGGTTTGGAAAGATCCCCCTGCGGACGAAACGGGGTATCTCGACCCACGCACTTTCGAAGTATCGATCGGAATTGAGTGGACCGGTAATGGGCGCGCTACGGAATTGGAGGGGTCGACCGTTGCTCCAATCGAATTGGACGAGCAGAAAATCGATGAATTCGAGATTGAGAAGAGTGCGGGCTGTGATGCTGTGGTACGTCCATTGTCCGACGCGTGCGGCCAACTTGCGGTGTTTTCTCCGGGGATCGAGCGGGGACAAGTAATTCGGGCTCATGCGAGATACCGAATGACATTGTACCGAAATTGTCCCGGATTGAGTCGGGAGTCATTTCCGCTGGAACAGCAGATTCCACCAGGTTTTGACAAAGCGTTTTTGGGAAACAGTCCCGGAATTGAAACCAATACTCGTATGGTTCGAGAATTGGTCAGTTCGATTGTCGATACCAACTTGCACAGTTGGGACAAAGCCAAATTATTTCACGAATGGGTTTGGAAACATATCGAAGGACGTCTGGGTGACTATACCAGCGTACGTGCGGCACTTCGTGATCGAGTCGGAGATTGCGAAGAGCGAGCCACCGTGTTTATCGCGTTATGCCGTGCGGCCGGCATTCCAGCGCGCCAAGTTTGGGTTCCGAATCACGCCTGGGCCGAATTCTGCCTATTTGACGAACAAGCTCGTCCACATTGGATTTCCAGTCATACGGCCGCCTATCCATGGTTTGGCTGGACCGGCGCTCATGAACTCGTGTTGCAAAAGGGGGACAAAATCCGAATCCCTCAGACTGGAAAAACTGAACGATTGGTCAAGGACCGGATGCGTTGGCGCGGCACGCGACCGCAAGTCAAATTCACTGCATCAGTCAAGCCAATACCACATGCGAACGAAGGGGCGATTCCCGGGGGCCGCAAAAAACTTGACGACGGCAAATGGGATTTCCTGGAATCGCACCCTGAAAATCAATACCTCCGAGATTGAACAAAGTCGGTTCAGCCGTCGAAGGGTTTCCAATAACTCAAAATTTACTCGTCTCGGGTTGCACGTTGAATTGCGCGATCGAGTTCGCTGGACATCAGATTGCGGTGAATGACTTTGCCGTTTTTGTCAATCAGCAACATGGTCGGCAATGTCGCGATTCCGAGTTGTTCTGCTAACGGACCGTCCATCCCGCCTTCCTCATGAAGTTGTGTCCAGGGAATTTGTTCGGTTCGAAGATATTGTTGCAACTCGGTTGGAGAATCATCGACGCTAACGCCGATGACGGTGAAATTATTGTTTTGGTATTTGGACGCGAGGCGTTTAATGGTCTTCATATCCTCTTTGCATGGTTCGCACCAAGTTGCCCAGAAATGAATCAGCACGACTCGCCCCCGTTCGCGAGAGAGAGACCAGGCGTCACCTCGCGTGGTCTTGCCGCTAAAAGCGATTTCTTTGCCTTCACTGGTCAGACGTCTTTTTGCCCCGGCCGCTTTTCTTGCAAGCGGGCTGGAGGAAAACTCCGTAGCGATTTTTTCGTACCAATTGCTGGCCTGATCGATGTTTTCCTTGAATTCAGCTGACAAGGCAAGTTGCAACATGGCGTCGGGAACGTGGCTGGCCTTAGGATATTTTTTGATGAAAGCCTCAAGCGCGTTGTTAAATTCCTTTTCGACATCCTGAAAGTCATCATTGCTGGCGGAAGTCAGCTTTTTTGTAAAGAATGCCGCCATCCCGCGATATTGTATGTGTGCAATATCCTGGATATCCGCTTGTTGTTGCTCCAGTTGTATTGCCGTTTGTTTCAGGAACTCGAACCCTTGAGGAAACTCATCGTTCTGAAACGCTCCACTGACGTCGTCGGCCATTTGCCGAATCCAGTTGGAGCGATCTTGGGCATTGGATGCCGCTTCAGACAACTTCAAAAGTGTTTCCGCACGTTGCTGATGCAGGCTTGCTAAATCGCGCCCAGTTGCGGTTCCCATTTTCTCTTCAAGTTCGGCATACTTGGAAAAAAGCGTTTGACTTGCGGAATCAAAGGCATTGTTGACCTCCGTGTTTAACGGCCCGACGGTGGTCATCGACGCATTGAAGAATGCACCACCGTTTGAGATGGCGACACCGTCCTGGATCACTTCAGGCAAGTCGATCACCTTCCACGCATCGCCAAGTTTAATCAGTGTTCCAATGGCCAACTGGCCATGTTTTGAGCCAGTGTTGACGACTGCCTGTACACTGTCGTAGATCATGACGTCCTTCGTCGATCCATGGGTATTGGCAGGAATCACGCCCGGTTTAATCCCACCAAAATGCATCCAACTTGATTGTGAATCAACCAAAGTTTGACTCTGAACAAATTTTACAAAGTCGACCCTTGCCTGTTGAGTTCGCTTGAGGACTTCGGCTTCAAAATCGGAACCGAGTCCGAGCGACTTAATCTCGACTTCTGACAGTAACAGCAAATTAAACCGTTTTGGGTCTTTGTCACGGATCGCTGCGACAACTTCCATCGTGACTTCTTCCGGAGAAATGACTTTCCACCGGTCAATGATTCCGTCTTGATTCTTGTCGTCTCCCCATCGTGTTCCTGCGGTGCCCATCCAACGATACTGGTCTGCTTTTTCGTCGAAATCGGAGTCGATATCCCTGTAAACTTCAATTCCATCTCGGTAATAACTCCACTGGTCGGGCTTGCGGTCGTTATTCGTATCAAGATAAGCTCGAAGCAATCTTCCGTTTCCGTCGTAGACCAGAAATCCACGTTGGCCGATTTTCTCGGCCGATTCGATCTTGCAATTTTGCATTTCCTCAGCGGTCGGAATGTCATAAACAACGTCTCGTTGAATCGGTTCAAAACTGAGGGCGCGTTTCAGGTCATTGGAAACCGTGGAGCCGGTAGGGTCAGTCGATGACTTTTTCTGTTGACTAAAACCTGTTGAAAGCGGCCCACCTACACCTGCCATGACGACAAACAGGCCAGCCAGAAATACCGGAAACGTAAATCGAAAGCAAATGAAACTGCCTGGATCTTTTTTACTCTTTGGATTCGCCGTGCCGACTTTAGGCAGATTTAGCCACAGGGACTCGGAGTGAATTTCTTCCTGGTTACGACTTGACAAAACATTCGTTCGTATTGTCGTCATTCTCTGGCTCGAAGGAAACATAGCGAAGTTAACCTTGAATATCGGATGGGACTGGTGTGATCTAATTGAGTACGCAATAAATGAGCCCATGTTTCCGTGAAAGACTTGTTCACCAACAATCAGGTCATACGGTGAGGCAAAGGTCGTTTGAACGACACTCAACCGGGATAAGTCGAATCATTCCCCGAAAAAATGCTGGAGCATCACGAACGGCTCGTGCGTCTCGATGTTGCCACGGCGAGAATTTCGTTACGACCCACAAAAACATGGGAATTATTCCAAAATTCTAACGGATTTACGTGAGTTCATAAAGACCAATATCGATCTGTCGAATGCCCTGCCAACACGATTCGAAATCATTCCTGTTCGACTGCATTCCAAAAAATGAACTTTTTCTGGTCAAGAAGCTCTTAAATTGACGATCGTGGTTTGACAGACTCGAACGAGAACTTAAAATATCGCGGTCTCACATCGGGTTTCTTGTGACGAGCCGGTCGAATGTCGACCGAGTCGCCGTGCGTTCGTGTAGGGCGCCATGATTGGCGAAATTCGAAGTGAAAAAAATGCGGGCACGTAGCTCAGTTGGTTAGAGCGCGTCGCTGATAACGACGAGGTCCCAAGTTCGAATCTTGGCGTGCCCATTCCAACCTGCGAAGTGCAGTTTGGTTTGAATGCCGACCGCATTTTG
This sequence comes from Pirellulaceae bacterium, assembly GCA_041748315.1. Taxonomy (GTDB): domain Bacteria; phylum Planctomycetota; class Planctomycetia; order Pirellulales; family Pirellulaceae; genus CALMEE01. Next base: position 16,825 of record JBGTDM010000302.1, read on the forward strand.
CAATATCGAACTCCGGACTCTGGATGGAATTGGGTTGGCGTTTTGCGATTAGCCCTGAGTTTACTTCGTGATTTGCGGGGTTGACCCTATAATATTATTCTGACGTTGGCTTTAGTCAGGACAATGTCTTCGAGATCGGGGTGAAGAGATAGAGTTGAAATACTGGGGGTGTAGCTCAATTGGGAGAGCACCGGCTTTGCAAGCCGGGGGTTAGTGGTTCGAGCCCCCTCACCTCCATTCTGATCCGAGACGCAATGCGGCTCAGGTAAATTCAGGCCAGGAAGTTCATTCTTCCGGGCCTCTTTTTTTGCGCCACGTATCGCGGGTTTTTGAGCGAGGAGACAATCGATGCGGCCGAATAGTCAGACAGTCGCTGCCGACGTCAAGTGGTTCATCTCCGAATCGAAGCCTCGCAAATTGAAGTCGATGCGGGAGTTCGCGGGGCAGGAGATTGTCCCTCCTTGCGTACGCATTCGGTCAGCCTGCGCTCCGCCTACTCGCTGATAACGGAAACTAGGCGGAAGCCCGTGAGGGTGCCCCGGTTGGACGGCGCGTTCCTGCCCCGGCACGCCGAGCGGCTGCACCTGGCCGAGTTGCCCCAGCAGCCGCCCCGGTTCACCCGATCTTCACCATCATTCGGCCCCGCAGGATCAACTGACGGACTTTCGCCGTAATACTTTTCTCCATACCAATCTGAACACCACTCCATTACGTTGCCGTGCATGTCAAACAACCCAAACGGATTGGCCAACTTCTGCCTCACTAAATGCGCATACTTTTCATCTTTATCCCATGCATTCTCCTTAAACCAACCGTAACGACCTAATGCAGATTCGTCGTTGCCAAAACTGTACTGACTCGTACGGCCACCCCGACACGCATACTCCCATTCCGCCTCCGTTGGCAAACGATATTCTCGACCATCTCGTTCACTCAATCGTCGGCAATACTCCACCGCGTCTTCCCAGCTCACAAACGTCGCAGGATAATTCGTCCCTTCCTTGACATACGATTTATCTTTCCACGGCTCCGTCCCCATCACCGCTTTCCATTGACCCTGAGTCACCTCCGTCTCGCCCATGTAAAACGGTCGACTGATCGTCACCCGGTGCTGCGGTTTCTCATCATCGTCAGCCTTTTTGTCCGAATCGGCAGAACCCATCATGAATTCTCCCGGAGGGATCAACACCAGCTTCATCCCTATCGAGTTCGTCGTAACGGCTTCAATCTCCAAATCCTCGGCCCACTTCCGCTGCAGTTCCTTCGCCTCGTCGCTCCTTTGGGGCGCGCCGCAACCTAATGCCGTTACCAAGCTCAGGGTGAGAAAGATCGATGGAACCAATCGCAAAATTAACATGTCATGTATCCCCCATGTAGGATCAAAGGATAGGCTGGAAGAGACTCCACTGCCGCGACGCCCCGCTGTTCACTTATTGGTCCGTTGGATGACCACCTCTTAAATGGTAACCCACCGGTTCCCCAGCGCCAACTTGCTGGCAAACTACCCGAACCGAAGTTCCCCAAAGTTGGTTGACAGTGAGACAGCGATGAATCGCGTCCCATGCTTTGTCAGTGTCCCATTGTTCTTCGATGCCCTCTTGGATGAAGCTGATGACGTCGCCTTACGATTCAACGATTGCAAGCAGTTGGTCCCGTCGTTCGTCAGTCCGTGCGAAATGGGAACCCCAGCAGGCCATCTGGATTCCTTTAGCAACAGAACATTCAGCCATAACGCGACCCTAACGTTGGGCTGCCATGTCCCCAGAGACCGTTGAGGGCTCGCGTTGATCCGTAAGTTATCGGGTGGACTGCCGATTAGGGCAACTGTGACCTCCTAAATTGAATCCCGCTCGCAATCCTCAGAAACCAGCAGCGAACGCGAGAACAGGTATTACTATTCCGGCGATAATGTGAAGCATCATCATAAACCAGTAGGGACCAGGTGATTTGGAACGCTCGAGAAAAAGCTTGTCGCCTTGCCATCCAACGACTGCGATGCCGGTCCAGAGTTCAGCGACCAAGATACAAACGGATAGGAGAGACAAGACTATGGCCAGCATGTGCAGCAAACTCGATTATTGTTCGATTGACCCGATAACACATAGTAGACGGATTTACTTCGGCCTAAAACGTCGGACTATATCGGGCGAGTTGCGGTCTAAACCGGGTAATCGCTCGAGAGGTTTTTCGGCAGCCTATATTGGGAGTTGGGCAGTGTCAAGGAATTATGTCGAGCGACGCGAGTCGGCCAACCTATTGACCCGATGACTCAGATGATTTATCGTAAACGCACCCTTTAAATTGGTTGGTCGGAGCGGGAGCCGATACGGAGCTCCGGTTGACGCTTTGTTATCTGACGTTGTCGCGGCCCCTCCGGGTCAAGCGTCGCAGAAGTTTCAATGCCCAATCGTAGTGACTTGACGTCGCCGAAATCAGGTATGACCCCAGCGAAGTCGAGCCAGTCCAAGGATACTGGCACTTCGTGAATAACTCATCATCGGTGTGTTTAGTGATTAGTTGGCGCGCCGCCTCGTGCGAAGAATCGAGTTTCTTACGGATCTGCAGGAGTGAGGTGTTTTGATATTTCTCCCTGATCGCGGCGTTCAATTCGGGCGTGGATTTCCATGTGTAACCCTTGGCAGGCATATCCGGTTTCGATCCTGCCATCCCGGTTTCGTACCAATCTAACATCATCAAGTGCCACGCATGCACGTGAGCGAGAACATCACGAACGTTTCTATCGCGATGCTCGAAGGGAAACGTTGCGTTGCTCAGAGCTGGCGTAAGCGCATTCAAAGCGGAATTCAGTCGTGCAAAGCGATCACTGCTGGCGGTCAACAATTCGGCCTTTGTTTTTGGTCGTGTCATTGTTGTTGAGAGTCGTCACGTTTCAGGGTTCACAGTCGGATAACGTTTCGGATAACGCGGCCGGGAGTTGACGTGACCGAGCGAAGCGAGCCAGCCGGCCTAACCCGGCTCGCGTTGATCCGATGATTATGCCGTGCTTTCGGTGTACAGCCACGACGAACACCATGTTTGCGGAGTGTTTTCCATAAACAGGATACAATCCAACTCGGCATCAATTTTGAACGAATCGACTAAATGCATCAAGAGTGGGAATTCGTATGTTGCCTGATGGCAAAAGTACATGTCCCACTCCGGATAGTCGATCTTTTGGAACGAAAACATCTTGCGATCAAAGCTGTAGCCGCAACTTCCATCGAGATTGAAGACAAAGTCAGTTGCAGCCTGAATGTCCGCGAAGATTGTCGACTCTGGACGATTTTTGGATATCGTACTCAAGTCCGCGTTAAGGTGACCACGAGCGAGCGGGTCATTGTCAATGCAACGCAGTTGGTACGTCTGACCATCATCGACTCGTGAAAATGTTGAAACCCGCTTGCGAAAGTGCGAAAAGCGAGTGCCGAGGAATCCGAGGAACGGAGAGGACGAGTTTGATGAGACGGTGTAGAAGGCCCTTTGGGCGACGCCGTTTTTTGAAATGCGTGCGCTGACTCGCAGCAGCATGTCGTTGTTTCGGATTTTCGGTACCGGTACCCAGCCTAAGCGTGTGACCCAAAAATCACAGGCGCACATGCCGAACATGCCCATTTCGGTCCCGGGGATTTCGTCGGGCTCAATGCCCGGCGGCAACAAACGGCCTACCTGCGCGAGCGGTGCCCGAAAATTAACTGTGAATCGCTTGTTCGTGAATGAGTGGACGCTGACGGGCTGATGGTTTACGCGCCCCATGCGCTGTTGAAGAGTTTGCAGCTCGACTTCCGCGGGCTGCAGTGCATCAATGGTGGCCATAGCGTCAGTCTCCAGCGGGTTATGGTGGAACGGTAACCGCATTCGGCAATTGGTATTAACAGTCACTTTACGGCATAACGGCAGCCGTAACCGGGCGGCCGCCAAAAGACTCTGATTTCAAAAAACGCGAGGCCCGCGGCGCCGAGTGCATGTACGCCCAACATGGGCGTGAGTTTATGGAGTGCGGGACTCGCAAGAGTCCTCAGTCCCCTGTGTTTAGTTCCGATTTTCTTAGGGGAGTCAGTATACCAAATGAAAAGCTCATGAGAAACAGACACGAGGCGAGGGCAACTGCGGGAGGGTGACCGACCGTGGGAACGAAGCCCGCGAAGGTGTGCGTAAACGCTGGGTTTGTCGTTGCCGACGAAATATCCCGAAAGGCAACCATCGCCACCCAGACGCCTTTCCATCAAAGCTGCGAGGCTACGAACAGAAACTTGATACAAGGCCGGTCCGGCCAGGTGAGCCAGCCAACGATGGCGAAACGCTAGAGCGTCCACAGCGGAGTCTGCTGATGCCACCAACATTGGTTTCACCGACCAGTCAGCGTTTGAATGTCTCGTGTAAACTCTTCATCGAAACGCCTAGCGCGGACCCGCATGCTAGGTGTAGTGGGGGCCGCCGTCAGCAATGACGGCGGCTACCTGATTTCGGCCAGCGATCAATACCAATAGTTGATCCATCCTTTGTACATGTCGAATGAAATACCATCGTCTCGTGCGAAACTGAGCGTCATTGCAGTACGCGACGTGACAATATTGTACGTTTCAGATGACATCCCATTGCTCGACCGAAATGAGATTGTCGCAACCCGTTCTCTGTCGGGCACGTTTTCCAATAGGGTTTGCTCATTGATGTCAGACGCATATTCGACACTCGCGATCCCGGCGGGGTGATTCATCAGGAAATTGTCTTCCTGCTCGATTCTGTGCGAGAGATTTGTGCCACTGTCCTTAAAGAGGTAATTCCCGCCAGGTGTGATCGTAAGGTTGCCAATCCAAAAACGCCTTCCGTGGTTGGTGCGATCAGGAGGCGTTGTCATCTCATAGTCGCCGAAAAGACATTCAGCAACGGGATTATTGGTTCTGAGCAAGCGAGTGACGGTTTGGTGTTTTGTGAAAAACGGTCCTTGCAAAGGGTGATATGTAAGGATGCCGTCGGCGACGTCCCACTGATCAATCCTGAGTCCAGAACCAATATCACGTGCAGGGGGCCCAAACCGGTGTTCTATAGCGGTTCGTACGTCTTCCGGTGATTTACCTTGCAGCAATTCGGCGAACAAAAACACATCATCTTCGGTGACGCCATTCCTTGAACAACCGAACAGCGTTAGTGCCAGCAAAAGCAGGAGTGGAAAGCGAATCATCAAAATGCAAAACGTAAGGTTTGGGCTAAGCGGCCGAACGACGGCGATCACCGAGTCGCCGCCAGAAAATGTTGATTTGAGAATCCGCTTGGCTGGCGACGTCGGTTGATCGCTTGGCTATGCCATTGGATTCGCATGAAAATGTTCAATCATGTGACGGCTTGATGTCCGCGGCACCAGCGCGCACTCCGTTCCCATCGGTGACATTATCCATCGGAATTAAAAGCGAATCAAGTCAGCAATCGGATATATTTCCTCCGCACGCCATTCGTGTCATTCGTGGTTGAAATGCGGCTGTGTCGTCCCCGCAAGTTATTTTAGGCATAACGTTTGCGATCACCGGGCGGCCGAGATCGACGTTGGTTTCAACTCCCGCGTTACCGGCCGCTCCGCGTGCACGCTTGGTTCTGTCACGTTTTCGGGAGATCATTGAAGTCATTGGCAACAAGTTCGATCTTGCCGGTTTCATGATCCCACCAGTATATCGAATGCTGGAGTGTGTCGGGGTTGTCGGGCATGGGAATCAGAAGCAGGATGTCTCCGCAACCGTTTGCACCGATTGCCACGGCATCTGGTGGAAAGCCGTACCAATCCTTGCGAGCCGTTGCGGTTTCGCGATCAATGCTCCCGCAAGTTCGTTGAATGTGTTTGCGGTCAGACGCATCAAGAAACGGGAAAAGTTGAAATTCATCGATGCGCGTTCGTACCGAACCACCATTCATTTTTGACATAGCGGTCACGAACGACGCAGGGAATCGCACTCCGAGTTTCTCCTCGGTCTGAGCGATCCATTTTGCATCGACGGGAAACGGCATTGCAGCGACGTGTTTTCAGTGACAGAACGATTGGCGCTCAGCCGCGAGACGCGCGCGACCTGCGTGTCGACTTGCCTTTGCGCTTCGCGCGGCTCGTCGGCTGCAGCGGCTTGTTAGGCCGCCGGGCATGTCCACTTCCCGCGTCAGGAGCCCCCGATCATAGCCGTTGCATAAACCTTGCTCATGCAGAGGCGCGCGGACGTGTCGAGAAGCCGGCGTCGGCATTCGACCGCGCCCTGACGAGAACGAAATCGAAGGCTATATGCGCATCGCCGCGGCTGCGGTC
>JBGTDM010000303.1:0-3192 GCA_041748315.1 Pirellulaceae bacterium
ATAAACAAGCCCGATACCACCCCGACTACAAAGACAAACCCTCAACCACAAAACCGATCATCAGAGCTGCGACCAACAAACAAAAGAAAAAATACGCCAACTTAAACCTCATTTCATAATTACGCTACGGCGTTGCCCTTCGGGGCGACCCGCCTCGTGCCTGAAGGCACTACTACTGCTTCGGGCTAATTTGTCCCGGCCCCTTCGGGGTAATCCACCGCGCCTTGAAGATCCGAACGACGCTGTCATCCTTCCCATCGCATTCCCCGCACCGGCGAATTCCGACCCTGTTCCTTGTGCTTTGTCCAGGTTAGAGATTAGGGTTAGCCGGTGTGCGTTAGCACCCGGTTCAGGCCGTAAAAACCGGACGCTATCGTGTTCCGGCTGATACTCAGCAATCCGAGTTCTTAATATTGACAAAGCATTAGACCCCGGGGGATCGGTTGATTTCCCCCAACGACCACACGTTACTTCCCCTCATGGGATTGCGATTCTCCGAGCCATCTAACCAGCCCAGCGCATGCTTGCCAGCTGAGTACGCACGCCGTCCCCTTGGGTGACCATCACCCGAATTCAGACACGGAAATGTTTTGGCAACATTCTACGACTGGCCGCAATGGGTTGCAGGCAAAAAAAACGTAGAATGGTTAACCTTCCAGCATCTATGAAACGCCCATGCGGACATCCCAATCCGTGGCCCAAGTGCGTAGCGTTGGACCTCGGAGAGTTCGGCGACAATGTCGCCAGTGTGAATGGCTCTCGGTTTCCTACTTGCTTGACTTGACTCGGCTTCGACTGTCTTTCACGAATAAATGGGTGGGCAAGCCGTGGATTGCAAGAATGTCGGGATCGTAAAATGAGGTTGGGTCCAGCTTATTACTGATTTGGTCTACCGCGTTTGTACGCCACAGCAACGCTCGGTCATCGACGGCCCCTTGCTGGCGAATCCAAAGGCTCTCGAATGGCTATTCCTATTCATCCGGCTTTGAGTTTCCATCAAAGATGGGTTTCAATTCGACCTTCGTTTTGTCGCCGGTAAGCACCGGGACCAAGCTAAAATTGCCTTGGGGTGCCGTGTGACAAGCGGCACAATTCAGAAACCGCGGGTCGGTCATGTGCTGATGCAGGTTCTCCGCGAAGAAATGGTACGTTGGAAAATCGAGCCAACTACTTGACGCCGCGGCGGTTCCTTCCATGAGAGTGACTTCAACCGTTTGTTCATTGCCGTCGCGCATTAGGGCAATTGCAACCTTTTCACTTGCCGTCGAATTTCGGACCAATGTGGTCAATTGATCTTCGTTAACAAGCCATTGGTCACCCCACCGCAGCAACACGTCGTCGACAGCCAAACCCGCTTGTTCGGCCGCTGAGCCAGCGACGACCTGTTCGAGCACCAGGCCCATTCCAGCTTTGATTTTCAAATGCCGGCGCAACGTCCCGTCGGCGCGTCGTACTTGTACGCCGAGCATAATGACTTTTTCTTCAGTATCCCGATGTTCAGTTAGCGTCAGGTAGGACAACAAATGAGGTACGTAAACTTCCTTTCTGCATGTTCCATCGGCTAACACGTATTCGGCGACGCCTTGGGCCGCTTCATTTGGCGGCGGATTGTCCGTTTGCTCGGAATCCTGCATGGGCACAATCGCAAGCAAACTCACCACACCCGCACTAAAAATTGCCAATAGCGTTTTCATCGTTTTTCCTTTCAGTTAGGTATTCAACATTCATTATTTGGACTCAACCTAATTCCCTTTCGCCCGGTCGTTAAACCGAACGGCACTGCCATTAAATTCCTGGCGTCGTTGCGACAATCACCCGAGGAATCGTAACATCGTGTGCGCGCAAAGCTTGTGTTTCCGGATCAAGTCTCCAGACGCGCTTTCGCGTGGTCGTTATGTAACCGCGAGCGAATCGCCCGTCGGACGTTTTAATCCAACGTTGATCGAGAATGGTCGTCCGGCGATCGTCTTGCGGCAGTCTTGACGGAATCAATTTGCTGTTCGCGGACGATGACGTTAGTTGTTCGTTAGTCGTCGAGGCGTTGCTGATCGATTCGATCGACGGTGCGCCGCGGGTTTCACCGTTAGAGGTTGAGCCGGCTGTCGAAGAATCAATCCGATCTTCCGGTTGGGCGTAACTTGTGGCGTCAAAATTCGAACCTCCGGTTGCCGCAGATTGACCAATGCCCATGACAAAACCGACGCCAAATCCCAATATGAGGCACGCCGCAGCCGTGACGCTCAGCGCGGGCCAAATCGATCGCATCGATGGAACTGGTATTCCTTGGTGGGAAGGCATACATCCTTCCAACAGTGCCTGAACGCGATCGTCCAAACCTGGCGACGGCTCCTTCAAGTCCATGTTCTTCAATTGATTTTCGAGTTCTTGGTTCAGATTCATATTCGCCCCTTTAGATCGTCTGCAAGCTTCTGTAACATCCGCCGGTAACGAGTGGCGACTGTTTTGAGCGGCACGCCGAGAATCTCACCGATTTGTTCAAACGTTAGTCCCGCATGGATTTTCAAGACAATCAACTCCTTCTGATCCGCGTCCAGCGCCTCAACCGTTGCTTTTAGCAATTCATACTCGTCGCGATCGGCCGCCGTTTGCGCGGCATCGGCGGCGTCAACCCCGACGTGATGGCCGTTGAACAACGATTCCTGCAAGCGATCCCGCGAATCCTGTTTTCGCAACTGATTGATCGCCGCGTTGCGAACTGCCGTGTAAGTGTACGCCACCGGGTCGCGTCCCAGCTCGCCGCTTCGGCAGAGGTTGGTAAACGCCTCATGGACGGCATCCTCGGCCAAGTGCTGGCAGCCGACTACGGTCCGCGCCAAACCGAACAGCGATTGGCGATGCTGACGGTAGATCGCGGCCAAAGTTTCCGGTCCTTGCGGCGTCATGGACAAAGCAATCCTTCACGAGTTCTTGATGTCGAACGGCAATTGCGTTTCTCCAGCCTCAATCGCTCGCCCCTGACATTATGACGCGCTCGAACAAGCAATTTCTTCAAAAGAAATTAAAAATCACCGTCGAGAGCGAGTCCGAAAACTACAAAAACGTCATTTCCTGTTAAAGCCGGGGTAAGACCGCCCCGTCAAAAGCCTGCGTGCGCCGCCCACGCACCCAATAATTGACCTGATTTGCGCATCCATTCCTACTAGCCCGCATGTCTCATATGGAAAGCGTCGA
>JBGTDM010000304.1:0-6471 GCA_041748315.1 Pirellulaceae bacterium
GCGTTTTAAAATGTATAAGAGACACGACAGCAACGAGATTCAGCCGTACTGCGTGATGCTGTGGCCTCTAACCCAGTAAAATCCAGCGTTTTCTCGTGATCTTCGTCATTTGCTAGCAGCGCATAGCCCGGATCGCACCCGGAGTGAAATGTATCGATCAGACCATGAGGTGATTCCGGTTCGGTATATTGCGAGAAAAAAGGTAATGGGAGTCCGATTGATCTCGAACCATAGCGGACTACCCTCAACAGATCCAAATTTTGACGATGACTTCTCTGTTTTAACTGATGAGTCGACGACGTACAAAGAAATAAAAAACCACCAATATACGGCGCAAATAGTGCGAGCTAATTCTAAAGGTCAGTGGGCCATAGAAAGCGTACGTGAACATAAAACAAATCCTGCTTATACTTTCGAACGGAATCGTCATTTAGAATTGTACTGGCCAACTAGTCTATATCTTACTGGACTGTGCGAATTGGTGATGCATCCCGCGTTCAAAGTCATGAATGTTCAATCGTTACCTCATGGATTTATGGAGATCACGTTTGAGTGCCCAACGAATCAACAGGAAATTCAACGTGGCATTGTCGTTCTTGATCCCAATAACTATTGGTTGATACAAGAGGCGACTCTTTGGACGGGGCCAGATGCTGAGTCGACCTCTGAGTTGCCAAACTTAACCATCGTAAACGAGTACTACCCATCAAAGATTGCGAATATTCGCATGTATGGTTCGGCAGAAGTAACACGGTTAGGCAACGATATAACGCCTCAAGTCCACAGTTTTAAGTTCACCGATGTACAACGCCTGGCTCAACCGCTGAGTGAATTTGACTGTACGTTGTCGGCATACGGTTTACCCGAACCCGATTTTTATCGCCATCCGCCCCCCTATTGGCTTTATGTTTCAATCGCTGCAATGATTATGGTCGTCACCGGGGCTTTGCTTCTGGGGTATCGGAGGCATTTGTGGAGAAAAGGAAGTGAGAAGTGAGAAGTGAGTAGTCGAAATGGTTTACAAAAGACATGAAAGCGGTCGGGTCGGGGTTTACTTTGATTGAATTACCGGTAGTGATCGGGATCATCGGGATTCTGATGGCTATTACGATTCCCGCCGTCCAAAGCGTGCACGAGTTGGGGTTCAGCCTTTAAGCTGTCCGCGCGCTACGAACTTCGCGCGATGTTTGATTGCGTGCGACAAACACGCTAAAGCGTGAACTCCAACGACTGTACGCGAAGAACACGCTGAAGCGTGAACTCCAAAACTTAGACGCGATAGCCATCGGTGCGGATGCCAACACATCAATGAACACCATCGTTATCCCTCCAAAAATCCAACATCCCTGTCGCGAACAAAGGGAATTTCAAAATGTTCTTGAAATCAGCTATTGACCAAATTTAAGACCCCCGCCGACCCCAAAAAGGACGTGAATTGTTTTACCTAAGCTTTCTACAACCCATAATCTAGGAATAGACTGCGACGGCGGCAGTGCCTTTCAATCCTGACACCTTTTCCACGCTAGCGGAACTAAACGGATCAGCTTGAATTTAACTTGACGAGTTCAGACCAGTCGACGATAACCCGTTCTATAACGAACAAGTTGAGTTGATTTTATAGTCGGCGTTTAAATAGGATGGTCGGCTTGCCCGTCTCATGATGAGTTTGATTTGCCATGCATCGTGGCATGTCTGTCGAGGAAATGTCCCTGACACCGTCAGGAATGAAACTATTTGAAACTACGCTTGAACCGAACGGTTTACACAAGCGATCACGGAAGGACGCTTCAAATGGGTCAACGAATTTCGTTTTCCAACGGACGCCGACTAGTTAACGATGTCGTCCGCATTGCTCAAACTGTTCCACTGGCGTCACTGATCGCGGACCTGGACTTAGCGGATGTCAACGCACTTCGCCGTCAGGTTCGCCCGCGCCTATCGTGGAGTGTTCTTTTTATGAAAGCTTACGCCAAGGTTGCAGCAGAACACCAGGAGTTGCGATCAGTTTATTTAAGGTTTCCTTGGCCGCATTTGTATCTCTCCGAACGAAATGTTTGCTTGATGACGTTTTCTCGAGACGATGCAGGTGAGACTCGACTCCTGTTCGGTCGCTTTAGCCAACCGGAAACATGTTCGCTGGTGGATCTACAAAGGACGTACGCCGCGTACCGGAATCAGCCTATCGAATCCATCCGACAGTTTCAGCATCAAATACGATTCGCCTCATTCCCGTTTTGGTTCCGTCGCATCGTGTGGAATCTAGTATTTAATTTTATGCCTCGTTATCGCGTTACCAATTTTGGAACGTTTGGCATGAGCCTTTCCAGTTTTAAGAATGCGTTTGGTACATCCCTTCTAGGTCCGAACACATCGACCTTGGGTATCGATCCCATCAGTAGGCATGGACAGTCCAAGCTTTTGATGACGTTCGACCATCGCGTGTTGGATGGCAAGCCCGCATTTGACATCATTGAGGCGTTAACGAATACGCTGAAAGGATCGATCGCCGACGAGCTTCGCGCGTTGGCAGCACCGCCGAATAGAACCGTGCGAAACTTTAACCGAGCAAAATCAACTCCCAATCAAGATGTCATCGTTCGACCTTTACGCCTGTTCAATAGACGAACTGCCTAAACCGGCTTTCAGTCCCTCTTTTTTAGAAATGGGACTGGCTTCAGTTCGATTTCCTTGATCGACTGCAAATAATCCAAGACGGGGAGCGAGTCCTGTTGACCGACTTGCGCATGAAAGTGCAGTGTGAATCCATGTGGACCTTTGGCATCAATCAGTTCAGGCTGTAACGCGAGCATTTCTCGGACCGAGTCCAGCATTCCCAACATCGCGGCACAAAAAATGTCGATTCGTGCCCCTTTTGACAAAAGAAATGTGGCGATATCTTTGCGCCCCATATGTGATGCACCTCCCAAACCTGTTTCCCAGTCACCCGCTCCCCAATCTACCGCCGCATTGAGTAGACCCGGTTCGCGTTCATAAAGCTGTTTAACCATTTGCAGATCGGAATGAGCGAAGATTACAAAATCCTGAGCCAACTCGCGATTGACCTGTTTTCGTTTCCAACTCGGTTTGAACGACGGGGCTGGGTAGTCGCGCTCAAATGGTTCTTCAACTGGGCCTGCGGGTTGTCCGGCATCCGTTTCCAGTTTCGTGTCCTGATCTTGAGGATCAGCGTCCTGAGTCCAGTCGAACCGACTCCATCCCGTTGTCAGCAAAGCCGTGCTCGTCGCGGTAAACATTCGACGACTGATATTGAGTGACATCCGGTTGCTCCTTGTGAAAATGGGATGAGTTGTGATGAAAAACGGAATGGATGTGAAACGAATTGCAAATATGTTACAACTTTTTCATTGCACGAAGCAGCGCATAAAGCAACACGCCGCTGATGACAGTCAGCAGAAACGCGATCAGTGGTTTTGAAAACAGAAGACTTTCGGTTTGATGATAATCATTGATGACCTGCATCACGGCTAGGCCCAAGGTTGCAACGATATAAATCGCTGGAAAAATCAACAGGGGCGAAAATCGGATGGGCGTTGAGCTTCCTCGTGGTCGGATAAAAATACACGTCGCCGTCAATGCCGCGCTAATCGATAGTGTAAACGCAAGATAGCCCAAAAGTTCTTGCAGTGTTGTCAGCAACACGACCACGCATGCCAAAATCGCTTGAAACCAGATCGCTTTACCCGGAACTTCGGACGACCCGACTTTGCCAAATCGAAACCAGGCCGGAAAGACACCATCGTCGGCCATCTTTGCATAAACACGAGGTCCGGCGATAATCATCGATGATACCGAACTCAAGAGTGCCAGACAGATAATCGCTCGAACGAGTACTTCCATCACGTTTCCACCGATGGCGCCGGCGGCAGTCGCAGCAATATCCTGCTGGCCTCGGACCGAATCGGGGTTCGGGCCATAGATGAACACAAAATTCAGACACAAATAGATTCCCATCACAAATAACGTGGCAAGCATCATCGATTTTGGAACATTGCGTTTTGCGTCCCTGATTTCTTCACTGATGTATACTGCGGCGTTAAATCCGCTGTAGCTGAGCGAGATATAGACCAGCGACGTGGCGAACGCTAGAAATGAAAAGGATCGCTCTGGCTCGACGGCGGATAAGCCCCTCCAACCACCCACGGGAATCATCGCCATCGCGTAGAGCAAAAATGCGAATAGCAATCCAAGCTTGATGATGACGACAATGTTTTGAGCCGCAACCCCCAGACGCATGACCCACGTATGAACCGCAGCAAAAATCAGGATAGCCACCACGGGCGCCAAGCCATGAAAGTACCATTCAGGTCGAATCGCCTCGGGCAAGGCATACGTTTCAAAAGTCACGGCGGCAAACGCGATCGCTCCGGTGAACCCTTGAAGTAATGAAACCCATCCGGCGACAAATCCGACACTGGGATGAACCGTTCGGCTTAAAAATAAATACTCGCCCCCCGATTCGGTGATTCGATTTGCTAGAATACCATAACTGAGGGCACCACATAGCGCGATCATGCCGGCGACAACCCAAGCCAACATCACAATCTCTCGACTCAACGAAACCATCGAAAAACCACTGGTCGTGAAAACCCCTGCGCCAATCATATTTGCGACAATTAACGCCGAAGCGGACATCAATCCGAATGGACGCCAATCAGCTTTGGAAACGGTGGACGAAGGCTTCATCGAGAATTAAGTGGTAATATTGACAGCTGAACTCGCGTTTGCAAATTTATCATGCCTTAATCAAATGACTACTGGCGAATTCAGAACTTATCCACCGGTATGCACGAACCCAAGTCGTTGATTACACGTGGTTCATGGCCAGCCGTCAACCCTGAGGTCAAGAAATGTTGACGATCGTTCCCCAACACAGCGGTTCGAGAATTGCCCGGGCGGCGAACATTCACGGCCCGTTAAGTTTCAGCCGACCGAGAACCGCGAGCCCACTTTGGTACGCCGACGCGGCGACCGTAGTTGGCTAATTGTCCTGGTTGTCGTCCACGATATCGTGATCATCTTTATCCGTGGAAGAATCGCCGTCGTGTGCCTTTCGGAACTTGAGGCAATAGTTCTCTAACAATCCTCCAACTTTGATCTCTTCGTCCAATTCAAAACCGAACGATTGGATTTCCCGAAGAACTTCGTCCTTGCCAGCTCGTACATGATTCAAGATCCATTCTCGCGATTTGGCAGGTTCCCGTTCAAAGTCGACGACAATGACATGCCCGGTGTCCTTCAATGCTCGGTGCAATGAGCGCATGGTCGACTCCGGAAACTCGAAATGATGATAGGTATCACAAATGAATGCCACGTCAATCGATTTTGGTGGCAAGTTCACTGAATCTTCCTGGCACAGCACACACGTGATGTTTGTGAGTCCATACTTGTTCGCTTCACGATTGATGTGCTCGATAAACCGAGGTGCAATTTCCACTGCGTAAACCCATCCCTGATTTCCAGTGGTTACCGAAAACATGCGAGTGAACAGTCCGGTTCCCGCTCCGATATCAGCAATACGATCGCCCGACTTGATTCCGCATGCGCGCAATATCTCATGGCGAGCCACAAATACCTCGCGACTTTCGATTTCAAATCGAGCAATATATTCATCGACATCCAAATCAGGATCGACAAAGTCCTTGTTGATACCGGGGCGGACACTTTGTTTTTTTTCGTTATCCTGATCGACATTTGTTTGTCGATCGATGTAGTCAACCGCTTTCGCGGCCAGGGCACCAAACTGACCCGCAAAAAAGATCGAGCCAAATCGATGAACATTGACCGTCGTTTCCAACTCAACCTTTTCAAAGTTCGACGTGGTTGCAACGTCCCCGGTTTTCGGGATACCGATCCCAGTTGCCGCGGAATTCGCATCGCGGAAGCTTGCCTCAGGCGGAGTGACTTCAGACGTCGGCAAATTATTCGCATTTTGGCATACGGCTCCAACAATCAAAAACTGAATCAAGCTGATTCCAACGCTTACCACGAATGCCTGACGACAAACCATAATTTGAATTGCGTTCATTTCTTCATTCTGTAAATAGGCTAAAATGTGATTTGTCGAGTTTAACTCGTTTCGAAACAAAACGCTATGGTCGCTATCCAATTTGGGTTCGCTTATCATGGTCGAAGAAGTCACGTTGCATCATTTCTGTGAAAGGAAGAACAATGAACCTGAATTATCCGGGAATCAGATTGCTAGGCCTGATATTGCTGACGACGCAATATTTTCTCACACCTGCGTTCGCTCAATTGTCTGCAGACCTGGTGTTGCAAAACGCCGAGATCGTCACCGTTGACGACTCCAATCCCACAGCTCAAGCCGTCGCAATCTCAGAAGGCAAGATCATCGCGGTCGGTTCAAACGAAGCGATTCAAGCGCTGATTGGCGATGAGACCCACGTCATTGACATCGATGGCAGGTTGGTAGTCCCTGGGTTTATTGAAGGG
>JBGTDM010000305.1:0-20330 GCA_041748315.1 Pirellulaceae bacterium
TTTTTCAGTCCAATTCTTCATCAATTTCGATCTCAAAATCTCATCATATAATGCTTGCTGGCAACGATAGCACTCATCGTCGGCGGCGCGAACCACGAACAATCAACCATGACTGCAGGCAATTGCTGTTAAAGCAGAGAATCAGGTTAAAGATTGCCGGTTGAGTTGTCGATGCTGATTGTATCAGATAGGGGGTAAGTGGGTTACCATTGCGCAAAGGGATGTTCGCCATGTGGTTCGACAGAATCGATATATGTCCAAAGATTTTTTTTGGATCATTGTTTGTGGTTTGTTTGATAACGGCTGGCTGTACGCTCAACCGAAATAATATCGCCGATGATTTTTCCGTTGAACACGAAGCAGCACAGGGAGAATATCAAGTGCGTATGGAGTTTAATCTTAGTGAACCTCAAATGCATCGCGGGACCATCCAACAGCCGATGACCGTTCAAGACGTCTTGGTCGAATCAAAGGCAATCAAGAAGTATCGAAATATGGAGATTTCAATCCTGCGTCAACTCCCGGATAAACCACGTCCCATCCGCATGGATGTTGATTTTCAGGCGAGCCAACGAAAAGTCGTCGATGCACAAAATTATGCGATCCATCCTGGGGACCGGATTCTGATTCGACCAAAAGATGATACGCTAATTGGCAACCTGCTGAACAAAGCAATGGGAAGCAAAAAGTAACGGCCAAGTATCAATTCCCAATACCTTTTCCGGTGTCGGCGAGCTTATTGAGTTGTCCGCCAACTCGGTAGGGAAGACTCATGATTTTCAGGAAACCGCCAGCGTCATCCTGATTATAAGCTTCGCTTCCTTCCATCGTCGCAATTTCGGCATCGTATAAGCTGAACTTGCTATCTCGTGAAACCACTTCAATGTTGCCCTTGTATAATTCCAACGTGACGCTTCCAGTCACTGTCTTTTGCGCTTGGTTAATAAATGCGGTTAATGCATCCATTTTTGGTGTGTACCAAAGGCCGTAATACACCATTTCAGCAACCTCGGGCGACAAGCGATCTCGCAGGTGCATTAAATCGCGATTCATTGTAAGTTGTTCCAAGTAGGCGTGCGCGGCGTATAAAACGGACATTCCGGGGGCTTCATAAACGCCGCGACTTTTCATGCCGACAAACCGGTTCTCGACGACATCGATGATTCCGATTCCATGGCGACCGCCGATGTGATTAAGTGCATCCACCATCTCAAAAGCGGACATCGACCGTCCATTCAGCTTGTTTGGAATGCCCTGCTCGAATTCCAATGTAATCTGTTCCGATTGGTCTGGAGCCTGTTGGGGGCGTACAGACATTGCGAACTGGATCAATGCGGCACCATGGCTGTGCAGATCTTCTAACTCGCCTGCTTCATAACTCACATGCAGGCAATTCTCATCGCGACTGTAGGGTTTGGCAACACTCGCAGCTACCGGGATGTTGTGGACCTGGCAGAATTCAATCATCTCCCGGCGACCGGGGAATTGTTCTCGGAACTCACGCATCCGCCATGGCGCAATAATCTTGATCTGAGGCTCCAGCGCTGTCGCTGCAAGTTCAAACCGGCACTGATCGTTCCCTTTGCCGGTTGCTCCGTGTGCAAATTCATCGGCTCCGACTTCGCGTGCGACTTCAACGGCGACCTTCGCAATCAACGGTCGTGCAATCGAAGTACCCATAAGATACATCGACTCATATTTTGCTTGCCATTTTAACACTGGAAAGGCAAAATCGCGGCAGAGTTCTTCTTTGACATCGATGGATCGCGAGGTGTTTGCGCCACACGATCTTGCCTTGTCCAGGATCGCATGAACGTCTTCCGCGGGCTGACCCAAGTCGACATAAAGTGCATGGACCTCGTAGCCTTTTTGAAGCAACCATGACAGAATGACGGAAGTGTCCAGACCACCTGAATAGGCTAATACGCAACTGGGCATTTAGTTCTCTTCCTGCGAGATTATTTTGAATGAACCGACATGAATTCCAACAAGTCGCGAAAAAGTTTCGTGCTGGAAAAATTTCATTAACTGAGTTTACTCTTCAAGTGCTCCCACGCGAAGGTCCCCTTGGTCCCGACTTCGATAGGACGTCAGCAACTTCGATCGCGCACAACTCGGTCCGGATTCCCAGTCGTTCCCCCGACTGCCATAAAGGCGACCTCGGACACGTCCTGATTATTGGCGGATCACTCGGGATGGCTGGAGCACCTGCCTTGTCTGGATTAGCGGCTTTACGGAGCGGTGCCGGGCGAGTCTCCATTGCCACTCCCGACATCTGCGTGTCGACGGTTGCGTCATTTAATCCCTGCCTCATGACATTCTCTATCCTGAGCGATTCTGGAAAAATCTGTGCAGCTGGAGGGGCACAGATTGACGCCATGCTCAACGAATTTGATGTTATCGCCATCGGACCAGGGTTGGGGCGCAGTAAACCATTGGATGAATTTGTTGCTCGACTGTATCGGGATTTTAGTGGCCCGCTAATTTGCGATGCGGACGCACTCAATGCATTGGCGAGCGTGAATGGCTGCCGCTCCGTGCTGATGGACCACGTTGGACCGCGCGTCCTTACGCCACATCCTGGCGAGTTTAAACGACTCGTCCAATCAGAGTTTCATAACCGCCAGGATATGCTTGAGGCGGCGGACGAATTGGCTCGGGTGACACAGACAACGGTCGTGCTCAAGGGGCAACACACGCAGATCTCGGATGGCATGCGACGGATGACCAACTTGACGGGGAATCCAGGTATGGCGACGGCCGGCAGTGGAGATGTCCTGACCGGCATCATCGCCGCGCTCATCGGCCAAGGCCTGCATGCTTTTGACGCCTCCCTTACCGGATGCCAATTGCATGGCTTGAGTGGTGATCTTGGGGTCCAAGCTTTGGGGCAACATTCGTTGATAGCGACAGATATCATCGAGTATCTTCACCAAGCGTTTATGGAGGTCGCCAAGGTGAATTCACTCGGTTCCGACCCCTGAACGTTCCCTCCGTTCTGGATCACAGCCAGCGTCTCAGTTTACTTGCCAATACAAAATCTGTTAAAAATACGCCCCAATAAATCTTCAGTGTAAACGGCCCCAGTCACCACTCCGATGGCATCAACCGCTTCACGGATTTCGGCCGCCACAATTTCGTGCCCTGAATTTGCGGAGGCCGCGGTGAAGGCCCGATTCAGAGCGACACGAGCCTCGATCAGACTACTCACACATTGACTGTTGATAAAAGCATGACCTTGCAGCGAATCGATGTCCTCAGAGATAATCGTCGCCAAATGGCGTTTCAGTTTGTCAATTCCTTGATTCGACAGGCAACATACCCAGTGGGGTTGATGTGCATTGAACTCAAGACCTCGCGCGAGAGGAAGATCGATCTTATTGACGACGATTAGACGGCGCGGGTCGCGAACACCGAGCACCCCCTCCTCCCATGCATTGAGCTCTCTGGAACCGTCTAGACAAAACAGCCTTAAATGGGAATCCTGAATTTGCTGTGCAGATTGTTGCTGTGCTCTGGATTCAATCGAATCGAAATTCAGTTCGGACTCAGAGGATTCGACTTGATCGACTCCGGCTGTGTCGATCATGCAAATGTTGACTAAAAGATGCTCAGCGGACTCAAGTTTCAATTCTCGAATGTTAAAATCGCGAGTCGTCCCGGCCGCCGCGTCAACATTCGAGGACTCTGCGTCCACGAGTCGATTAAACAGGCTACTCTTTCCCACGTTGGGCGAGCCAAAAATTACCACGCGAAAGTCTGCTTGAAATGAATCCCGGTTTTTTAGCTGCCGGGTGCAGCCACCAACATCACTCAACGCCTGATGAAGTCGCGCGGCTAATTGTTCATCCGAGACAAATTCAATATCCTCTTCCACAAAATCAAGTCCGGCTTCCACATCGGCGAGAAGGTTGAGCAGATCTTCCTGTGTTTGGTGAAGCCCCCCAGCCAATCCTCCAGCCATTTGCCTCAATGCAACATTCATTTCACTGGTCGACTGCGCATCAATGACTCCCAATACTGCACCCGCTTGCGCCAAATCAATGCGCCCCGCCAGAAATGCTCGCAAGGTGAACTCACCGGGGCGCGCAAGCCGAATGCCCGCTCCGTTTAATGTTCGCAGGATACTTTGCACGATCGGTGGTGAACCAATGCAATGGATTTCAGCCATGGGTTGGCGAGTGTAACTTCGCTGGTTTGGCCAAAATGCGAGTTCAAGTCCGATGTTTCTATCAACGCCATCAATCCAAAGTTGAAGAAGATGAATTCGAGGCCGTTTGTGCGACGTGAGTAAACCGGATGGCAAATTAAAAATCCTGGTGAGTTTCGTTGCCAAGGAACGACCACTCACTCGAATGATCGCTCGCGGGGCGCTGCCGGGCGGAGTGGCGATTGCAACAATCGAATCATCTAGATCGTCGAACATTTCAGGCTCAATCTCGCTCGTCGCGCATTGCGAAAACCTCTCGTACATCTCGGTGAGTGCGCGGACAGTGAAAACGCTTGTTGGCTCGGTCCCGATCGTCGACCGAGACCTACTTTGTCATTCGGAGGATCGACGGCTGACGGACCGGAACTGGGAGCGACCGTCGGAATGCGGTATTGCCTTCACCCCGGTGGGTGTCCCTTGGTTCAATTGCGATCTTTTAACCGTTTTTTACGGTCTTTATCCAGTTTGCGACGATCCTGTAGCCGTTTATTTTCTCGAGTGTAGACTTCGGTCGACTTTGTGGTACGCACCTTCTCAGTAGCTTCCTCGGCGTTGTCAGCTTCCTCCTTATTCGTCATATGATCAGGTAGGGATGGCTTGGGGATCAACTTGCGTTCGAGAATCCCCCAAATGCTGGAGGTGATAAAATAGATACAGAGGCCGCTGGAGACTTTAAAGAACAGAACCCCCATGAACAGCATCATAAAGGTCATCATCTTATGCATCATTCGTTGCTGATCGTCCGTGGGGGGCGGGGTGAACAGCTTTTGTTGAATCAGGAAGAGCACGACAGTGAATATCGGAAGTATATTAAAATATGGGCCCAACCAACCTGACTCATCGAACAGAAATGGCAGTCCCCAACTCTTCCAATAAAACAATTGGTCGGGTCCAGCCAGATTGCTACACCAATTGAGTCCAGGGATTAACGATTTGTCGCGCAACCCGATATCGACTGAAAGGCCTCGATAGAGGCCGATAAAGATTGGCAACTGCACGAACATCAACATACAGCCACCCAAGGGGTGACAATTATATTTTTTCAACAGCGCATTTTGTGCTTCGCCGCGTTTTTGGAAATCATCTTTGTATTTCTCGGCGATTTTTTTCATTTCCGGCTGCAAATACTGCATCATCAATGCACTCTTGGCCGCCTTCCGACTAATTGGCATCATCGCCAGCCGAACCAGAAAGGTCAGCAAGATGATCGCCAATCCATAATTTGGGATGATGCTGTAGAAAACGCCAAGCAACCAGATGAGCGGTTTTGAGAAGATCGCGAACCAGCCAAAGGTGCGGCAATCTTCCAGACCATATTGTGCAAGGACATGATTTTCCTTCGGACCGGCAAAAATCTTAAACGATTGCCGATAGTCCTGATTCGAATTCGTTTCATCGAAAGGTTCGAGGATAACCGGCTCGGAAAAGAGCTGAAACGTCAGGTCCGTTAAACGCTGATATTTCTTTTCCGACGGAATCTCAGATGCGGGGAGGGCAAAACCGCTGAAACAGGTGAATCCCGAGTCGCTCGATTCCGGATCGGATGGCACTGGCAACATCGCCACCGTGAAATAATGGGTGTCAACCGCCGCGTATTGTACGGTCCGTCCGTGTTTGTCGCGGCTTGGATCGACCACAAATGCAAAGTGGTCAGAGATAAATTTGTTGATAATTTCCGGGCCGCCCCAGAACGAGAAGGGTACGCCAACGGTACTGACGATGATGTCGCGAGCGCCTGCGGTGTAGAATACTGCGGACGAACGACCATGGATCTTGTGTTGGTACCACCAACCTTCGATTGATGTGTTGGTTGGGCCAATCATTTGAAGGTTGACGGCCTGTGGTTGCGACCCCAGATTTCGAATCTCGATTTCCATTTCAAAATGGTAATTGTCGTGATTTCTGCTTTCCGGTTGATCCATGGTTGCTCGATAGATTTTGGTGACCTCAATGGGTCCCTCGATCCCGAATGGTTTGAGCAGTGACTTGGTCAACGTGCGTTTGAAGTGAACTTCATCCTGGCCGATTACCTCGGCGTCCCAATTGCCGGTTCGCAATGTTTCGTCGAGCTCCGGCCATTTATCCCGTACACCTCCTTGTTGTACATGCAGGGAGATTTGAAACGACTTTAACAAACGATCCCCGGGAAACTGAGTTGTTTCAGACGATGGGCCGATGAGTGCTAACGGAGTCTCCATGGTTGTCATGACAACCGATACGACTTGATCTTCTCGCAGGAGTTTGACATCGAGTTCTCCACCCGGTTCTGTATCCTCCAAAACCTTCAAGAGTTGCACGACATCGCCGATTGGCTCTCCCCCGATGTTGGTGATGACGTCGCCGATTTGCAGCCCCGCTAATGCGGCGGGCGTTCCCGGTGGAACAACGTTGACTTCCGCGCCAACACCGCCGGCATCACGGAATTCGAGATGACCGATATATGCGCCTAGGTATTCCAAGTCTTTGAACAGCAGTTTTCCGTTTTTGCGCTTTGAGTTCAGTTCGACTCGCTGCACGGTCGCTCCCAAGCTACTCAAAGTGACAACGTTTTTGTATAAGCCTCTGGGGTCCAACGCTCCAATCGTAAAATACCTGGGCGGCTCGGCGACCGTGACAGTCGCTGGTGGATCTTGTTCGTCGTCAAAACCTTGCACACCATCGATCACGGGAAGATCGTCAGTCGATTCAGATTCCTGGTCAGATGCGACGATGCTATCCCGTTCATTGTCAGCTTCATTGGGTTGTGGGTCGTCCTGTCCGTCAGCTTGTTTCGCGATGTCCTGTTTGGGCTGTTCAGCTTGAGGCGCTGGGGGAGGTGGCGCCATGAAACTTTGAAAAAGAATCAGGCTGAGAAATATCAGCGATGCGTAAAGAAAGAATGAGCCTCTGCGTCGTTCCATAACTCTTTTTACTTATCTGCCTTCTAACAGTCGGTTGCCAAGGAAATCGTCTAGTTCAGGAATGTCCAGGATTTTGCGACGAGTTTCCTCTACAGGATATTGGACTCGGCGAAATTCGATCTTGTTTTCGTCGAGAATCACGTAACAGCTTCGGGGATCATTATCCCTGGGTTGGCCAACACTTCCCACATTAACCATCACCCGGTCCTTTCCCAACTGATAATGGTATTCGAGTTCCGCAGGTGAAAGATAGCGACAATTTTCCGTAAAAACACCTGGAACGTGAGTGTGGCCTTGAAAACAATATTGTTGAATATAGCCGAAAATACGGCTCATTTTTCGCTCATTGTAAACATCCTCGGGAAACACATATTCGTTGAGCGGGCTTCGAGGTGAGCCATGCACGAACATCGTCCCGTTTTCACGCACCGTTCTGGGCAATTTAGCCAGAAACGACCAACGCTGTTGGGCAGCTTCGTCATCGGTCCGTTCCAGTTGAGAACGGGTCCAGAAAATGGCTCGCTCTGCACCGGCACTAAATCCCTCGGGATCAAACAAGGCACCATTGTCATGGTTACCCAATAAGCACAGTTTAAACTCCAGACAGAGTTCGACGCACTCGCACGGATTGGGACCATATCCGACAATGTCCCCGAGGCAATAGATCGATTCGACCTGCTGTTGATCGATATCCGAGAGGACCGAGCGCAATGCTTCCAAGTTTCCATGAATATCCGAGATAATAGCGCGACGGGTCAATGAACTCAACTCCTAATTCAAAATTAATTGCCGCGAGTCAATCGATCACCCAGCATGTTATCGAGTTCTGGAATGTCGTAGATTTTGCTTCGCGTGGCATTCACGTCATATTCGACACGACGGTACTCGACGACATTCTTCTCCATGTCCAGGATCACGTAACAGGCCCGGGGGTCCTCATCGCGTGGTTGACCGACGCTACCCACATTCACCAATGTTTTTTCGCTCGACAGCGTATAAATATATGCAACATCCTCAGGCGCCAGAAATTTTCCTGACTCCGTAATAATCCCCGGGATATGCGTGTGGCCGTGAAAACAATATTGCTCGAAACGCTTAATCAAATTCTCAAGTCGATCCCGATCGTAAACGTACTCGGGGAATACGTATTCGTTCGTGGGGTCACGCGGGGAACCATGTACGAACAGGTACCGGCCCTCATCGATGCGCCGCGGCAACTCGCCAATAAAATCCCACCGCTGGTCCGACTTATCCATCCCTCCGATGTTTTTTTCCATCTGATCGCGAGTCCAAAATATCGCCCGCAAAGCGACCGGATTAAATCCCTCTGGATCAAAAATTACCGCTTGATCGTGGTTTCCGAGAATCGTTCGAGCACACGAATCGATCACTTGATCGATGCACTCGATCGGATTGGGGCCGTAACCTACGATATCTCCTAAACAATATATCTCGGCGATTTGTAGCGCCTGGATATCCGCAAGGACTGCCGTGAACGCCTCAAGATTGCCATGAATGTCGCTTATAATTGCCCGCTTCGAGCTTGCCATAAGAGTCTAACAGTAAATCAAAATAACGAAAAACAATTAGTGAACGGATCCAATACAGCGTCAGCGATTTCGGAAAAACCAAGTCTGACAAACTGTTCGATATCGCCCAAGACCGACCCAACCCACTCGAAGTACGGGCAAATACAAGGCGATAGGCCGTCCGAACCTTAACAAATTGCAGAGGCATTCAATTACAATGCTTGCAAATCCAGAAAAGTCTCGCCGACAGGAGGGGCACGTTTCGCATGGCCGATCACGTAAAAGCCCATCAGTGTACGCTTTTGTCTGAATCTTCGCAATCGAACGAAATCCAACTTATTTTGCAGGTCTCTTATCTTCTCCCGTCATCGGAACGTCCACGTCATGAACCGGGTCCCGATTTTGTGCCCAAAAATGGAGTCGTCACATGCCAGTGGCCCTCCAGAATCTCCAATCACCAACCCAAATGATACATGTGCCAGGAACAATCGTTGAGCGGCAAAGCTTTCTTTCTCGCGCTTCACTTGACAGCAATGCATTGTGCGAATCATCGTATAAATTCCCCGTTTACCTTGTCACACCCCGATTTGGAAAATGGAGTCAGCAAGAAAATGGAGAAGCGCCACAAGTTCCGATTCCGTTTTAGTGTTCGAGGGATTTGAACCGAGACGGCGTTGAGCCTGAATGGTGACCAAGCCGCTACGCCAGGACTTGATATCGCGGACCACTGAAATTTGACCCACAATCATCACCAAACGGGTTTTGCTACGGCGAAATTCTGTGCGTTACTGGATGGCTATTCATGACTCGATTCAATCGAATTTTGGCGATCGATACATCATTGACGCCCGGGAAAATCGCCTTGTGCGAAATTGACGATTTACCGATGCCGACCTTGGATAAGAAGGGATTGGACAAGAAGGCATTTGCCCCCTCTCAGTCTTCTAGCAACCTGGATTTCCAAACGTATTGGATTAACGGCTCGTGTTTAAGGCTCGTCCGGAATCAGCTCCGCATGCTCCCTTCAACGATGCGGACAACCCGTTCACTGATCCCGGAAATCCAACGCGTCTTGGCCGATTTCGGTTGGTCGGCCTCGATGCTCGATCTAATTACCACCGTTACGGGGCCGGGTTCGTTTACCGGTTTGCGTATCGGTGTGACCACGGCGAAGACGTTAGGCTACGCCACCGGTGCTTCCGTTTGCGGGATCAACAGTATGGAATTGATGGCACTGACCTACCTCGATCAACATGCTACCGACATTCAACGTGGGACAACTATTTCGACTTTGATCGATGCCCATCGGGACGAAGTCTTTTACAGTCAATTTGCCATTTCAAACGCGAACGCTCCACCGGATTCCGACCAAGCTTATGCCAGGACGATTTCAGACTTTCTGAAATTGGATTCTACTTGCGAGCTACACGAACAAAGGCCGCAAACGATTTCGCGATACACTCGTGCAGAAACCCGTGTTAAAATCGAATCGCTGGGCCAAGTGATTCCCACCGGATCAATCGTTTGTTGCAATGAACGGCGGATGGCCGACCGGATCGGGAACGATCGTGAAGATCTATGCGTAATAGAAATGTCTCCGATTTTATTGGCGCTGCTGGGGTGTCAGAGACCAGTATTGTCCAACGAGCGGATTTTTGAACTTAATCCGACCTATTTTCGTCAAAGTGCAGCTGAGGAAAAACTGGCCGATTAACGATAAAATCGTGACTTCACCCTGGTTTTCCCGAGCTTCCCGTAAAATCTAATAGTGTAATCGGGTTTGGTATGGCTTTTGCATCATTAAAAAGGTTGAGGGGTTCCTGTGACATTTTGTCTTAATTAGCCCTCGTCTGAATCACAAAGTCGAATATTTGTTTCACGTATTTCCTATGCCGCCATGAGTGAAAATCTCCAAGGCCAATTGCTAATCGCATCTCCGAGTCTAACCGACAGTCCCTTTACTAAAACGGTTGTGTTAATCATGCAACAAAACGAATCGGGGACTTTTGGTGCAGTCCTTAATCGTCGCGCGGATAAGAGCTTGCGCCAGGTTTGGGATACGGTCACGGGCTCCAGCCGCTTTAATTCCGAAAGTTTCTGCGTTGGCGGCCCAATGGGTGGGCCTGTCTATGCACTCCATCGTTCGAAGTTCCTCTCGGAATTATCGGTATCTCCAGAATTATTTGTTTCAGCCGAAGCCCAAAAGCTTTCGCAATTGGCACGGCAGAATCGAGATCCCTATCGGATTTTCCTGGGGCTTTCAGGTTGGCGTGTCGGTCAGCTAGAATCCGAAATCAATCGTGGCGTCTGGTTCCACACGCCCGTGGACCTCGAGCAAGTCTTTGGTGAAACCGAGTATCTTTGGGAGTTTTCCTTGCGCAGGTATGGTCGTCAAGTCCTATGTGATTTGTTAAAACGTTCTGAGTTATATGGATCACCAGAACATAACTGAGTTCGATGGCTCAGCACCCCTAAAACCAATGAGACGCATTGCGCTGTGTTTTTGCCGAGATCGTCTTTGTTAACTTTGGCCGTTAATCCCTGTAACGCGAAATTGAATTCGTTTGACTCGGTTACAGGCTAGAATCGCAAGTTATTCCGATTTAACTCAACGAATTCGCGGGTCGGGCCATTCCATCAAACAACTTTTTACTGACCATTTTTTAGGAAAAAAGAGCATGAAACTGGTAAGAGCAATGAGCTACGTATTCCTAGGCTTTTCAGCAATGGTATACGTTGGCTGCAACAATTCGGGCACAAACAACAATCAACAGAAACATAGTCACGATCGCGACCATGACGACCATGACGATGATCACGACGACCACGACCACGACGACCATGACGAGATGGACCACCACGCGCACGGCCCACATCATGGTGAGCTGATTGAAGTCGCGGATGCGGACTTCAGCATCGAAGTATGCTCGACCAAGGGCGAAGACTTTTTGACGATCTATATCTTGAAAAAAGAGAGCGAAGATCTCATGCCAATTCAAGCTGAAAGGATCATTGCCCAGCTAACGAAAGGGCGAGAGGCACGGACGTTCGATTTTATCGCCGAAGATGCGAATGAAGAGGGCTTGGCATCCAAATTTGTCGTCAATGACGATGTGGCCGTTGCAGCCTACAACGCTTTCGGTTTTGAGGTGGAAATCAATGTCGAAGACCAAACGTACAAAGTAGTCGTTCCAAAAAATCCTCACTGATAAATACTTGGGTTCCGTTGGCCGTTGCATTTGAACTGAATTGAATCGAATTTGGTCGACGAGCACGCCGAGGGCGCAATGACCTGGAACCCCAAGGCGACTGATTGATATCGTTCAAGGCTGACAAGACCGTCAGCCTTTTTTGTTTGCCCAGCGAAGCAGGCAAACCCGGTCGGTGCTTGCCACCGACCAAGGCCTGTTCATGGGGAATTGAATCCGACTCACCGGACTCGCCGGTTGATTTTAAACCCAACGCACGGGTGCCAGGTTTCAACTCGTCGAATTTAATGTGAGTTGCCGTTGGTGTCTTGCGGTTGATCGCTTAGGTCGCAAAACACTTGAACCATCCGGGCAGGTATTGTTGACAGAGGAATATTTTCTTTCCGCAGTCGACAAGCGGTCGAGCTCGTCTGGCTATTCATTGTTTTTCGCGTCATGGTCACCAGCCGGTTTGGACTTTTTGGTCCTTTCCAGTCGTCCAGCTTCTCGCAAGGATTTGCGTAACAGATATTCGATCTGCCCGTTGACACTGCGCATTTCATCTTCCGCCCAGCGACGCAATGCATCCAGAGTTCGTGGATCAGTACGAAACAAAAAGGACTCACGAGCCACACGTTCTCTCCATTTTGGCGTCCGGCACTCCGACCGTCGGTCGAATCGGCAGGACTTTCATTTGGTTATTGGTTAATTGTGCAACGTGCCGGTATTGATGACAGGTTGCGTATGCCGGTCGCTGCATAACACCACCAAGAGATTCGAAACCATCGCTGCGCGCCGTTCGTCATCCAATTCGACAATCTTATCCTTGGCCAGTTGATCGAGCGCCATTTGCACCATCCCGACTGCACCTTCAACGATTTTGGTTCGCGCCGCAACGACAGCGTGAGCTTGTTGGCGCTGTAGCATGGCTGCAGCAATTTCAGACGCATAGGCCAAGTGACTGATCCTTGCCTCAATGACTTCGACTCCTGCCGTTTGCAAACGCTCTTGAATGTCCAATCGCAATTGATCGGAGATCTCAGTCGCTGATCCTCGCAACGAAGTCTCATGGTCCTCGCTATCATATGGATGTCGGCTTGCGAGGTTTCGCAATGCCGCTTCGCTTTGCACAGCAACGAAATCCTCATAGTCGTCGACCTCAAATAGCGCCTCGGCTGTATTGATTACTTTCCAGACCACGACGGCCGAAATCTCAATTGGATTGCCATCGCGATCATTTACTTTCGAGGGGCGGCCAATCGAACGCGACTTTTTTTGAAGGACCTTGCCAGTCGCGTCTTTGGTTTCAGGCGTCGTCACCGAACCCGTTTCAAAGTTCCGGATTCGGAGCGATATCTTCTTTTTTGAAAAGAATGGATTGACCCAAAAGAAACCAGATTCCGCGGTGGAACCGCGATAGTCACCAAAGAGCAAGAACACTCTCGATTCGTTGGGCGCAATTGCCTGGAAGCCAACGAGCATCACGATACTCACGATAGATAGCACGATACTGCTGATCAGGGGAATCACTGCTGGCGGGTCCGAATTTGCCACGGAAAAAATAAACAAGGCGATGCTCCCGAAGAATAACACCAACGTCACAATCAATAACAACCAGCCAGAAAGTGGACGAAAATGCTTCTCTTTGATCATGTAAGGTCTCCAAAAAAGGTTGACGAATGATATTGAAATGATATCACTTTTGGCTATATTCGACGTTGAATCTGCAATATTTAGGAAAAATCGCGGATCTTTTGAAGAAAAAACGGCGCCCCGAATGGTACGCCGTTTTGCACGGACGTCGTGGTGCTATCTGAGACGAATTTCAATCAACGCCAACACCCCTCGCTCAAACACGATCGAATCGATCTGTAATCGGACTTGCAGCTCTCGGAATTGTGCATCACCTTTGCTGATCCAGGCCTCCACGGTTTGATGATCTCCACGGATCAGACAAAATCCTCCCCCATCGCGCACCATGGCAGTCACATCCTCGATTCTGAACGGAGCTTTTCCTTCGAGCGAGCGCCCCGCAAAATAAATTTCATCACGTCGGTTTATTGGATAGAGTCCTTCTAAGGGAAAACGGTAGTAGTGATCAAACTCGTGTGATGGATTTTGAGCAAAGTAGGTATCCTCGACCAAATTGGGAAAAACAAAAACGGGGCGAGGCTGTTGGTCCAAAAGTTGATTGATTGTGTGAATCGCTTTTCGCCAATCCTCCGGATGCGTCGCAATTCCCCCTCTGTGAATCAGTAACGATTGAAGCCAGGGGTTGGTTCCGTAGACAAGGGACAACATGAGTACCCCAATCACTAACGCCATTCTTGTCTCATTGACCTTCGCCAACAACGTGCCCGATAACAACAAAAGAATCGCCATGGAACTGACCGCATAACGAATCAGCGCCAGATGGACAACGCCCATCCGGTCCAATAGCACGATGATCAGTGGGGGCAATAATGTGCAAGCGACCAATAGGAGGATAATTGGGGCGCACTTGTTGCCGACATGGAACGACTGAAAATTGCGATTGATCGCAGGCTCCGCAGAATTCATTTTCGACTCGGTTTGTTGTCCTGATAACCCCAATCGACGAAGCCGAATGCCGAGGAGAATCAGGCCTGGCGGTCCGATAAGCACCAGCCCATCCAACAGGAATTGATTGATGAAAGTTTGCAGATGACTGACCAAATGCCAGTCATAGTCCTTTTGGATGATCAGGTAGCAATGCGCGAGTCCAGGGATTGCCAGTGCGGTCACCAGTAGCGAGAACAAAAGCAATCGCTGCAGTCCCTTCACCCGCTCAACGTGGAAATGACAATTTTTCCCAAGCCACAGAATGATACCAATTAACTCGGCGAGGAGCAGCAAACCGGCCGAATAATGGAGATAAAACAACAGCAGCGAGGATGCGAATAAGGCCGTTATATTAAAACGCAATCGCATCATTCCAATCCTGTGGGAGGATGACACGAAGCACTCCACGCAAAAGAAAACCTGAATGACTCCTACCAAAGCAACCAAACTATAACAGCGCGCCTCGACTGAAAACCACGTTGTGGGTTCATGGATTACGGTGAGACATCCGATAACCACGGTCGCTATCCAATGATGAGTCCAGCGGAACAAGATTGTCATACATGCGATCGCCAACAGGCCATTGGCCAAGATCGACAGAAATCGCAATCCGAGTGGGGTATTTCCCGATAACTCGGTCACGCACTTCACGAGTGAAAAATAGAGTGGACTTTGATTGCTGATCAGCGCCCGTTGAACCAAGTCACTCCAACTTCCGTTGACCACCCAACTGGTATGTAGTTCATCAAGCCATAACGGGCGCTCAGCAAGCTGGGTTCGAGTCAAAACGAAAAAGACGATGATTACCAATACCAACGTTAATCGGCTTGGCTTGAAGAGTGAAAGCCAACTCGGTGTTTGGATTTCGGATGGAAGCGGATCTTCGAGAGACATCGTTGAATCAAAACAGACAGTTGCCGAGAAACGGTTCCCACTATAGGCGATCGACGTCCATTCATATACACCACGTCAGTGTTGTACATAGCGTCAGACTTGGCGCTGTCCGTTAATCGAGAATTGGGGGACGTGCCGTTGGTGAGCCGCTCTACCCACCATGCATGGCTGACCGATTGCAACCAGCCGATTAAAACGTGGAAGTCGCTCGATACGCTAAACCCTATTCTTGAGGAGCAGCAAAGAGCACAGAATCCGATACCGAGTCCTGGCCAGGCTGGCTTTCAGCGTCGGCAGTTGTGACCATTGAATGAAGGGGAAACGGCGGTGACCGACTGGAATGTGGCGAAACACAATAATCCGATGACCTGAACCGATTTTTATTGGAAGAGCCGACGGTATCGTTCGTTGAATGGGGTACGCGATCGTTGTATATTGACCACGACACGATTGGCGTTTTGTTCAGATGCCAGATGCCAGATGCCGGATCGCGCCGATTGCGGTGTTTTTGCTTGAATGCTTTTCACGCCAGTTGGAATTTACTGCCTTTCTTGAGGAATTCCAGGCTGTTTGACATGCACGGCAACGTATGGGAGTGGTGCTCGGATTGGTATGGAGGACAGTATTACGGCGAAAATTCGTCAGTTGATCCTGAGGGGCCGAATGATGGTGAATATCGGGTGTGCCGGGGCGGCGGCTGGGGCAACGCGGCCGGGCTCAGCCGCTCGGTGTACCGGAACAGGTCCACGCCGACCTACCGGGGCGGCGACCTGGGCTTCCGCCTAGTTTCCGTTATCAGTGAGTAAGCGGATCGAGCGCAGTGAGCGAGCGAATTTAAAAAACGGCAATGGTAGCTCCGTCAACACCGTTGTTCGTCAGGACCCATGACTTCAACCCATGCCTTCTCGGGGGGACACAACGTTTTCCCAAAAATCTGCGTCTCAGCTAAACCGTTCGGCTGGACAACCTGGCCTATGTCGCCGACTTCTCGGAAGTCGGGCGCTTTGGGGTGCGAGTAGCATTTAAGCAATGTCTTGATAGCAAGGCCGAAAATGGCCATGCTGACAGAGGATTCAACCGACGGATTTCGGAGAAATCCGCGACAATGTCTCCGAAGTCGGACGTTTTGGAGCGCGGTCGGCGAACCGGAATCGAAACGATCCGGCGACCCGGATCTCCATGATTGGATTTCATGTCGGTTCGAGTCCACTTTAGCTCGGCAAGTAGGCCGTCGCTAACCCTTTTGATTGTCATAGTGTACAATTCGTTTTACCGGCGATTTGGGTTTACTACCTTCCGAACGGATGTACGGAATCATGGATAAGAAAGCTAAAAAGAAACTTGAAGTGCTGCGCAAGAAACTGGCCGTTGTCGAACAGCAGTTGGCGGGCGTCAAGCAACAAATGGATGATCCCGAGGAATTGACGCAATTGCAAACGGAAGTGTCGACATTGAAAGCGCAAATTCAGAAGCTCAAGGATTCTTGAGCAAGTCATGAGAGACGACGGCCGGACTCAATGATGGCGCCCCGTTCACCTATTCAACCGATGGGCTTGTTGAATATCGACAAACCGTTTGGAATGACTTCGCGACAAGTCGTGGACCATGTCATACGCGTCAGCGGCACGAAAAGAATTGGCCATGCAGGGACGCTCGACCCGCAGGCAACGGGGGTATTGGTGTTGCTGTTTGGTGCCGCCACGCGATTGACCGAATACGTGCAACGAGGTCGCAAGCAGTATCGGGCTCGTTTTCGATTCCAGATGAGAAGCTCCACCGATGACATCTGGGGAGCGTGCACGCCCATTTCGGGTCGGATTCCAACCGAAGCGGAAGTACAGCAGGCAGCGCGGCGATTCGTGGGCCGAATCCAACAGACGCCCCCTCGGGTATCGGCAATCAAAGTTGAAGGAAAACGAGCGTATCAGCTTGCTCGACAAGGAGCGGATTTTCACCTGCATCCCCGTCAAGTGACCGTTCATCAACTGGAACTAAGCGACTTTAGTTTCCCGGAGTGCCGGGCGATGATCACCTGTGATCGCGGGACTTACATTCGCTCCATCGCGCGAGATTTGGGTGATGCCGTCGGCTGTCCAGCCGTACTCAGTGAATTGGTGCGAACTCAGGTCGGACAGTTTCTTTTGTCGCAGGCAGTCGAGCTTGATGAATTGACACCAGCGACGGTCGTCGAGCAACTGCTCCCCCTGTCGACGGGTGTTACCGAAGTTGCCAGGATCGAGCTAAGCGACTTGGAAATCAACGAGTTGGAGTTTGGACGGATGATTGCACCGGTCGGAATCGCGAGTTCAGTGTCAGAGCTTGCCGGTTTTGACCGATCGGGAGACTTCATTGGCATCCTCACACGGCATCCATCCGGTCGTTTTAAACCTGAAATCAACTTCCTTCCGTTATTGCGCGGCCATTCCTGAGCGGATTTTAGAGCCCTTACCCAATCTTTCAGGCATGCGATGGGTCAGGGGGTGCCGATTCCATTGAACATCCGGATTGGACGTCATTTACCGTTTCGCACCAGGTAATTCACGGTTCAGGGTCGATTCAACCGACGAATCGAATAACCACAAATATGGATATTGCGTAGGCATGGATACGCCAATAGAACGCTGTTAGGCAATTTGCCGGATTGTCGGCACTACCTCCCAAACAACCATGCTAGATCAAAGAAATTCTAAAGTTGACATTCTTGCCATTGGCTTGTTAGCGGCAACCTTGTTTGTCGCGATTTCGTTGTTGACCTACGATCGAGCGGATCGAATTGGTCAACTGATGCCCCCGCTGGATCGACTCTACCAAGCCGATGTTCTGGTCTATCCGCAGAACGAGCGAATTCAGAATGCGTGCGGGTATTTAGGGGCTCTGATTGCGGACGTCTTATATTCAGGCTTGGGGTTTGCTGCACTGTTCGTCGTCGTCGGGATGGCTGCGGCCGGTACGACACTGATCTGGCGCCAAAAAATTCAATCCTTGTGGTCCAGAACAATCGGTTGGGTTCTGGTGCTACTTGGCGTCACGACGCTGCTACAACTCACCCTGCCCGAGCAGACACTCGGTCCGATCATCGGAAGCGGCGGTTACGTCGGTGCTTTAACGAAAGGATTTCTGTCAACTCGATTTGCATTTGCAGGTTCGGTAATTACTGCAGCGGGGCTGTTGATTGCCGGATTGCTTTTATGGACCGATTATCTATTGGTTCGTTGGTTGACTTGGATCGGTATCTCCATTTGGGGGGCCGTTACCTATTTATTGCCACTGGAATGGTTGGCACGAGGCAAGTTAAGTGCTTCGTCTGTGGGTCACCCATCCATGTTGGGGACGCAACGCCATCGCAAACAGGATGATTTGAATTTGTCGGTTCGACAGACGAAGAGACGGGGATCCGATTCCGCAGATCGAGATTTCGAAACCGAAACACCAGCCAAAGCGGACGAGGAACAAACCGAGTTGTTTAAGGACTTGTCAGTCGATAAGCGGGGGTTAAGACTGTTCAGCCGCGATCGAAAACGTGCAGCCGACCCAACACCAAAGATAGAGCAACCTGCCGACACGTCGGAACATCCTGTTAAGGATGAGGCCAATCCGTCAGTGGTCGTCGTCGTTCCTCCCGCCAACACCCGTCCCTTCGTGCTCAAGACGGCGGCCAAAAACGCGATCATCCCTAAGATGTTTCGCGGCTCCAAGCATCGCGAAACTCCCACCGAACCCGCGAAAGAGGATGCGATTGAAGCTGACAACTTGCCCGTTCAACTCGCTGGCCCGCATTTTCGTCCAAAGGAGACGGGGCAAAGCGTTGAGCATGAACAACAATCCGAGGCACGAGACAAATTTATCGAGCGCTTGAATCAGGTTTCAGAATTTGATGATGCGCAAGATTATCAACTTCCGGATATACAATTGCTGACCTCCGCCGATGCCGTCTCGATTGAAGAGAAACGATTGGAGGCGATGCGAAAAGGGGAATTGCTTGAAAAAGCATTCAAGGATTTTGGGCTAAAGGTGCGAGTCGTCGATTTCGAAACCGGACCTGTGATCACACAATTCGAACTGGAATTAGAATCGGGATTGCGGCTCTCCAAAGTCACCGGACTGGGGAATGACATTGCGATCGCCCTGCGAGTTCCCAGCGTGCGTGTGGTCGCACCCATCCCCGGGAAGAATACGGTTGGCGTCGAGGTCCCCAATGACAACCGTCAAACCGTACGTCTCCGCGAGGTGATCGAAGACACTCAGGAACGAACCCGGAAGATGAAAATTCCGTTGTTTCTGGGGAAGGATGTCGCTGGCGAGCCGATGATCGCGGACTTGGCAAGCCTTCCACACCTGTTAATTGCCGGGCGAACCGGAACTGGCAAAAGCGTCTGCCTGAATGCGATCATTTCCTCAATCCTGATGACGCGTCGACCGGATGAAGTCCGGATGTTGATGATCGATCCGAAAATGGTCGAATTGAGTGGCTATGGGCGGCTCCCGCATTTGATGCATCCCGTGGTTACCGATATGCGTAAAGCGGAGGCGATATTGGCGTGGGCGGTGGACAAGATGGAAGAACGATACATGCTCCTCGCCCGCGCTGGAGTTCGCCATATCTCCAGCTATAACCAACTTAGTGAAGAAGAGATTGTTGATCGATTGCAACCCCAAGATGACGAAGAGCGTCATGCCATTCCTCTCAACCTCCCCTTCATCGTGATTGTCGCTGATGAGATGGCCGACCTGATGATGACCGCAGGTAAGGAGGTCGAGCAGCATATTATTCGCTTGGCACAGAAGAGCCGCGCTGTCGGGATTCACTTGATTTTGGCAACCCAGAAACCGACGGTCGACGTCATCACCGGCCTGATCAAGAGCAACCTGCCCGCCCGGATCTCCTTCCAGGTCGCCAGTCGTACCGATAGCCGCGTTGTCCTCGACGAAATGGGTGCGGACAAGCTGCTTGGAAATGGCGATATGTTGTTCCTGTGGCCGGGCACAAGTACGTTGATTCGTGGGCAGGGAACCTTCCTTTCCGATGACG
>JBGTDM010000306.1:0-3352 GCA_041748315.1 Pirellulaceae bacterium
GGATTGGTGGGTATCAGTCGGAACGCGCTCGCGTCCGGTTTTTACGGCCGGAACCGGGTGCTAACGCACACCGGCTAACCCTAATCTCTAACCTGGACAAAGCACTAGGGAACGATTGTAATCGTATCTTTTCCTTCGATCGGCAATGAAGAACGCGCGCTCGTCACATTCGCTGCGAACGTCGACTGTCCTGCATTGACTGCACGCACCGTGACCGGAAAGCTGATGGTCTCATTGGAACGCAATTCACGTCTCGGTTCCAATACAATTCTCGTTCCATCACGAGATTGCTCCATCACTCGCAAATCTGATTGAGTCGTCCCGGCATCCTGGATCACCGTACCGGTGGGGACCAACAGGACAATACTCACGTTTTGATCGGAGGTTGCCGCAGTATTCCGCACGGTGACCTGGAATCGAGTATTATCGCCCACTTGCACAGTTCGGTCGAGGGCGCGAACGTCTACCGACAACAGTCCGTTGCTTTGGGGTGTCGGGCCCTGCGGAGAATCGGCGGGTACACGGATCGGTCCCTCGCCAATTCCAGGTCCTGATCGGTCAGGTGCAGGTCCCTCACCGCGTTCGGTTTGGATGTCAAGGATTGCATCAACGGGTTCAATTCGAATCGTAACACTTGTCGTATCGCTCTCACCCAGCGGAGTAACTACGGTCGCCCTGCTTTCGGCGTTTCCGTCAACCGCTTGTGCACCAAATACGATCTCGACGATCGCGCGTGAACCCGGTTCGATCCGCCCGATGTCAAAGGCCAAGTCATCCCCAATCCATCGCATCGGAGTCGCACTACGTCGCAACGGCACCATCGAGTTCGAGAATTTGTTTAACACCGTAACATTATCTAGTGGAATATTACCCAGGTTGTCGACCGCAATTCGCACAAGGATTTCATCACCGACGCGAACCACCCGGTAACTTTCCATGCTGATACGGACCTTGGCTTCTTCGACCTGGCTGATGTCAATGCAGCGACGAGCCGTCGTCGTGTTACGACCATCCTCGGTCTTGATCAGGATGTCAAAACAACGTCGCCCAGGTTGGCTGGCAACGAACTGAAGTGCAGGGACGCGAAAGGTATCCCCGGCCGCAATCGATTCAAAGGGTCCTGCGGCAATCGAACCGGGAAATCCTGGTGCCACCAGGCCTTCATCAAAACGAATCTCCATCGTCACGTTTTCCAACGGTCGATTGCATTGATTTGTAATGGAGAAATTGAAATCCAGTGTTTCGCCGGTGCGCCCCTGGGTCGGCCCGTTGATATCCAATCCGATACATGCCGCGAGAATATCGGTCTCTGCGCATGCTTCTGTACTTAGGTTGTCGGTCGAACTCAGGACTTCAAAACAGATGCGATTCGTTCCCTGGCGAGCCGATTTCATTTGCACTGTGATCACTTGAGGCGCAACACCGGGAGCAATGTCTCCCAAATTCCATTGATATTCGTTGCCGAACTGTGATGGTTTTGGCTCACTGGACACATACTGCACCGCATCTGCCAGATCGCTGGTGCGGACGACAACACTCCGAGCGACCTGGTCTCCGGGGTTTGTGACTTCGACGCGATATTCAAAGGGTTGATCGATGCCTGCTGCTCGTGGCCCAATCGTGCGGATCGTCAACGCCGGCGTACTCCAAAACACGGATGTGATGCCACTCTCCAGCTCCAATTCGCGTTGGCCAAACATGGCAGGCCGAATGATATCGACGCGAACCTGCGTTGAGCCGGCGATGGCCTGCCCAGCCGGTTGACGAATTAGTGCAATGGCCTGGCCAAACGAATTCGTCGCCACTTCAATCTGCTGAGTTCCATCCGGTGCGAATTCGGCGGGGACGCCTCCCACAACCTGGTACCGAACCTTCCAATCCGGAACACCGGTACCATCCGACGAGCGATTGATGTTAACGGCCAACGGAAAGACGGTCCCAGCAGTCGCTCGAACCGGGGCTGGAATCATCCAACTGGCATCCACCCAGTGAATGATCGTGCTTGCACGACGTTTGTCCCAGGCCTTTGCCTTGGGCGCAACGCAAGTCAGATAACTGGTGCCTTCCGATGCCGAGGAGAGACTGACCCAAGCCTGTCCCTTAGCGACCTCGATATCATCAACCGGCGTAGGAGTGCCCCGCGTAATCAATCGCGGCTTCAAACTGGTGCGCCCCCAGGCATAGTCTCCAGTAAACTTTTGTGCCGAGGGTTTGATCAACTGATTAGTAACGGCATGATCCGTGCCACCCACTTCAATGATTTGACCTGCACTATCCTGAGACAACATCCATTCAAGGGGTTGATTAATGACAAAATAGCCATCCTCACCGCAGATTCCAGCGAGCACCACAACCTCGCTACCAACCGGGGCAACGATTCGACTGGGGGTCATTATTATTTCCCCATGTCGCCCTTTGTGAACCTTATCGATGTGCTGTCGCAAAGGGCCGGGCTGTCGATGGTGTCCATGCAGCCCATGTCCAGCGCTTCCATGGCCAGGTGCACAACTGCCGTCCACACAGGTTGGCGCATCAGGCGGAACTTGAAACGCTGGGCCAATCGGACCCGGATGAACCGTAGGAGGAACCGTGTTCCGCTGTCCAAACGGACTTAGAATTTCAGTCGAATATGGAGGTGGGAGAAAAATCGCCGAGCCCGTTGGATCGATTGCCGGAACACGAATTTGGGCATTTACAGTTCCGCAACGTACCGAACTGTAGAGAAGTATGACAAGCATGAGGCTGACGATTGGGCGCAACCAAAAACAACCGCCAAGCAACCAGGAATGACTGGGCTGCGTTCGAGCAAAACGGGTTGTGCCTCGCCATCGCATGTTAAAATTGAGGGATTGGTTGGGGAATACCATCGCCGGAAAACGCGCATTACAACGCGCTGTTAAACCGTAGCATGCGTTTTGGCAACATGTGGCGATTTGACAACAACTTACGTTCAGAAAAAACAACCCATTCGTTCTGGTCCTGACGGTCGTATCGAATAGTTTGTCAGGTGACGGATACCGACAACTTTTTCCCCTTAAATTTCATTTCAAGCATGATTCGCTCCACCCACGATCAACGGCTTTGCCTTGCAATGCGAAATATGCTGGCAATTTAGACTGCTAAGGAATGTTCGGTGAAATCATTCCCAGTAATAAACCCCCTTGATGCCTCGACAATCAACAATCCATTCTGTTCCAACCCATTGTCGAACACGGATAATTCACGTACGCTTCAAGCCATAAATTCAGTTAGCCCGCATTTCTCACAACGATGACTTTTGGGTTGGCGATCGCTCGATTGTTGGGCAAATGTCCGTGTTGTGGGCAACGGTGTGTTCAGGTCAAAGTGTCGG
>JBGTDM010000307.1:0-9301 GCA_041748315.1 Pirellulaceae bacterium
TACGAATCGTGCGCACGACGTCATTCAAGGGATCGCGCGAGGCGAAACCAACGCGGAAATTGCCGATAGCTTGGGGATCGGTTTCGAAACGGCCAAGGAACATGTTGCCAATATCCTGAGAAAGCTGCAGGTGACCGATCGAACTCAGGCCGCTGTATTGGCCATTGAAACCAAACTCGTTTGGTAACGTTGATGTCGGTACTTCGGTATCAAAGCACAAAGCAAAACAGGGGCAATAAGAGACAACATGCGGGGTGACTCGAGTCTGATTCTGAAATTGACCTTTTGACGTTTGACTAAAGTCCCAGCTCGGCGCGATAGAGGCGACTTTGGCGTTCCACGGTCCGTTCCTCTGTCAATGCTTGCCAAGCGTTTTCGACGTCGGACAAAGCGCCCTCGATCTTGGATTCTCCATTGATGACCCTTTGAAGCGCTGAATTCAAGGCGGCTTCGTAACTGTCCACACCGGCTATCGGCAACCAAGTCATTCGCAACTCGGCCTGGGAATAGTCTCTAACGATATCTGAGTATTTCGTTTTCGTATCCGCAGGTAAATCGTCTCCGAGCCACGGACTGAGATTGCCCAGGTGGCTTGCCCGGGTCGCGCCAAAATGCGGCGCCAACGTGCGAAGTCGAGTCGAGAAGGGCTTGCTCGCCAACCACGTAACAAACAATCTGGCGGTCGTCGAAAATTCGGCGTCAACGTTCACGCTTGCCAACATCCCTTCGAAGCCCTCATAGCGCACTGTGAACGCACCCGATTCGGATTCAACCCAGCGTTCTCGCGAGTAGTCGTACCGCTGTGAAGCCGTGGGAAGCGCAACGACCGAAATGGGCAACGGCTCAGCAATCTGGGTCGAATTGGCGTCCAAAACTGTCCATGAGATCGAGGG
Source organism: Pirellulaceae bacterium (assembly GCA_041748315.1). Classification (GTDB taxonomy): domain Bacteria; phylum Planctomycetota; class Planctomycetia; order Pirellulales; family Pirellulaceae; genus CALMEE01. The sequence continues at coordinate 894 of JBGTDM010000307.1, forward strand.
CCAGGTTATCACCATCGCGGCCTTGCCGAGAAGAATTGACTGATAGGCGTCTTGTGGCGATACAAATTCGACATTAGGTTGCGCGGCGATTAAGTCCGCTAATGCCTGCTCAAAAGGGGGGGACAGGATATAGGGTGCCATGGAGCGAATGTCAAAAAACGTTGAAAATCGTCCCTGGGCCATCAAATACGGTGCGGCTCGAATTGCGAAATTCTTCCCCCAGGCATTTGGCTCGTGCATTTCCAACACGCGAAACAACATCTGGTCTTCAGGTGTGCTGCTCGCTGATCGCAATTTCGAAATTTGTTCGGCAACCACGTTGTACTGTTGCCAGGTCTGGGGAGGACGCAAATTATTGCCGGCAAAAATATCCGTGCGGTAAAAGACCGCGGGGCGTGGTTCACCAAGCGAAACTGCGATCCAATTCCCTTCAAACTTGACCAGCGTATCGCGATACGGGCGCAGTAATTCTCGCTGGTTGAAATCATCTGTTTCCAACAGGTGATCCGGAATGGGAAGCAGTTTTTTCTTGTCGATCAAATCAGCCTTGTACCGGGATGGATAGACAAATACGTCGACTCGTGCAATTGAGGCAAAATTCTCTTCCGCAAATGCACTCGGTTCTATGATTTGAAGTTCCAACTCCGCATCCATACTGGATCGCCATTGGTTCTGTATCTCCTCACCCAATTGCCTATCGCCAACAACGCCGACCCTGATTTTAGGCAACGCGATAGATTGCGAATCTGGCTCAGCCGTTATATCGCCCGGCCGATTACATCCGCCAAACAACGTGATCGTCCAGGTTAGGAAATATAAAAAAAACGCTGCCCAAGTACTTTTCATGTTCACGATCGAGGCAAGATTTCAATACTTAGGGGACAGAAATTCTGGTATGGCCTTATCGACCTTTCGGTCGATTCATTACTCAAACACAAAATAGCCGCCGCCTGGTTCACCATACTGGTTAACCTAACTACTTTACGATGGGGGATGGAGCTTGGATCAACTTATTCTATGTATGATAATCGGTCAAAGGCAAACTGGCATACTGTAGGCAACGGATCGCAAATCTGGTTTAATGAGGGGGAGGTTCGGGGTAGCTGAACGAGACGGGGTCATGGGACCTTGATCGTTTCCCAATTTCGTTCACGGATTTGCCTGGTCTTCAACAATCCCCGGTCGTCAATCGTCGAAATCCGTTAAAATACGGAACATGGAACAGGACAAAAAACAATTGAAATCCATCGCACTTGATGACCACGCAGATCAAGTGATCGTGTTGCACAATCCGTGCGCGGGAGCAATAAGTAAGCCGCAGACAATCGAGAAACTGACCCACGAGCTGGAATATCTTGGATTAAGGGTTCAGGTTTTCTCTGACGTGGAACGGGCCATCGACGCCACTCAGCGGGCCATTGAGCAAACGCGGTTGCGAACCGTCGTTGCTGCTGGGGGCGATGGAACGGCAGCTTTGGTTGCCAACCGGTTCGGCGACGACACGCCAATAACGCTGTTCCCGATGGGTACTGAAAACCTGTTATCAAAATATCTCGGAATCCGACTGGATGTCAAACAAGTTGCCAGAATGGTGAAAGATGGGCTCGTTGTACGTTTGGACGCGGCTCAGGCCAATGGCAGGTTGTTTTTGATTATGGCAAGTTGCGGTTTCGACGCCGATGTCGTTCGCCGAATGCACAATGAGCGCCAAGGACACGTGACGTATTTGTCGTACTTTAAACCATTTGTCGATTCGATTCGTAAATACAGATACCCATCGTTGTTCGTACAGTGTTATGACGTCGATTCCAACCAGAAATTGAAGCCGATCAAAGCCAAGTGGGCATTCTGTTTCAATGTGCCTCAGTATGCGTTGGGACTGCCAATCGTCGAATCCGCGATCGCGACCGATGGCAAATTGGATGTTTGCACGTTCCGGCAAGGCAACCTGTTTAATGGCGTGGTCTATTTTTTTGGAATACTGATGCGACGTCATCGCCGATTCAAGGATACCTCGGTTGTGCAAGTTAAACGAGTTATTATTGAATCCGACAAACCAGTTCCCTATCAGCTCGATGGTGATCCGGGTGGCTATCTCCCTTTAGAGATTCAAATACTCCCCAGGCGACTTTGCTTGGTGGTATCGCCTCATTGGGCGAGCGCAAACGGTTGCCAGTCAGAATTCGCAAGTGCATTGGTTAAACCTTGAAAGTGAAGCGTGACGAACAATCCAATTGAAATTGGGCAGGAAGACAATGGCTGGGTCTGCTGTGGCAGCGGACAATCATTGACGCTGATTGCCGGCCCGTGTGTCATTGAAGATCGGGGGACCGCGTTCGTTATCGCCGAACGTCTTTGTGAGATTGCGTCGCGCAACGGGGTGCAAGTCATCTTTAAGGCTTCATTTGACAAGGCGAATCGCACGAGTATCGAGTCGCCACGGGGTCCCGGTATCGATCGTGGTTTGAAAATCCTGGAAGCGGTCCGGCAAGAATTCAAAGTCCCGGTTACGACGGACGTGCACGAATCACACCAAGCGGGACTTGTCGCGGAAGTCTGCGATTTGCTGCAGGTCCCCGCTTTTTTGGCGAGGCAAACAGATTTGTTGACGGCTTGTGCAGCGACCGGCAAGCCAGTGAATATTAAGAAGGGACAGTTTATGGCTCCCGCCGATATGGCAAATGTCATCTCCAAGATGGAGCGATCGGGTTGTAAGAATGTGATGGTGACGGAACGTGGCACCTTTTTCGGTTATGGCAGACTTGTCAACGATTTTGCGGGACTGGTTGAAATGAGACAATTCGGCGCTCCCGTCGTGTTTGACGCGACGCATAGCGTACAACAACCTGGCGGTTTGGGAAAAACAACTGGTGGAAATCGAGAGATGGTTCCGCCGTTGGCGCGTGCTGCCATCGCGGTGGGAATTGATGCATTGTTTTTGGAGACACATCCAGCTCCCGATCAGTCCCCGAGCGATGGAGCCAACATGGTCCCACTTGACCAACTGGACTCGCTTATAGGACAACTAATGCAAATACGGCTCGCCACCTGAATGGCCATTGGGGAGCATGGTCTGGTGATTCAATGCCAGTCACTTGCCGACCAAGAAAACTGTACTGTTTGCGAAACAGCAATTGGCGCACGGGCGCAGTCCCTTAACCACTCATTTGATTCATTTATCCTTCATCCTATTTAACAAGATTTCGATGATTGACAACTACTTTCGAAAGCAAAATATTGCATTATTTCTGTTGGCCGCGGCCAGTTTATTTGTGGGCGGATGTACCAGCGACGTTGCAGAAATCGAGGACCTGCAATCGGTTTCTCTGTTTAGTACGGACGATCAATTGCCTCGGACCATGTCGTACATTCAAAGTATCCAGCGTTACGATCAAGAGGAATTTCAAAAAAATATTGTTTCCGGCTTGGTAAGATGGCACAAAACTTTCCGCGAACGAAACGAACAAGTTGAATGGCAACCCCCCTCGTTGTTGGACACGCTACCCACTGGTGTTCAGAATTGGCGCGCGTTAACGGAGTTGCCAAATGAGTCTTTCGTTCCCGAAGATGCCAACTATTTGCAAGAGGTCTATTGGATGGAGACCATTGGGCGACGGGTCGTGTTAGCCGATCGGCTAAATGATTTTAACGGCATCATTGAGATAGCCAAATCAAAAATGACGGCTGAGCAACTGGATGATTGGGGAAACTCAAGTGATTTATTGGGATATGTTTTGCACATCTTGAATCCAGAGCTTAGTCCCCCTCCAGTCAAGGTTGTCACGGAGTTAAGTGGTGTTGGAGTCGAGGATAATCGACTATTTGGGGAAGGTGCAGAATATCTTGAAACCGGCTCTCAAAAACTGGCCGCGGCGCTAAGGTTGTTTGATTGGACCATTAGGAATGCTCAAGCTCGGGTTCCTGCTGCATGGCCAACTCCCGCTGAAGTGGCGAGGCAGACGACATTCGATGTTGCCTTTTCGAAAATGCCCGATTGGCCTCCGGCAGCTGGTGTTGCCGGGCCAGGTTATACGCGATTTCCATGGCAAGTTTTGACTTATGGAAAAGGTGACTACTTAGAGCGGGCAAATCTATTCCTCGGGTTGCTGGAACACGCTGGCCTGGATGCTGTGATGTTGGCGGTTCCAACGGTCAATGAAACGTCAATGGATCACGACGGGCATGAATCGATTGCTAAAGAATCCGCGCGCCCTTATGAGGAGTGGTTGGTAGGTGTGTCAATTGATGAGGAGATCTATTTATTTGATACAGAGTTGGGCATTGCATTCCCCGGCCAGGAAATGGGTCGGATCGCGACGTTGGCTGAAGTGATTAGGAATCCGGAATTGATCTCCAATTTGAGCTTGTCCGTCGACGAATCCATTGAGGAGATCAACTATCGTGTTCAACACGGTCGTTTACAGCAGGTGTTCGCATTGGTGCGCATTGCCCCGGAAGCGATGAGCAAACGGATGACCCTACTCGAGCGGAGCTTAACGGGTGATAACCGACTGAAGCTCACTCACGATATTTCATCGCTAGTGACGAAGCTGGAATCCAATGATTTGTTCAGCAAAGTCCAATTGTGGCATCTTCCATTTTCGGTGCATCAGTATCGCGATACGATCAATTCTGCTCTGGCCAGAATGGCGATCGATCGCGAGGTCGCAGAAAAAATGCGATGGCATTTCCCGGAAGAGGGATATATTGATGTTTTTGCGTCCTTTCGCAGCGTCAAGAATATTTATTTACATGGGCGGTTTAATACTCCGCGAAACGATACTCGCTTGAACGCATTGGAAGGATTCAACCGTTTTACTTACTCGGACGAGGAAATATCAACATTCGAAAACGATATCATGCTGCAGACTCAGTTGGGTATTTACCAACGAGCTGGCCAATCATTTAACGAATGGCAAAGTCAATTGGCCCTGGTCAAGGATCAGATGAAGCGGATTCGCGCCGATGCCGCTTTTCATACCGCACTGGCACACTATGAAAACGGCCTCCCCGATACGGCATTGAACTGGCTCACACGGATCGACAGATATGACGAAGAAGCGCGGTGGCTAAGTGCCGCTAATTACCAATCGGCGCGCGCTCATGAAGCCATAGGTGAATATGATCAGGCGGTCCAAATCTATCGAAGAAAAGGTTCGCCACAACGGTACGGTAACGTGATACGAGCGCGGCTACTGGAGTATGTTTCCGCGTTAAAAAGCAGTTCGTGACAAAAACGTCGACATTACAGCCGGGCATTGGAATGTGAGATAAACCCAATCGCAAACGCGGAATGCCGAAGCCTATGACGAATGTGGTTCGTGGTGGCATCCGCGGAATGGCTCCGTTTTTTTCGTCCTGGTCCACTCCCATCAATGCATCCGCGTCTTCTGCGATTCGTCGGTTGAACACCACCCCATCCGCCATCGACGAAAGCTCACGATGAACTTTGGCTGGCAAATACGTCGTCGTAAAGTGAGAACGATGCAACGATCGCGATCGGTGCGAATAAATAGGCTGGGATCACGCAGAGCGCCGCAGCGATGATGCCGATCACATTAAATACAACATACATCTTGAATATTTCAAAAAACATCGGCTTGCTGGTCGCCAGGCTCAACTTTGCAGCCTCCAGCCCATTCATTTTCCGCTCAACAATCAGCGGAATCGCGAATGTTAGTGGTGTATAGATGAGCGCGGTTAAGACGCCCATAATCAATGTAAATACAAAAATCATGGGAAACACGACGATGCCAAACAATGGATTCTCAGCCCCAGCGGTCGCAGATAGAAAAACAAAAAACACGACGAAGAGAAAGCCATATACGATCATAGAGACTACGGTGATAATCGCCGCCGCGATTAACACTGGCTTAAGACTTTCTGCGAAATAGTCAAATCCTTTAAACAGGGTCTCGAACTTGACTTCCTGATTTCGAGTTCTGGCACGATAGCAAAGAAATACGCCACAAAGCATTGGTCCCAGCAGAATCCCAAATGGGACGGCACCGCCGATCAACATGGCGACAAATACAATCGCGAAAAACAACCAATACTGCTTTTCGATCAACGAATACGCTCGTTTCAGTCGTTCAATCGGATTGATTTCAACTGTTTTCGAAGGCGCGTTGAAGCTCGATTCGTCGGCTTCCAGCGCATGAGGATCGATTGCATCACTTGGACGGTGAGGTGGAAATTCAGACATCCCTAAATCCTTCGTTCGGGTTTCAGCTTGGTAAATACAACGAAACAGATTCGGTTAAGTAGTCGTTTGTTGACGCATATTTCTTGTTGCCTATAATCGCAACAAATGCCAGTGGTTGGAATTGGCCAGCATTCATTTCGCACCAATTATACGCTCCGGCTGAACGAATTTGAACCATAGACGCGGCACTTTCTGACCCGCGCCTTGGCTGCCAAGCGGCTTGGTACCCGGATTCGGCTGCGCAATGCAGATCGAGTAACTCCAGCCTTGGATGGCGGTTTCGATCTGTTTTACTCCTAGTTGGAAACCATAAACCGTTGATCGCCCTCGCGTCGCGTGAATCCGATCTGATCGAGGTACTCACACAACGGAACCACATATTTTCGCGAAGCATCTAGTTCTTGACGAATTTCGCTGGTTGTCGCGCCAGACTGTTTCGACAACAAGTTTCGGACTCTTTCAATCACCAGATTCATTGTCGCATTGTGAATCAGATAATCACCGCTGACTCTAATCAGGTCGCCTCGATTACAGGCAAGTTCCAGCAATTGCGGGATCGATTCTCGATTCTTTTTGACTGCGTTTTGTAACTCCTGTGGACTTGGAGTCTGAAGTCCAGCCTGTTCATATTGCTGCAAAATATCATTTAGTAGCGTTTGCTCATTCTTGGACAATTGCGGCCCACGGCCTCGCAGTCCCAGCAGCTTCTGTCGCTTGTCCAGTCGTCCTTCGGCAATCATCGATTTAATGACTTCGTCCACGATTTCGAGATTGCGCAAATAGCCGAAGTTTCCTTTGATTTGCTCGTGGGTCATTCCCGACGCAAGTGGATTGGAATTGTGAAACACCTCCAATTTCTGCTCGATGATCGCTGCGATTTCCTTGAGATGCAATTGATGAACCTGGATGACTCGATTCGATGATAGCTCTAATTGTTTCAGTTCCTTCGAGTCGACCAGTTCCCGAATCACCGGTTCGACGTCGTTCACACCTGCAGACGCTGCCAAATCATTTCGATTCCAACGGCCAATCGGTGATAAATAGAGCAATGAACTGACTCGTTCTGAAGGGATTGAACTCGTCAGCTTTGTCGCCGCCATGAGTTGAGTTTGATTTCTTCGGTTGATACGGGGACTTTCAGGATGAATGACTCGTCCACCTCCAAGCGTCACGACGGGAGACTCGGATCTCAGGACAAAAGGCTGGTTCCAAACCGCAACGGCTGGTTCGCTCAGGAAAATCTGCACGATGCCTTGCTCACTTGGAACCAGAGACTTTGGCAACAACTCTTCCTGCTCATTAGCAAGTAACCGAACGAATCCTAGTGTTTCGGCTGTGCCAAGATGAAAACGGACTCGTTGACGATCAATCAGTCCTCGATTCAATTGTGGCAGGGTGCGAACTTGGAGAATCATTGATCGACTGGCAGTGAGTAAGCCTTTTCTGGCTAATTCCTGACCACGGCGAATTTCGTCATGGTGAATACCAACCACATTCACGGCCCCTCGTTGCCCCCTCAACAATGACTCGACCGCATGATCATGAGTTTGAATGCCACGAACTCGCACATCGATTGCGCCCGGCTGAATCTCCAGTTGATCTCCTACGCATAGTCGTCCACTGTTCACACTTCCAGTAACCACAGTTCCATGCCCTGCGATGGTGAACGAGCGATCGATCGCCATTCGGAAGGGACGTTCAGATTCCAGGTTGTCCCGCGCAGCGATTACTTTTTCAGCGATTTCTCGAAGCGACATTTTAAGACTTTCGATGCCTTCACCGGTCGGTGAACTGACCCGAACAATCGGTGCATTTTCCAGAAAGGTGCCTTTGACCAACTGCTTGAGTTCATCTTCCACCAGTTCAATCCACTCGGGTTCAACCAAATCGGATTTGGTCAATACGATGATACCATGGTGAAGGTTGAGCATCCTCAAAATATCCAGGTGTTCGACAGTTTGTGGCTTCACTGAATCGTCCGCCGCAACAATCAACAGGGCGATGTCCATGCCCGTCGCCCCGGCCAACATTTGGCGCACGAACTTTTCGTGGCCAGGAACATCGACGATTCCAAATCTGAACGGGTCAAGTGCCAGGTGTGCATATCCCAACTCAATCGTGATTCCTCGCTTTTTCTCTTCGGGGAGGCGATCTGTATCGACACCCGTCAACGCGCGGATCAGCGAAGTCTTCCCGTGATCGA
>JBGTDM010000308.1:0-4988 GCA_041748315.1 Pirellulaceae bacterium
CAACCGAAAACTGCGATGAGTCAGGCTACGATGCGGGAAAAAAAATCAAAGGGCGCAAACGGCATTTGTTAGTCGATACCCTTGGCCTGGTGATTGTTGCAGTGGTTTCATTGGCCAGCGTTCAGGATCGAGATGGAGCAACACTAACGCTGGCCTCCAACAGCGAAACAACGGTCAAAACGGTCTTTGTGGACTCAGCCTACAGTGGCAAGTTGATCGATTGGACAAAACAAAATCACGATATCGACTTGAAAGTAGCAGCAAAACAGCCCCAACTTTGTGTATCTCGCCCTCAGCGTTTTGGTTCCGGTGCCACTATGACCGTTGCCGCCACGCAAACGCTCCTGTTTGACATCGAAAAAGGGCTGCAGACAATGGCGGAGCAAGTAACAGAGGCGAGTGCGATTGTCTCGGCCGCTGCCCAGGAGTGGACCCACGCATGAGATTGCCTAACAAAACCATCCGGTGGACTTCTAACAAAGACGTAGGCGGCACAAAGTCAAGTGTTCGGCGGAGACGGAATGCATGAAACCGCTACCTCAAGGACCTTACGCAACGTCCGCGACCAAGGAGTATATCGCTTCGATCCGCGAGCACGTAATTCAACCGTTGCAAACTTCCGCTGTAGCAGACCACTGCTTCGCGGCCGCTATGCTTATCTTTGCTGGAATCGACGGACTCGGCAGACTGGTACATCGAAAACCTGCCGCCGGTGCCGGCGAGCGATTCAAAGACTTTCTGCCAAGGCTCGGTGCCGAATATCAACCACGCGACAACGAGATATGGAAATTGCGAAACTCGCTCGACCATAACGCCATCAACGTCGCTTGTTATATGTCAAAAACCGAAGATGCGAAGGGAGAACATTTGGAGTTCGATAACGGTCATTTGTTTATTCACACGGCGCGCCTACTCGCGGACTTTTGCGCTGCGGTGGATCATCTGGAGTCGGAATTCCAACGAGATGCTTTGCTTTTCAGGCAAGCCGAGTCAAGACTGGAATGGGCAGAATTGGTACTTTCTGGATGGCGGGACCCGACCGTGAAAACTACTCCACCACCAACTGTGCTTTTCACCTACGTACGTCAGCGATAGCGCCGAATAACGCGGTGCACGGAAACGGCTACGTTTTCGGTGTTTTAACCGTTGAGCTGCGGAAAAGGTCATCGACAATTCGGCACGGTTTCTGGTATCCCGGCGGCAAGTTACCCCTGTTCGCTACGTGAGAACTCGATGAGCGAGAACTTTTCGACCATGGAATTGAAGATCCACGAATGGCTTGCGTTGCAAGGCTATCCTCTTGAGATGTACATCTCAAAATCTTTTACTCGCGCTGGCTTCCGCGTCATACCGTCCAACTATTTTCACGACACTGAATCGGGTGACTCACGAGAATTGGATGTGTGGGCTACAATTCAAGAGTCCGTGGGTGAAGTTCTCTTCCGAATTTCGTTCGCTATTGAGTGCAAATCCACACCCGGAAAACCATGGGTATTATTCACAAGTCGGCATCGGATGGCTGATCCGGCGAGGATTGCGCAGCGCGGATGCTCAAGGATAGCTCGCAAATTGCAGGACGTGATGGCGCATAATAAGGACATCCAAGAGCTCTCGATTTTTTAGCTTCCCAATCGTACTGCTTACAACATTACTCAGGCATTTACGACTGGAACTGATGTGGCCTACGGCGCTGCAATGTCTGTTTCAAAAGCAGCAGGCGCGCTCATCAAAGAGGCGAACAAGTACACATCGTTTGGACGCCCAATCGCCCTCCTCACGTTTCCCGTGATAGTTGTTGATGCGCCGATTGTTGAGGCGTTCATCGACGACGACGGTGAAATGGTCGTTTCCGCGGTCGATTCTGGCGTCTTGATATGGCGCAACCCCGTAATACACAACCTGCTGAACATTATCTCGATCGTGCGACGGGATGACGTTGAATCGTTTGCAGCTACAATGTGGTCATCGTGTAAGTCGATCGTGGATTTCGCCCAATTAGAGATGCCTAAGCTTCCGATGATCGAACACAAACGTAAATTGTAAGGCTTTGACTGTGCGGGCCAGCGGGGGCAAGAGCTTGCTGTAACAAGGCGTGCCGCTCGAGGAGTGAGATGAAAGCGGCCGAGAGGCAAGCTGAAGCATCTGGTTCAAGAAGCCCGGTATAGCTCGAAATTGACCGAGCTGCCGATTGTCTTTCCACCAACCCCTACCAGTGATTGTTCTATGTATTTCGCCACGCGATTGGCACCGAACCGCCTGTTCGTTACCCGGCGGACGATCTCGGCGCGTTCGGGCTCGAAAACAACTAGCGGCGGCAACGTCTGGATCGAGAACGGATTGCTCGGCATGCCGTCGATCAAGAGACGGGTGTAGGCAACGTATTTGGGCAAACCCGTGAAGTTCTCCACGCCGATCTGGCCACGGAATTTGCCAAGTTGTTGGGCCAACACGTCGGCGTCGTCGCTGCCCACCTGGAAAGCGATGATCGATCCCACGTTGCCGAACACGGCGCCCGACGTGTCTTTGTCCAATTGGCTCAGGTACTGATGAGCCACGATCAACGACAGCCGGTACTTTCTCGCCTCCGACAAAACTGCGGCGAACGAACCGGTCGTGAAGTTCTGAAACTCGTCGACGTAAAGGGCGAAGTCGCGGCGCTCGTCTTCGGGGACGTCAGCTCGCGTCATGGCCGCCTGCTGAATGCTCGTCACCAGGAACGCGCCCAACAGCGTCGAGTTGTCTTCGCCCAAGCGGCCTTTGCTCAGGTTCACGATCAGCACTTTGCCGTCATCCATGATACGGCGCAGATCGATTGTTTTTCCAGGACTACTGACAATGGCGCGAATGTTCGTATTGGTCAGGAACGGGCGGATTTTATTCTGGATCGCGGCGACCGCTTCGGTCCTGTAATTGTCGCTCCACGCAGCGAACTCGTGCATCCAGAACGAACGTACGATCTCATCTTGGATGTTCGGTACCACTTGTTCGCGGAAACTCCGCTCCCCCAGTAATCTCATGACCGACAGCAAATTGCCCCCTTGTTCCACGATGGCGAACACCGCGTTCCGCAACGTGTCTTCCAATCGCGGCCCCCACGAATCGTGCAGCTTTTTGAAGGCGCTCACCACGCCGGATGTCACTTGATCGATGCGGGTTGGATCGGGACAGGCCAATGGATTGAAGCCGACCGCGCAATCTCGGCTCGCAGCGTCGAACAGGATCACGTCATTTGTCCGATGGCGGGGAATGATGCCGGTGATGGTCTCGGCGAGGTCTCCATGCGGATCCACCAAGCACAATCCCCTATCGAACAGCAAGTCGTGCGCGATCATGTTCTGTAGCAAAGTCGTCTTCCCCATCCCCGTCTTGCCGACGATGTACAGATGCCGCCGCCGATCTTCCTGGCCGAGATAGACCAGCCGCCGGTCGTCGCGGAACCGGACGCGGCCCAACGCCACACTCCCCTTCTCTTTTTCTGAGTGGAACGAGAGTGGCGCTTCCAGCTCTTGAATCTCCGTGACACGCATTCGCTCGGCCGCCACGGTCGCCGTGGGCGGATGCCACAAGGTCGCCAGCTCTTCATGGCTCATCAAAAAGACCGGCAATCGAGCGTGGTCACTTCCACGACGTGGTTTGCTCATCTTAAATGTCGCCAATCTTGAACGAGTGAATGCGCCCAATGCACCAACGATTGAGTTAAGCCGTTCATGGGCAAGTTGGCGCTGGCCAAACGGAACTCTGACTCTGATTTGAATCGACGTTTCAAACAAGTGCCCACCAATCTTGTCCGCAGCAGCCTGCACGTCGTCTTCACGATCATGAGTGCGACTACCCGTCGTATCAATCATTGTGTGCGACGGTGCTGGACTATGGGCTGCCATGCGTCCCAGAATCCAAGCCAGCCAACGCAAACGACCGTGCAAAATATTTTTTGCAAAGAATCTCGCGAACCGATGATGCGACCGAAAAAAATGCCGATCCAGCAGTTTTATTGCCTTGAACGCACGCGAGCATTTCGCATGTGATGCCGGTCGTAATGAGAATTCGATTGAAGCTTGTGCCTCCTCGCTTCGCATCGCACGCAGCAAACTGCTCAGCGGATCAGCGAACGAATGATTGAGCATATCCTCGAACTGCGAATGCCGCAGCACGGGAAACAGTTCCGGCGAAAGCTGTACGGCCACGCTCCATTCTTCGAAGTCTGTCGTTTCTGGTGTCTCGAAACGATCCGCATCCTCGGTGATCACACAGTGAGGGTAGTTTGCCTCAATGGGCTCAATGACCGTTCGCCGAAGGCTTTGACCGCACCGAACAAACAACCCAATCTGACCTTCAGTATTCTCAATGCCGATGGAAAACACTCCCCGCCTCGATAACCCCTGATGCACGGCCCCAAGTGCTTTTTCCATATACCGTGGAGAACGCTCATTGTTCGCCGGAGCGGAAATCGCAAAGTGCACGACGACAGATTAGCGCATTGACGTGTTATTCAGGTTTAATTTCCAACAACCTGTCACGAGATTTTCAGGGCAGCCTTGATGCATTGTTCCAATCGCTCCATCAGCGATGGAGAGAATCCGCCGATCTTCCGGACGATATCCCGTTGATCAACAGTATCAAGATGCTCAGCCTTGACTGTGGAATTGTGCAACAATCCGGTCGTCTTTCCATCGGGTGTGTTGATATCGATCAACAACTGCGATGGCTCGATTTCGGATCGCGCGTTGGTGGATGTAATGATCGCAACGACGGTTGAGTTCAGTCGACCATTCAAACTGTCATTTTGAACGACAACTGCAGGACGCACTTTCGTGCCAACTCCCGACACAAACGAGATCGGGAGAAGCACAACGTCACCGCGATGAAATCTAACTCCGTTGGTCATCGTAGTTGTCGTAGACGTCCATTTCGGAATTCGCCCAACCGGCTTCGGCTGCGGTCTTCGAAATCAGAGGGTAAAGTTCGCGGGGGCTGAATTCACCTTCAGG
>JBGTDM010000309.1:0-2464 GCA_041748315.1 Pirellulaceae bacterium
AAGCCCTTTGTAAAATAAATTGCCTGTCCTTTTTTTTTTTTTCTTTTGTTTTGTTTTCGGTTTAATGCTAACGAAAAACGTCTCGGTTATCATTGAACCGAGACGTCTCGCTTTGCATCGAAAAATAGTGTCAATCTAGAAACTAGCCACACTGGGCTCTCAGACTCACTGGGGCGTGATGAGATACGCCACGTTGGACTTGCCCATGGTGCCCGGCCCAATGATCCGAGCGCCGTTGCTGATCCGCCAAGGCTCGATCTTGAGCTTCATGGACGAGGGCAGGTTGGTGATCTGTGGCTCCAGTGCGAACATACCATTGGCGACCGTGGACAGAAACGCTTGCGGCTTGTTTCGGCTGGCGCGACTGTCGGTATCGGTGAAACCGACAATGTGACCCAAGTCGTTCATTCCGAACGCCTCGCTGTGTTTGCCGCTTCCGATCGCTCCGAGATTGGTCATGCCACCGGAAACGCTGAACCGAAACGCTCGTCGATTGGAACCGGCATTGGCGACTCCGACCACGTTGCCGAGGTTGTTCAGGTCCCAGCCCCGACTGACGCCGCTGCTGCCGCTGATCAGTCCCAGGTTCTGCATCGTGCCGGTGGCCGTATCGTACCGCCAGGCGCGATCACCCGCGGAAGTTTTGGCATAGCCGGCGATTTGAATGCTCGTCCCGCTGCGATCATTGATGGCCGTCACGTAAGTATCTTGACCTGCGAGCCTTCCCAGATCGACGAATCCCTCTTCCGCCGTCCACAAGAAGGCATGGTAGCGGTTTGTGGCGGCGGAGAGAAAGTGCCCGGCTACGTCGCCGTTGTTGTTGATCGCGGTCGCGTCTTCTTGGAAGTTCAGTCCGGGGACCCACAGATCGTCTACTCGTCCCACGGACTCCCCGGCCGCTGGCGGCGTGTAGCGATAAGCGGCCCGGCGATTCGTGATGTTCCGTCGGCCCAAGGGATAACCGAAGCCGACAATCTGTCCCGCACTGTTGATGTCACGGGCCGTCAGCAAGATGAAACCGACACCCTGGACAAAAACTTCGCTGAAAGCGCCGGGGTCGCTGGATAGCGGCCCTTGGAATCGGAGGATTTGGTTGGTATTGCCGTTGTTGACGTACAAATCCCCCTCTTCGTCAAACGTAACCCGTGGAGCAGCCGATGACCAGCCTCCCGCGTTGGGCGGGATAAAGACCTCGATGAACTCCCCCGTTTCGCTATCGACGCGCAAAACCTGGGCGCCATTTTCGTCGCCATTAATCGTTTGACTGTCGGATCGTGCGGTCACGTACAAATCGCCGTCAGGGCCGAATTGCATGTCACCGATACTACTCAGTTCGAGTGTGGAGGGAAACGAAGCGAACACATTGAGGAATTCGCCTGTCAAGCCGTCGTACCTCAGCACCTCCAGTGTGCTTCGGCTCGTGACCAGCAGCTCCAATCCGTCGGCTCCCGATTGAAAGCTCAGGGTACCTGGATTAACCAGCCCACCCGCGCCCCCTTCGACAAAAACGCCGATAAATGTCCCAGCCACGCCGCTGAAAACCAAAACTTCGTTTGTCAGGGCGCAGCTGACAAAGAGATCGGAAAGTCCGTCGGGTTCCCCATTCGGCCCGCCACCCACGTCAGGTCCAAATGTCAGGTAGGTAATCGAATTTACACCCCCGGCCCCATAAGCGACGAACTCGCCGAGATAGATGCCTGTGGTGCCAGAAAATCGTAAAATGCGATTGCGACTCGTGCCTGGTCCGTTATGGGAAGGAATGTACAGATCTCCGTTGGGGCCGAACGTCATATCGGCGGGATTTTCGAGTCCGCCGCTGCCGACCGGAACAAACATCTTGATGAAATCACCCGTCAGCGGATTGAACACGGCGACGCTACCCAATCCGCCAATGGTTCCGCTGCCGTTGCAGACATAAAAACGTCCGTCTGGTCCAAACAGTGTTCGTTGAGGATAGTCCATCGGCCCCTCGGTGAGGACGTTGAGGTTCCTCATCCCGTCGGCGGGAGTATAAAGATAGGGTACCGATGAACCGTTACTCAGGTCCGCGTTGCCGACGACCTCACCCAAGTCGTTGATGCCTTCAGCCGTGCTCGTCGCTCCACCCAGCGTACCCAGGGACTGGTAGGTGAAGGTTGGCAATGACGGTGGTGGCGGTGGCGGCGGGTTTTGTGACCCTCCTTTCCCCTGGGCGTACAGCGGAGCAGAAGGGAGCAAAACGACCATCGCGAGGGCGGTTGCAAAGAGTTTGGCAACGGTGCGTCGAGTCTTCATGTTAAAAAGTCCTAACAGGGTTAAGGGAACAAGAACGAGCTAGTCGCCTGCAACTATTCCCGCGCCGCAGACGTTATTTCTGGGAGCGGAACGGTTGGCTGTCTTCGTGAGGACGGAGCGAATTTCTGGGTTGACTGTACAATTCCACCGGGTGTCACGGAGCCGGTTGGGCAGGGAAAAGGGGTCAGGA
>JBGTDM010000310.1:0-16013 GCA_041748315.1 Pirellulaceae bacterium
GTCGGTAAATGCAAAGGACCCCGATTGTAACAACAACGAACCGAACAACCCAGGATAACGCCAAGCTGTTGAAAGCGATGCCACCGCTCCAAAACTGGCGCCCATTAAGCAGCGGCCGGACGCCTCGGCAATTAATGGAAATTTTGATTCCAACAAAGGCAACACTTCCTCCACCAGATGTGTTGCGTGACGAGCATCATCCGCATACTCGCGCAAACGGTTTGTTGGATTTGTCATCGCGACAATCAGCGGTGGTATCTCTAAACGCTCGATCAAATTGTCCAATACATGATTCAAACTCGAAAAACGCAAGTAGTCATCACCATCGTGGACCAGTAGCAAACGGTAACGGCGGTATTCGCGAAACCGAGCGGGCACATAGACTCGTATCGTTCGCTCGTCACCAAAGGCCTGGCTGGGGACGGCAATTGAAACCAGGTGCCCTGCTCTGGTGGTATTCTTTTGAAACGACCATTCGGGAACGACATAACCAGAACTATGCACGACCGAATTGCCACCAAAGGGGTCGTGCGCGATGTTTGGATTCAGCGGATCATGGACCCATTCGTTATGTCCAGCTCGCGTCACTCCAAATTTATATTCAATTCGCGAGCCGGTAGGGAACTCTACGGTTCGGAACCACAGCTTCGTATGTCCCAGTCGAGTCAAAGGGAGATTCGCTGGCAATCCATATATCCAATGTCTCAAATCAACATGTTCCGCATCACCAATGTACACAAACGTAACATGGTTATCTTGCACCAACGGAAACGAATTACCTTCAATGAATTCCCGGACTTTGTTGTCCGATGCATCGGAAGCAATCATCTTCGATAAAGTAGAACTAATCATTTTGTAAACACCATCAACTCACCCTGCTTTCCCAATTGCTGGACACCACCGGATATCCACCAGTGTCCATCAACTCGATCCAGCAGTGTCTGATCGTCAAACAGCACACAGTTGAATCGATCAAACCGTCGCGCAAACAGAGCGACCCGCGAATGGTCTTCGATCCGCAGGCGGGACCTTCCATCTGGTAGCGGTAGGATTCGATCAATCAAGCCCATTCCAGCCCGCAACACCTCTGGATTGCCTGGACCCTGTGGAGGTGAATCGTGGAAAAAGACGATTTGTTCTGCCAGCGCCATGGCACCGCCAGACCAGGCGATGATTGGAAGCCGCCTCCTCATTTGACAAATGCCAAAAATCCTCAATCGATTAAGGATAATCGCTGCATGTCCTCCGGAAATGACCATCGCACCAACATTTTCAAGGACTTTCTGGATTTCTCTTCGATGCTGTGCCACCGAGGGGCGCTTTAACGTTTGTACCCGTCGTTCATATTCATGGCAAACCTGACTGGTCCGCAAAAAATATTGGCGATCAAGGATTCGAGCCATCTCCACGGCTGACTCGCGCTCCGGCTGTAAGTCAATCAAACGATCGCTCCGATCGAACACATCGCGAGCTGCTGCGAGTACGTAGTTGAGTCGCAAACGGTACGCATCGCGTAAATGTCGCAACTCGTCCTGGCGATCCTGCAAAAGTTGTATCAACTCTGGATCGTCCTTGAACAACTTTTCGGATCGCTCGAACAACCGCAAGTTCACAGCTGGAATCGAAATTGCGGATTTTAAATCATCATCCTCCGGTTCATCTTCTTCCCAGCCAGCGGTGATCAACGCGACCGGTGCCGAAAGTTGCAACCGCGTAATCGCCGCATTGAGGGATTCAAATTGGGTTTGCGGACCCAACAAAATGATTCGACGAGATGAACCGGGCATATGTTTTTTTCCATCAAGACTCGTAACGCGTCGCTTTGCAATCCTGGCACCGGATATCGAGACGCTCGTCCAACGATCTAAACATCAAACGACATCTTTCAATTTTGAACGGCGATACCTGTTTACTCAGACACAATTGGCCGCGCGTTCCAGGCAAGAGTTTGCAAATCCTATTTTGCATAAACTTGTACCGTTTTGCCAACCACATCGAGCATATGGCGTAAGTGATCGTAATCGGGATGTTTCATCCGGATCCAGGCATTGGCCATGTATCCAGCCTCGACAGGTTGCGTCGGGGTGTTCTCTGCGGGCAAGTGACAATCAATGATCCATTCTCCGAATTGTGATTGAATCTCCTGCAATCCCTCAATATGGGAAATCAGGCCGTCATGATCTGGCCGAAGCGCGATGATTCCCGCGCTAAATCGCCGTGACGCCTTGCCAAGTGCGCAGCCATGAACGATCGCGTTGGCCCATTCCATATAGAGATCGAGATCATTTGCAGCCGAGTACAAATCCCAGGTTCGCACACCGGGTGGACGACATCCAATTTCCGAAAACCTCAATCCCTTCGGCCCAAAAAACCACTCCATATGCGTTGCCGACGTGTCAATATTCAAGGCTTGAATTACGCGTCTGCCTAGGAATTTGACTTCATCATAAGTCTCGGAATTGTCGAGTCGATTGGTGGTGATGAATTGAGGTGAAATCCAACGCGTGCGCATCGCCTCCAACACATTCGGGAAATAATGGGTGATGAACTCATGCACGACTTGACCACCGATCGTGATCGTATCGTAAAACGCTTCGTGTCCCTCTACAAATTCTTCGACGGCCACCTCGCCACCCTGGCCAATCTGGGCCCTCGCCATGGCTTGTTCAAGTTCATCAAAGGAATTGATTTGGCTGGTTCCCGACGCCCCTGCTCCGCTGCGGGGCTTCACAATGATCGGGAAACCGATGTTTTCGGCAAACTGGCGAATCTCTTGCGCGTCGCCACTTCCCATTGACGCGGCACATGGAACTTCTGCATTTCTCAGGGCTTCTTTCATCGTTGGTTTGTCACGGCAAAGAAAACAGGTCTCGACAGTCAGACCTGGAATGGTACAACGCTCTCGTACTTTAGCGATGGGCAGAATATGAGCTTCAATCGTTGCTTCCAGTCGGTCGACCCACAGTCGGCTTTGCACGAATTTGACGGCTCGGGTCACCGAATCGATATCCGTGACCGAGGGGACTTGAATATAATCGACCAACCAATCATTCAATGTGTTATCGAGTGCGTTTTCCGCCGATTCGCCGATGGCAACGACATTGGCGCCGACCTGTTTAAGCGCGCGCACGAATTCACGCTGGTTGGCAGGAAAGTTGGGTTCGACAAAAATAATGTTCATTGGATTTATTAAAAAGGATAGCTCGACGGCTTTTGGCTGCGTGTGACCATACTCGGGCACTTCCAAAATAGTCTAATTGATGGAAAAAACAAATGAGAAACGTAATTTTTGTGGCTCCCTATTTCATGGACGCAACCGAAAGGTTCATCGCTGCCGCGGCAAGGTTGTCAGGCGTCCGTTTAGGATTGGTGAGCTGCGACCCATTGATCAAACTGCACCCAGAAACACAATCAAAGATCGCGGCACACTGCGCGGTCGAAGGAATTGAAGCTCAGCAATTGTTAAATGGAGTGAAAATGATTGGCCGACAGTTCGGCAAACTTGATCGAATCATTGGCATGTTGGAGCAGATTCAAGTCCCCTTGGGGCAGATTCGAGATTGTCTGGGAATTCCCGGGATGGGAGAAGATGTTGCTAAAAATTTTCGCGACAAGTCGCAAATGAAAGATGTGCTTCGTGCAGCGAATGTACCCTGCGCGCGGCATGCGTTGGTGACTGATTTGGAAAAAGGAGCTCAGTTTGCATCGCAAGTCGGTTTTCCGTTGGTCATCAAACCTCCAGCGGGAGCCGGCGCGAAAGGAACGTTTCGTTGCGAAAATCCACAACAGCTCGACGAATGCCTACGCGCGGTTCGTCCGGGAGCGAGCAATCCGGTACTCATCGAGGAATTTATTGTCGGCGAGGAGCACTCGTTTGACAGTGTTTGCCTGGGAGGAACGATCGTCTGGTCCTCAATTTCGGATTATTCTCCTGGACCCTTAGAGGTGGTGCGTGAGCCATGGATTCAATGGTGCGTATTGATCCCACGCGAAACCGATCGAGCGACCGGACAGCGAATCCATGTCGTCGCGCAACAGGCGCTTTCGGCGCTGGGGATGCATGATGGCTTTAGTCACATGGAGTGGTTTGAGCGACCGGACGGTTCCCTTGCGATCTCTGAAGTGGGAGCCAGACCACCAGGCGCCCAGTTTACGACTTTAATCTCGTACGCGCATGACTTTGACTTGTATCGCGCCTGGAGCGAAATTACGATATTCGAGCGGTTCCATCCCGTTGAACGAAAGTATGCAGCCGGGGCGGCGTATCTCCGCGGAATGGGAGACGGAGCCGTGTGCGAGATATCTGGTTTGGAACGCATCGCGGAACAAATTGGTAACTTAGTCGTAGAATTCAAGATTCCTGCAACAGGCCAAGTCGCGAGTGGCGGCTATGAAGGTGACGGGTACATCATCGTGCGGCATCCAGAAACCGAAGTTGTCAAAGAAGCGCTTCGATTAATCATCAATAATGTTAGAGTCCATCTAAAATAGAGTCGAGTCGTGCAACCCGATTGAGACGGGTTGATATTAATGGCTTGCTTAAGGAGCGGAATACCATTCAATGAACGTCATCATGATCTCCCCGGGTTTTCCGGTTGAGCAACCTTTTTTTACCAGAGGCTTGGCCCGACAGGGTGCTCGTGTGATTGGACTCGGGGATCAACCTAAGCATGATTTGCCACAGATGGCGAAAGATGCTTTGATCGACTATCTGCAGGTGCCTGGGTTTTCTAACGAACAAATGGTCATTCAAACAGTTCTCGCAGCCGCCAACCATTTTCCGATTGAGCAGATCGAGTGTACTTGGGAGCCGTACATGACGCTGGCGGCCAAACTGCGAGAACGGCTTGGATTGCCCGGTATGACACTCGAACAGACCATCCCGTTTCGAGACAAGGAGATCATGAAACAAGTTCTGGATCGAAATGGTATTCGCACACCTCGCCATTTCAGTTCAGACACTGCTGATGGCGTTCGAGAGGCAGCCCGGGAGATCGGGTATCCAATTTGTGTCAAACCGATAGCAGGTGCCGGTTCCGCGGATACGTACCGTGTTGATGATCGCCAACAGCTCGAACAAATTCTGCCGCGATTGAAACATGTGCAGCAAGTCAGTGTGGAGGAGTTTATTGACGCCGATGAATTTACCTTTGATACGATTTGCGTTGACGGCGAAATCAAGTACATCAATATTTGCCAATATCGGCCCAGGCCATTAATTGGCCGCACGAATGAGTGGATTAGTCAGCAGACGATCGCCATACGGGATCTGGAGTCAAAGGATTTGCAGTCCGGTCGCGAAATGGGGGGGGCGGTCATTAAGGCGCTCGGATTCCAAACCGGATTTACTCATATGGAATGGTATTTAAGATCCAATGGTGAAGCCGTGTTCGGTGAAATCGCTGCGCGGCCTCCAGGCGCTAATACGGTCGACTTGATGAACTTTGCGAGTGATATCGATACGTACTCGGGCTGGGCGGAGGCCGTGATCAAAAAATCGTTCAACCAATCCAGGGAACGCAAATACAACGCTGTTAGCATTTTCAAGCGGGCACAGGGACAAGGGCGAATCCAGCGGATTGTAGGGCTCGAAAAGTTGATGGCTGACTTCGGACCGCATGTCTGTGTCGTCGATCTGCTGCCAATCGGGGCGCCACGCAGAGACTGGACACAGACGTTGCGTTCCGATGGCATGATCATTTTGCGGCACCCTGATTTTGGAACGGCTTGTGAAATCGCCGACCACTTCGGAATGAGGTTACAAATGTATGCAGGGTGAGTCGGAGCGAAACCGCATTGAACGCGAAACTGTCTTGTAAAACGAGATAAAAGGTTTCGCTCATTCAAGACTGGCGGGACGAGAGTTCCTCTGTCAATAAGTCGCGCGCCACGCGTTGGCTGATCACGGAGATATAAGTTGACAGTTCGGACGTTCCATCAAAATCTCGCAGTAACCGGAAATCACTCTCCTGTAGTCGTTGGAAGATCTCATGGACAAGCCGCTGTTTAAGCGTCGAGTTTTCGGGGCTATGGCCTGACTCAACCATGCAAAACTCAACAACTTTCGTCACTTGTGGCAGAAGTCGATCGACCAAGTTCTCCCAGCCGAATGAAACTCCCGATAGACATTCGTACAACAATTTGTGGCTTTCATTCGTCATGAATGCTCCTTTTAACGATTCATAAATCACTTAATTGTAGCGATTCCAACGTTAATGGCAAAAAGCGGTCGTTTGGACGCACCAAATTGCCGAAATACTATTTGGATCGGTTCGGAAAAATAATCGGTATAGCCTTCCGATTTGCTTGACACCTGCTATCCTCAGAATTACGATTCACGCGATTTGCGGAAATCGATTGGGTCCGTTTAAGTTCGGGTTAAAATTCGACTAAACTGAACGACACTACTGAGAGAGCAAGTTACAGGTAAACGTTTTGCTGGTTTTTGAGCGCTGGTTCCAGTTCGCGGGTATTGGTTCAAGTGCCTGACTGGTCTACGGCGAAAGAACGGATGCCCGGTGAGACCTGTCCACGGTTCCGTATTGAATTACACCCAGATTTTGAATGAAGGAGTTATTCGATGACTCACGTCGTAGCGAAACCTTGTCATGGTTGTCGATACACTGATTGCGTTGTTGTTTGCCCGGTTGAATGTTTTTACGAAGGCGAACAGATGCTGTATATTCATCCTGACGAGTGCATCGACTGTGAAGCATGTGTTCCCGAGTGCCCGGTCGAAGCGATTTTCTACGAAGATGACTTACCTGAGGAATGGCGCGAGTACATCGAACTCAATGCGTCGGAGGCACCCAAAAGTCCGAATATCATTGAGCAAAAAGAACCGCTTGCGGATCGTTAAAACTGGGTCAGTTCAATAAAAGAGTCCCGGGGCCAAATTCACGATCATCGCCTTCTTCCCATTCGCGGCGGACTTCTCGCAATCCGTAGGCACAGAGCTCGAACCGCTCGCTCAGGCGAATCAATATTTCACCTTCCGGAGCCTCTTCATCGGCGGGCTCGATCGTACTGGCAATCCGATACGAGAGTTTACCATGCGAACAATAGCTTTCGAACTGGCTGTCATGTTCGTGCGCACCACGTTGCAAGGCCTCGGGATAAACTCCTGCCCAGAACAACGTGAAATCCCCGATATGGCGGTGAAGTTCACGGCGGGCATCTCCCAATCGCTTGGTTGCCTCGGCTGTCATTTCTGTAATGCTCATCAATGGTCGTCCAGTCACGCCACGAATCCGATGAACCACATCAGATCGAACGAACCGAACAAGTAAGTCACTTACATAGTCAACCATGGCTGGGTCCACGACCCCCAACTGCGATTGAAAAGTCGTTTCGGTAAGTCCGGCGAAGTAGCGATGAATGGGACTTCGATTTTTTTGAGGATCATTTGTGGAATCTCTCATCTATTCCTCCAACTCAAAATCGCCTGCTAACTTTTCAACTGTAGAATGCAACGCGAATTCGGGTCAAGACGGTTTTTTTCGAGTTGATGTCGATTTTTTTCGGAAATGAGTAGCCAGATAGGCGGTTTTTAGTTATTCGTCGGAAATTTGACGCGGTCCATGGGCCCCCCGATCGTTCGGTTTTCGGAACTTCGTGCGAAAAAACGTTTGATTTCTCAACGGACATTCGGACGGAATTCACCGAATTGCCAAGTTTCTCAAGCCATGTGCCTTGAGTCGATGTCGTGGAAATCCCAGTTGTTGTGCTTGCAGGGGCGAGCAACTTTGTTAACCAGATTCGCGTCTCGCATTCATTCCGCGTCGCATGTTATGTGTTCGAAATTTGGCAGACTGCCGGCGTACGACAACCTATCACGTATCGAACCTGTCTGAAGATCGATCCGATCTGGAGTTAGAGCAATTCCAGTAATGAACGAGCAAATTTTACAACCTCTTCGGTCACGGCCTGGTTTCCTTGCGCAGCGGTTTCCTGGATTCGCCGCACGAAGGCTGAGCCGACGATCAATCCATCAGCAAGAGGTGCGAGTTCCGCGATATGCTCCGGTTGACTAATTCCAAAGCCGATGCAAATTGGTGTATCGTCACATATTGATCTGAGCGACGTAAGTTTCTGTTCGAGGTTTGCCGCGAATCGAGCCCGTTCGCCGGTGATTCCAACCACGGACACGAAATAGATAAAACCGGTTGCAGCTCGAGCGATTTTTACTGCCCGATCAGGCTCGGTCATCGGTGTGATCAGTGGGCAGAACGCGAAGTCATATTGCCGACAGATTTGCAATAGTTCGTCAGCTTCTTCAACGGGTAGATCTGGAACAATCGCGCCAGAGAATCCGCAATCAACAGCGCGGTGGACAAAGTGGGAAACTCCGATTCGAAAAACGACGGAGTAGCTGACCATTGCCACGATCGGCATGTTGACTTTCGATTTCAGGTTGGCCATCAGCTCAAAAATTTCGTCGACCCGCACGTCATTCTGCAAAGCTCGACCATAAGCTTCTTGAATGACAGGACCATCGGCAATTGGATCACTGTATGGGAAGCCGAGTTCGAGCAGGTCGCAACCCGCTCGATTCAACCCGACAATCAAGTCGGTCGTACACTGTAGATTCGGGTCTCCGGCTGCGATAAACGGCATCAATGCCGTTTTGTTCTGTTGGCTCAAATCCAGCAATACTTGTCGCACTTTATTCATAGACTTGGTTTATACAAGGTTATTGACAATTGACTGTCAGATTACGGATTGAGTTGATTGAGACAACCGTTCAACTTCGGCCGCATCTTTGTCGCCGCGTCCAGAAAGGCAAATGACAATCGAATCACTTGGCGATCGCTTTCGGGCTTCCTCGATGCCAATTGCGATGGCATGAGCAGACTCGAGCGCTGGAATAATCCCTTCAGTCCTGGCCAGGCAATAGAACGCATCCAAGGCAGCACGATCAGGGCAACTCACATAACGGACGCGACGAATTTCATGCCAATAGCTATGTTCGGGCCCGACACCAGGATAATCGAGGCCTGCGGACGCTGAATGGACATCGAGTGTTTGCCCATCTTGACTTTGCAATACGCGGCTGAGGCTTCCATGTAGAATGCCGTCAACGCCATAGGCCAATGGCGCAGCGTGCTCGCCTGGACCGATCCCGAGACCGCCGGCTTCGACACCGAGCAGTTCAACGTCGGTATTGGCTACGAACGCATAGAACATACCAGCGGCGTTGCTCCCCCCTCCAACACAGGCCACTACCAGATCTGGGAGGCTTCCCAGTATGGCTTGGCATTGTGTGAGTGTTTCCGTTCCGATCACTGACTGGAAGTCCCGTACAATTCGCGGAAACGGATGAGGACCCACAACCGAGCCAAGCAGGTAATGTGTCGATTCAACACTGGACATCCAATCTCGCATGGCTTCATTAATTGCATCGCGGAGGGTTTTGGAGCCCGATTCAACCGCTCGAACTTCCGCGCCAAGTAATTTCATACTGCGAACGTTCGGGCCCTGTCGGCGGATGTCTTCCGCGCCCATGTACACGACGCATTGCAGGCCAAAATGAGCACATGCGGTGGCGGTTGCGACTCCATGTTGACCTGCACCGGTCTCTGCCACCACGCGTGACTTACCCATGCGAACGGTTAACAGTGATTGACCGACGGTGTTATTGATTTTGTGGGCGCCGGTATGGTTTAAATCTTCGCGTTTAAGCCAGATTTTCGCCCCTCCAATCGACTCGGTCAAATTCGCCGCATAATAAAGTGGCGACGGTCGTCCGACAAAATTTTGAAGCAGCCCTGTCAATTGTTCCCCAAAACGTTGATCATTGATCGCGGCCGTGTATTCCTGTTCGAGTTGCAACAATGCCGGCATCAAAGTTTCTGGAACAAAACGACCACCAAATTGTCCGAATCGTCCACGCGCATCGGGAACTTGGGCAATTGATTGAATATTTTCAAAATATGTAGGCATGATGGCGATAACTTGGCGGAATGATGATCTGCTCGTTGTTGTCGGAGCGGTGTGTTATATCGTCCGATTGTTGTCAACGCGACGCTCGTTTGCAACACATTGAGTGGATGATGCAAGCTTATCTCATTCGCAAGTTTGATGTCAATCAGCCACGGTTCGCACGAACACCGAGGTCGAAAGACCGAGCAAAACGATGTGTGACCGAATTTCAGGACGCAGGCAGAAATAGAAATATTGTCTGTTGAAACCCGCTGTAGTCGTCGTTGTCAGACTCGGTCCGGAGGTCGATACTTGGGCGGTAGATCGAGGGCTGGGGATTCCTATCAAGGACGATTGCAGCGATGTTTCGTTCAATTCGATTTGACCTGCAGGGGTTTCCTGGGTCACTACATCGATAGCCACCGTTCATTAACGTGATTGATATGCAGGGTTCAATTGTTGATCGCCACCACGATTTTTCAGGAACCATTGAATGGGATCGAGCATCTCACGGAATGTCGCACTCCGTTGACGATTATGATCTGAGGCATCGAGCACCCACGAGCACGGTTTCCGAAAGTCCGGGGTTGGCAGGTGGGTTGATCTCAATCAGAATGGGCCTTGTCAAACGGACATTTGTCGCATTTCGGTGGAGTCCATCCGGACTTCGTTGAGTGGCTATATTGGAAATGTGGCAGATTTGTCGTCGTAGCTAGACCCTGTTGATCACGTGATGGTCGACGTTTGATGATCGATGGACTGATTGGCGACTTTCGTCTCAAGGGTCCATCCGAATTCTGTGTTGGCCCGCATTCACGGTGTTGATTAGATGCTCCAAGCGTTACGGGAATGGTGAAGATAAACCAAGCTGGTGTTTGCATGAAAATTGGACTATTTGGAGGATCATTTGATCCAATACACCTGGGGCATTTAATTTTGGCCGAGCGATGTCGCGATTTATCGCACTTGGATCAAATTTGGTTTGTTCCAACGGCGATGTCGCCATTGAAACCAAGGGGATCACTGGCAACCTCCAAACAACGGACTGAGATGCTGCAACTGGCAACGGCCGGTCACGAACAATTCCGCGTCTCGACGATTGAAGTCGACCGAAAGGGGATCAGCTATACGATCGATACTCTCCGTTCAATACGCGAGGAATTTCCAACTGATGAGCTATTTTTAATTCTCGGAACCGACGCGTGGAACAAGTTTTCTGAGTGGCGTGAACCGCAGAAGATATTGAAGTTAGCCATTCCGCTCATCGTTTCACGCCCGGGTAGTGACGTTTCTTTCGATCGGTTGGCGGAACTTTGCGATGCCCAATGTCTGATGGAAATTAAGGCCGCTCAAATCGATGGCTTACCTCTGATTGAAATCAGCAGCTCAAAAATTCGCGAGGCGGTGTCGCGGGGTAGCAGCATCCGATATCTTGTGCCCCGTCCCGTCGAGATGTATATCTTTACCCATCGCATTTATGGATCCGCACCGAAATAGCCTGAGTCGCAGTTCTCAACTTCGACTTGCGGTAGGCGGACACAGCTTCGTCGGACTTATTTATTGGTCGATAGATGGGTTCAACAGGTTGTCTTTGGAGATTAAACAGCTCGGCCGCTTGCTGGTTTGCGACGAGTGGCTTGGGACTGGGTCGAAGGTGAGTTGGAAATCTTCGTTTAACGGCCGTTAAGCTCATACCACTCTTGCGGAGAGTCCGCCGGAACACAATTCAAGTGGGTCCGCTGGTAGATTTTAAGTTTGCGCCGAATTCTTCGGCTGATCAACTCGCTTGTCACCAAACTATGATTGGTCATGCCGAACTGTTTCATCAACAGTCGCAGTCCCTTCTCAACGGCGTAGTCGACAACCGGCTGATCGAAAGCCAGGTAATAGCCGAGTTTGACGTGGAATGGAATCTTTCGAACAAATGCCTTCAAGCTCTCATCCATACTGATAAGGGGATGTCGTTCAACGACGATGATCGAAAGTTTCAACTCCCGGTTCGATTGTGGTTCGGTAGTTATCAATGCGTGTTGGAAAGACTCGGTCAGTGACAAACTAATCTTGGACAGCTTACTGCGGATCAAAACCAGATTCGCGGCCCAATCGATCGGTTCCGTGGCAATCCCGTAATCCACTTCGTGCGATTCCAACATGTTTTGGATTCGCTCAAAAGTTTCGGGAAAATGTGCCAACAAGAATACCAAGTCCCCCTGATCTGCCTGAAACCGGGCAGCTTCACAAATCGTCTGATCAAGAGCAGTTTGACTGAACGCAAAATGGTCGGAAAAAAAGATTTTACGATTTGAGTTGTTGAGCCAACCAAACATGATTGATGACGAAACGATGAACTAAAACCAATTTGAACCGCACGAAAGATGGTTTGTAACCAGGAACATGATCGCCGCCGAGAATTCCAGTGCAACCGCTCCTTTGCCGTCGCACATTCAATTCACGATACGAGGAAATACAACCGCGGATATTTGTGCGTCATTTTAACGACCGAAGAGTTGTCCAGGGCGTAGCTGGGTACGACACTTCATCTCAATCTCGACAGGCGGATGTTATCGCCAAATTGTACCTCGGATTACATCTCCTTGGTACTCGAAGTGTCGCGGCGGGGGTTGATTTGCCGGGATCGTGGTTTTGTTTCGGCTTTCATCAGCTGGTTCCTGGAGTTTTACGCCAAAAGCGTCGGGATCTGATTTTTTGCCACGCCCAATGGTGAACGTAAACGCTTGTTCCTCAAGTGCTTTATAAATTGGGTTTGTAGTTGTAACTTGCTCTTTTCCCAAACGCATTTGCTGGACATAAAAATTCTCGTTTGATGACGAACGACCCGCTTGCGATAATGCAGCGGGAGTTATCGAAGAAATCGATGGGGGAAGGGAAATGGTCTTCACAGGTGGAGTTGGGTTGGCAGCAATCCTTTGCGGATCGGCAAGATCAGCTTGTGGATCAAGTGACTTGGAACCTTCCCCAACCCATTTGATCCAGGCCAGTTGCAACTCAGAAAGGTTTTTGTAGCCATAATATTCTTCTGTCACGGCATCCCAAGTTCCAGAAATATTCCGGGAACTCTCGCGTTGCATACCGTCACCAAGATATTTGACAAAATGGCGCGGGCCTTTGTGCAGAAGCAGAAACTTTACCAAGGAATGGCCCTGAGCGTAGAGCGGCAAAATATCACTCGGGTATTGTTTCATGGCGAACATGTGGTTGAATGGGATGCCTCGTTTAGTCTTCAAGAATTCGATTAACATTCGATGGTTTTTCTGTTTTTCAGATTCATGCTCGACGGTTGTACTGGCTCCCTCATCGGCCCAACGAGGTAACGGACGACCAAAATGGGTAGCAAAAATCGTATGAGTGACTTCATGCGGCAAAACAGAATCCAGGATTCGTTCCGGGGAACCGTAAATATGCATCCGCCACTGCGATGGAGCTGAACGACCGGTCGCGTCAGGCGTAAACACAAAGCTCGTCTCGCCACCGGCATGCGGTTGGATTGCAACAGTGATAGGACAACGTTGCGGCCATTGAGGTAACTCATGACCCAACCAGTGGATCGCCAAATCTTTGCGATATTGTTCGGCCAGTTCACCAACTTGTCGGGCCAATCTGCTATCAGGGGCGCTAACCGTAAAGTTCGGCGTAGCGTAGTCGGAACCGATGACTTGATCACCGAAAATAGAACAGCAAATTGCCAGCAATACGTAGCTTGCGCGTCGAGCTTCCATGCTCTGATCCTTTATGAGGCGGCGATAATTTTGATAGCTGATCCGTCATGGTCAGCGGGCTGGTTGATCAGCAGTTTACGATAGGTGCAAGTCAAGTGCCAAAAAAAAATATTGGATGAAATGCACCATTACCGCCGTTTTCAAAAGGCTGCATCGGCCGTACACCAATAACTTTTGAAAAGTTTTCAATTGATGCTTGGAAGTTTCAATTTGCGTTCGCAAATGGGACATTTGTGAATAGGTCGCTGGGCCGGATATGTGTCCCTAATATTCTAATGG
Organism: Pirellulaceae bacterium; assembly: GCA_041748315.1. GTDB lineage: Bacteria > Planctomycetota > Planctomycetia > Pirellulales > Pirellulaceae > CALMEE01. The sequence goes on from JBGTDM010000310.1 coordinate 13,938, forward strand.
GCCAATGCCAAGAATTAGCTGGCGTTACTAACGCTAACGGTTGAAGTTCAGACAGGATGACGAGGCATTAGACCTTGGGTCGCCAGACCTTGGGTCGCCGGCGCACGTGTTGGGCTCGAGGCCGATGCCACCTAATCCGAATTCGTGAGACCTATCGCGGGACCGACTGTTGTACGATTGGTTTTTGCGGCGGAACACTTCCATTAAACGTCGGATTTTGATTAGCAAGCATCAATTCGACGGCCTTTTTGGGGTCCTGAACTCCCGTGGCAAGCAAGATATTGGTGATTTCATGCGGGGCAAATCCGCGATCTACCAACTTTGAAACCAGTTGAGACTGTATTTTTGCGACTCGAACCGATCGAAAGGTGGCCGCAAGTGCGATTATAAACACCACGAGCACGGCTGAGCCAAACACAGATAGAATTGCGACAATACCCACGATTTCGTTTCCATCCAGTTGCGAATAATCGTTCCACATAATATCTCTCCAAATCGGTATACCCTTATCGTTAGAGATGCTTCGCTTGGTTCGAGCAAATATTGGGCTTCAAAACGAATCGATTCGATAACTTGATCCATTTTTTTTGGTCTGCCTTTGGTTGGTTGCTCACGATACGAGTAATCTCGCATAGTTTCGGGGTTTTTATTCTGCTTTCGTGCCAGTGGAACTTGACTGCCATTGACCCTTTTTGCTCGATTTTGCTACATAACCGACCTTTGCAACTGGAGCGGTCGGCCAAAAGGCACTTTGCGAGCGAGGGATATCTAGCGCTTCGTCAATGGTAGATTTTTGAGGTTAGCCTGGAAAAAGGAGCCTGGTACCAATCGTTGAAACGGACTATCGGGTGCTTCGCGCATGAACCTGACCCCATTTTACAGATAAGCCACGTTGAATCGAAATCAAAGTTGAACACGGATTGTAGGGTAATTGTCCGCCTTTCGGTCGTTCGGTTTGTAGATTGCGCCAAAGGTGGCGTTCTATAAAGTCTGAGTAAAACACGGAGCCGATCGACGGCAATCCAATGTGTGAGTGACAGGTAAGCTCAATGGATTTTCGATAGTTATGATCGGTGTCGATCGTTTAAATTCCTGGTCCCGTTGTGAAGAACTGGCAAAGGCAGATTAAGTCGTTGTCGCGATGTCAGCTTTAGGAAACCGATGTGTACAAATTCTGAATGTAATTTAGATCCACCGCGCAACGACTGGCTGGTGTCGGGTTCCGGCGGAGGTTCAGTGACAGGACTGGAGTTGCTAGTTGTTGGTTGCTTACTGAGCCTGATGTTGACCTGCCTTCCCGGTTGTTGGAAGTGGGGAGTCGATCGACCGGCATCTTCGGGAATATCTTTTGGGAACAATGCAAAAATGCAACCCAATAGTGTTGTCATTGAAGTCGCCGTTGCCGAAGTGGCCAGTTCGGACGAGGAAGCGTGGCAGGGGATCGTTGCTCAACTTGATTCTCAGGCACTACCGGTTTCTGTGAGAAAACTAATGGATGAAAACGGACTTGCGGCGGGAACGCTTCCGCTACAACTTCCTCCGAAGCTGTTTGAGATCCTGGATCAGACCCGGTTGGAGAATCCGACGATTTCAATGATGAAAGGTTCGTTGATTCTTCACCAGAAGATTCATAATCAGGATGGAGAAACTCACTGGGTTCAGACAGGCATCGATCAACCTCAACTTCATTGGTCGGTCTCTAATCAGGAGTTCCAGAGTTCGGGAGTTTGCAAAGACGCCAGTCCGGGTTTCTCCATCGCGACCTACCCACACGGAGACAGTCTGGTTCGATTATTGTTGACACCCGAAATACGATACGACTCGAATCGGCCACGGTATCGAGTTGACGAAAACGACTTTGCTCTTTCTGAGAGGCGCAAGTTTCAGAGTATCGATCAGCTTGGCTTTGACGTTCCGGTACGGCACGGAAATACGTTAGTGGTGTGGAGTCCTGATCACTCGGGAATCGGTGCCGATTTGTTCCTGGGTCTTCCCTTACGACGTCGCTTTTTATTAGTGCGAGTCATCCAAACCCGTACTGAAGATTTGTTCACACCTCCCAAACAAAACTGGAAT
>JBGTDM010000311.1:0-10887 GCA_041748315.1 Pirellulaceae bacterium
AAGCCAAACTCAGCAATGGTACGAGCAGCGGGATGTACACGTTTATCAAGTTGGTATTTCTTTACTTGCCGCTCGGATGTTTTCATGTCTCGCCAGTCGGCTTGTCAATCAAGACTTCGATCTGATCGCCGACTACACGAAGCTGGAAACAAATCGTTTTGACTCGTGGGTTGTCGCACCAGGTTCCGTCGCGCACATCAAACCGCCATGCATGCAGCGGACAGGTGACAATAAAATTTTCAAAATGGCCGACAGAAAGGCTGGCGGCCATGTGTGGACAGCGATCGTCGATCGCGTAAAACGCCCCTTCGACATTGAAGATCGCAACGATATGACCTCCAACAATAAACGACCGACCTTCGCCTCGAGGCACTTCGGACGTTTTGCAAACGAATTGATAACCGCTCATCGTGAGATTTTTTTGTACTGATTTGTTTTCTGGGACTTCAGTGATTGAACCTATGTCCGTCAATGAAAATGCCCGATCCTATAAATCTTGATTCGAACCCGGCAATTCCCCAGGTTTTTGCGATTTTGTTAAACCGAGTCGCTGATCCAAACGTCCAAGCGCCCCGGGCGTGGGAGCCCCTCCGGGATCCACGATTCGTGTTCTGACGAGACCTTACTGTTTGAAAACCATTCGATCGATGATGACTCAACGACAATTGAAATAACATAGTTTAGAAACCGAGTTTTGAACATGACAATGGATTCCCCCACTCAGCCAGCTCAACCTGATATTTCATTGCGGGAGCTCCAACTCTTGATCCGGGAAATGTACTACCAAAAAGATGTTGCTCGCGGGATCGAAGGGACATTTATGTGGTTGATGGAAGAAATGGGAGAGTTGGCTGCGGCGCTGCGCGAGAACGACTTAGCGAACCGTCGCGAGGAGTTTGCTGACGTACTGGCTTGGCTGGTTACGATTGCCAATGTGGCTAATGTCGATCTCGCCGAAGCAGTCGCCGAAAAATATGGAACGGGATGCCCAGGATGCCTGAAGTTGATCTGTGATTGCGACGATTCGATCAAGCCTTGATGCGGTTTGATGCTCGCCGCCGTGAATCGGTTGTTAACGTTGCCAAGTAACGGTTACCTATGGGATTCAAGCCCAGTTGACCGAGATCGCGATCAAACGGTTTGAATGATTACTGCTCAGCAATTCCACTGGACTTGTTCCAAACCCAATAGTCGCACCCGGTGAAGTCGATTATGCTGTACGAGCGGTTGAATGAGGTTTACCGAGCGAGTTTTGTCCGAAATAAAGTTCAGGCTCCCGACGATTTCGTCATTTTAATATTTGGCAGAATCTGCGAGCCTGGCATCCAGGTTGAAGTCAATGAGCGGGAGGCTCATCCTCGCTAACAGCTTGTCCGATCATGCTGGCAGGTCGCGCCAATTCCAAATTTTTAACTATTTCAAATATATTTCGATGCGACAACTTTTTGATCGTGATTTTGACGCGAACGACCATTTTTTCCGCCATGTATTAGCGGTTGGCTTGGCCGTCTGGGTGTCGATATGCAGCCTGCAAGAATGCGGAGCGAGTACCTCGGCTCGATGGCAGGAAGGCTATGAAAAAGTCAATTCGTTAGGACTCAAATCCGTCAATTTGGGGATCGCAAATCAGATCGTGGTCGGCCATTGGGTACCGATTCACGTCGAATTCAATCAGGTGTTGCCGGAGACGATAAATCAACTGGTAATTACCGTTCCGGACGGCGCCGGGATTCGACACCGGTATCTGATTGACAACGCCGGTGGCAATCAGAGTTTTTCGAACGTAATTCGTTTGGGGCGCTCGGCAAGTCCTATCGACATCAGCCTGCTGGATAAAGATCAACAGGTTGTTTTCAGTCAGCGTTGGCATGCGTCGACGATCGCTGAATCACATGTCTATCATCCGTCCGTTCGGCCAGTGTATCTGAACTTGGGATCGAACTTGGAGATCAACAGGAATCTGGGTCACGATCGAACGGGCAGTCGACGCGATGAGGATGTGTATGGCATTCATTTAGTCGATCCCAAGCATTTGCCCGAAACTGCGTTAGGCTACGATTCGATCGAGAAAATCATCATCACGACACTCAATCAAGATAATCGTCTTCTTGAAAACTTGAGCGAGAAACAAATCAACGCAATTTTTGATTGGGTCGCGTCCGGGGGTCAACTCGTTATCAGCAGCGGATTGAAGGTAGAGCAGTATTTTTCCGAGGGTGGACGGCTCCAACCATTCTCCACATCGCCACTTCTGGGCGTAACCGAGATTCAAAACACGGGGCGACTCGAATCGTTTGTCGGTTCGCGTGAACCACTCTTGAATCGTACCGGCGAACCGATTGCTGCTGCACAAGTCTCTGGTGAGGGGAGCATTGTCATTCTTCGTGATCGAAACGGACCGATGATCGCCAAGAAGTCGATCGGATTCGGGGTCGTTACATTCTTGGCGATTGATTTGGATGACACACGAGTCCTTGCATGGTCTGATTTCCCCCGTCTCCTTGCGATCATGCTTAGTCATGAATTTGACGCCGAGCGCTCGGCTCGTAGTGATGTTCGATCTGGCCGCGTCACGCATATTGGATTCGAAGATATTTCCGGGCAATTGCGGGGTGCCCTGGATCAGTTCCGAGATATCTATCTGGTCAACTTTACCATTGTGGCTGTGCTGATTGGTTTATTTTTGGTACTGGTTGGGCCGCTCGATTATTTTCTGCTGAATCGTGTGTTCAAGCGTATGGAATTGACCTGGATCACCTTTCCGTTAATAACGGCCGGATTCTGTGGTCTTGCGTATTGGCTGCATTCGGCCACACGACCGGCTACAATTCGAGTCAATCAAGTCGAAGTGATCGATGTCGATGAAACAACACAACTGATTCGTGGATCAGTCTGGGCACACATTTTTTCGCCAACAGATCGCAACTGTGAGCTGCAGCTTAGTGAAAACCGCTTCGCTGCCTACACGGATTCACAATGGTTTTCATGGCAGGGATTGCCGGGGACAGGCTTGGGTGGGATGCAGAATCAATCCAATTGGCGCGGGGCGGAATATACGGTCACAGAGAATCCTGGACCCGATGAAACAGATTTTCCTGATTGGTTCAAGAGCAGGCGCACGGAATCGTCCCGGTCCCAGCGCGACGGTTTCGCGCTTCAGGCTTTTCCATTTCAGAGTTCGTCAACTTCATCGTTCACCGGCCAATGGATCGGTACCACCGAACTGGCCCCAAGCAGCCGCCTGGAACAGAATCAAAACCGCTCGGAACTGACAGGAACCTTGACCAACCCGTTCGATTTTGATCTGGAAGACGCCGTGATCATTCATCATGAAACGGCTTATGCGTTTCGTCGCCCAATTGGAGCCGGAGAGACGATCTCGGTCGAATCGGATACCAGGCGTCGTTCGCTGCGATCGTTTTTCACCAATGTGCGCAAGGCGGATGGCGAAGATACACGCAAAAGTTGGGACATCTACAGCTTTGAGATTCCGGACATCGTTGAAATGATGATGTTTTTCGATGTCGCAAACGGACAGTTTTATACCAAGCTCTCCAATCAATACGTCAGTGATATCGATCTTAGTCACCTGCTTGAACTGGACCGGGCGATTTTGGTCGGGAGGACGAAGCAAGCGGTAAGTACGATCATGCTGGATCAACAGCAATCGTTGACTGACTCGCTCGACCAGCAATGGACATTCGTTCGCATCACGTTACCGGTTGCATCCAAATAACTTTTCACACTCGCCTCTTAAGGCAGAGACTTACGCATGATCAAAACAGACAATTTGACAAAAAAATATGGCGAGCTGTTTGCGATCAAGTCAATCAACCTTGAACTCAACCAAGGAGACTTGTTCGGATTTATTGGCCCCAACGGCGCCGGGAAGACCACGACGATGCGAATTATCTCGACTTTGTTGGAACCGACATGGGGCGAAGCGTATGTCTGCGGCCACTCGATTTACAATAAACCGAGAGAGATTCGCCGGCTCGTCGGTTACATGCCCGACTTCTTCGGTGTCTACGATGATATGAAAGTCATCGAGTATCTGGAATTCTTTGCCGCCGCCTATCGGATCAATGGTCCAGCCCGACGCAAACGCTGCGACGAAATGCTGGAAATTGTCGATTTGGATTTCAAACGTGATGCCTTTGCCAATACCCTGTCACGTGGTCAAACCCAACGACTTGGGTTGGCTCGAGTGCTCCTACACGATCCCCAAGTCCTGTTGCTCGATGAGCCCCTCAGCGGCTTGGACCCGCGGGCGCGGATCGAGATGCGAAATCTTCTTAGACAACTCGGACAAACCGGTAAAACCATTATTGTCTCGAGTCACATTCTCCCCGAGTTGGCGGACGTATGTAACAAAGTAGGAATTATCGATCGAGGCGTCATGAACGTATGTGCCGAAGTCGCTGAAGTCAAGAAACTGGTTCGTGACCGAGTCGTCCTGCAAATTAAAGTCAAAGCGCGGCTTGATGAAGCGGCGAAAGAACTTGAGTCAATGGAAACGGTCGAAACCGTATCGATGGGAGACGGTCTCTTAAACGTCACGTTGACGGAAGGTGCCGACGACATCTCCCTGCTCTCCGAGCGGCTGGTGCAAGCCGGTTTCCAACTGACGATGTTCCGAGAAGAAGAAGTCAATCTGGAATCTGCCTTTATGGCCCTGACCAAAGGTGTTGGCGCAAAAATTTAGTGCTTTGGTAATGCTAGATTTCTGGGTTGGCAAAACGCCAGGCTCGCGCAACCAACAAATCGGTTGCCGGTTCGTATCGAGAGTCCCGGTCACGGCAGGCGTAACCATTGACTTCCGAGCTGGTTGCCTGATGGCTGCTTCATCGGGAATCGACGTTCAATACCAACTTGCCAGCCAACGGGCCGGTGTCGAATTGTAGTGTGGTTTGAATCTGCGCGACCGGGACGTAATTAGGGACTCGAACCGAGACCGGGCAGAACGTCCCTCAGCTGAATCCGGTCGACCCCAGCGCACTAAACGACTCGTACGAACTCGAGGATCGCAACCGATTCTCCGAGATCGCCTCGGTGGCGCCAAATCTGGAGTCGGTTAGGTACAACCCGCTAGAAGTTCGCACCATCGGGGTGATCACCAGTTGGTAATCGTCGCTGCCCCGAACGGTCGACAATTCGGATGTCATCCTTAGGTCGCCCAGCAGATCGATTTCGATCTGTTGGTTTGCGTCCAGTCGCTGGGGCTGCGGTTTGGTCCGCTGCCGCTGGAACACAAATCGATAGCGACCCGCTTCGCCCCGGACCTGCAGCCGAACCGAATCGACGAAGTAGTCTCCGGTGGGGACTTCAATCGATTGGGCCAGCGAATCGATTTGGAATTGCATGCCGGATGTCGAAGCCAAAATCGCGCTCAGTGAAACGACCTCGGTCGAATCATCGAGCAGTTCGATCAGGGGTCGAATCTGTCCTTGAGTTTCCACAGCTTGGAATTCGATCCGCCGTCCCATCCGGTCGCCCATGATTGCCATCAACTGGCCGTCGAGCACCCGCAGCCCTTGTACCGGCACTCGTTCCAGAATCGGATCGATTCGGCCATCGTGGTTTAAATCGACGAACAGCCGATCGTCTGGATCGAACCAGCGGCCGTTGGCGTTTCGATCTTCGATGCGGGCCATCGCCGGTTGATCTCGATAGATCACTGTTCCGGCCATCACCCCTGCGGTTGACATCAGGAGTTGGTCCGACGAGCGATCGTAGCGAAATCGAACCGATTGCGTTTGATGAATGTAAAACGAATCCTCATCGACGAATTCGGCGTCCAGTTCCACCAGCCAGCCATCGTGCGAGTCATTCACCGGAACCGACCCTTCGCTAGAATGGAACCGATGATCGCGATCGAGGTCGACAAGCAGTCGCGGCGGCGTTTCGTTGGTCAGCATGACCGGTACGGACCGAGAGAGTTCGTCGCCGTAAGTGACCGCGCCCAAGAATATTGCGTCGGCGGTCGTGAGTCCAACTTGTTTCAGCAATTCGCCTTCATCACAAATCTCCGGCAGGCCGGGTTCCAGGACAAATTCAGACACCGCTCGAGGAGGCATTTGTGTCGGATCGAATTCAAACCCGACATCTCGGTCCTGAGCAAGAGCAACCAGCGATCCCCCCAGGCTGAAAATCGCGACCGCGGCGATAGTAAACGCCAGGTTGGTCACCCGGTTGATCAGCTGGGCCCGGCCGAACTCGAAGCGTTCGGCTGGAGTTGCCAAGTCCTGGTGGACGTGTTCGATCCATCGCCCGGTTGCTGCGTCCGAACGACAACAACGGCAAGTGTGCTGCGCGTTCAGGTTCCCCATCGTTGCCTCCATCGGGTTTAGTCCCACCGTAAAGATCTAAACTGTCGTATACGGATGCGGTGTGACCGATTCCAATTCTATTCGCTGGCTGCGCGAATTGCAACGATCGATCCCGGTCACGTAGCTGCTGAGTTACCGACTTTCACCGCGACAGGTAGATGCGTTCGATTTCCTCAATGATCTCTCCGCCAAGTTGCAGGGTACTGACGGGATCGTCGACACCGAGCGTATTGTTCCACTGTTCCATCAAACTGAGCGACCAATCGGCGTCGACCCAAGCCGCGGTTTGGACCAGTGGGTTAAGATAAAGCCGCAAACGATAGTTCGAATGCATCCAGGCAGTGTCTTGAAACACTGGTTCCAGTAGGAACTTCGCCAGTTCGGTATCTCGAAGGCTCAAAAGCCGGATTCGATTTGCCAGGACGTCGAACTGATGGAACGAGCTGAACTCGAGCGGCGCGTTTTTCAAACTGGCAAACAGAAGTTCGTCCAACTCCCCAAGCCGCAAATCGTCGAACTTGAATACCACATTCAATGCGTACCTGGCTGGATCGGACCAATAAAACCAACCGGTCACCTCGACGGTTTCCAGCGTCTCCACCGCTTTCTGTATCAGCCGCCGGCGTTCCGTTCCCGCAGGCAAAGTGGAAGCGGCGAGCAGATAAAGTTGGATTTGCACCGGGGATTGCTCCATCGTGGACGCCACCTCGAGCGCCCATTGATGGAAGTAGCCGGGCAGATTTGGAATCGAATCGAAGCGATCGAGGAAGTTTTCCAGGCCGGAGGTCCATTCGATTTCCCGTCGTTTGCCGACCGCTTTGGCTCGCTCCAAATCGACCAGCGAGAGTTGAACCAGGGTCATACTTTTTATTCGGTCCAACTCCCAATCGTTGGACGCGAGCAAACCCAACAATCGGAACGGAAGGACGTCATCGATCCAGATCGTATGTGGCACGAATATCCGAGCCACGGCGAGTCGAATGTTCGTTCCGTCGTTCTCCCAGTTGGATCGGAGTTCGGTCGCGGACCCCCAGGCATCGCGAACGATCGATTGCGCCGTTTCGAGACGGTCGTCGTCGACCAGGTAGCGGGCCACATAACCGGCATAGATCAAGCGTTCTTCTCCCGCAGCTTGACTCAGTGCATACACGGCTTCCCCGTACAATTCTTCCTTGAGTTCAAGGTCATCGGTGATACTTGCGAGTTGGGCGAGATAGTAGGCTTTTTTTTCAGGGTTTGACTCGACGGTCCGGATCGCGTCGATTGTTTGCTCTGGAGCCCGCCGGTAGATCATCGGATAAACGCCCCTCAAAATATTCGATCGGTATTGGTGCGTTGAGTCGGGGTCGAGAACCGCTTGACGAAACGATTCAAAGTCCGCTGTTGCCTGTGCGGTTCGGTAAGCCATTTCACGGGCGAACGTCGTGCCGCTTTCAGCCGATTCCCGTGCCATTTCCAGAATCTGCCTCGCTGCATTGGAAAACGGTTTGACATCGCGGTCGAACCAGGGGAGACGTCGATCGTAATACTCAGCGGTTTGCGGGATTAAGGACAACCTCAGGGAGAGTTCGAGCTTGTCGATGGGTTGAAACAGTATTCGAAAACCATCCGCGCGAACGGCGACGAGTTGCGGTGTGTCGCCAAGTTGGATCATGGCCCGACCGCGTTCATCGGTCGTGACCTGTTGCCCCCCGGTTCGACTGCCGATGACGACGATTTCAGCATGGGGAATCGGCGAAGTATCGACGGCGCTTTGACAGTGAACTTCGACTGAACCAACAGCCGGATGCGGCGTCAACCGAAACTCGCCGAACATCACCCGCCCGTCATCCACATTCCGCCGGGACGCGTCGAGAAAATGGGAGAGGTACGGGCGATGACCGGGCGATTCAATCTTGACCTGAAATCGCTCGGCGAAATCAACCAGCGAAGGAGTTTGAAATTGGCCCTGCTCGTCAGTCCACTGAACCATTCTATCGGACTCCCGGAGGCTCATGCTGACCAAATCTTCAAACCCAAATCCCTCTTTCTGCCGCACCTCGACACGTGAAATCGTTATCTTCGCCTCGCGTACCGCATCGCCTTGGTGATCGACCACCCGTCCCAACAAGGCCGCGGTCGGTTGCCGAGTTAATTGGATGGACACGTCTTGTAAGCCCCCGTGCATGACGGGCGCCGTAGTGATCGGCTCGCTTGCTCGGTCCTGTTGGTTGGCTGAAATCGTAACCGTCGCTCCGATCGGGATCTCCCGAAGCAAAAATCGTCCGTGACGATCGGATATGGTTTCGCGGTTCGAATCATATGACCCCTGCGAATACGAGTAAGCGATGGTCGCCCCACCCACTTCCTTATGATCCTCGTCAACAGCTCGACCGACGATGCTGGTCGAACGCGGTAACCGAATCAAAGTCTGCTCTGCGGGATCACCACGGCGTCGGTGATCCAAGTCCACGCCGAAAGGCTCGCTAATGAATTGGCCAAATGGATCGTACGGAAAGAGCTGGCCCTGAAGTTCGGACTCGCCAGGAATCCAGAACGACACCCGTCCCGTCTGATCCGAAAACTTGTCAAAATAGTTTAATCCCGTGCGAGTCACCGTGATTCCGGGCAATGGGTTACCCTCCTCATCGATGATCTGGAAGACAACTTCCTTTGCCAAAGAATAGGGCAAAATCAATTCGACTGGATCGTTATGCTTATTTAGCGCGGGAAAATCGACCACGTCGACGTCGTATTGGGCATAAGGAAAATCGGGGCCGGGCTCCAGTTGGTGAAACAACGCATCGCCAAACGCCAGCCGGTCCGCAGCGAATCGGCCGAACTCGTCCAAAACCACTTCTTGCCAACCCATTTGCCACGGGCCCTGAGGATCGATAGCGGCGGCAGGAGTGGTCAGCAACCAAAATCGCTTTCCCTGGAATGCCGACATGTCGCCGAACCCATCGATCTGTAGTTGACCCTGCACGCTCCCCACCGGCATCAACTCGGCCACCCACTCCATCTGCCCCGTCTCCCCCTGCCGATAGATCAACGGCACTCGTTGAATTCCATACTCATCGGACTGAAGGGTGACCTGAGCCAGGTTGCGCACGTCACACCCCGACAAGCTGGCATAGCCCTCCCGGTCGGTGATCGCAGGCCAAGTCGTCACGGTACTGTCTAAATGGAACGGCAATCGAACACCGGAAACCAGTGAGGCCGCGACCGTCACGCCCGGCAGTGGATTTCCATCCGGGCCGAGCACTCGCAACCGGGTCGGTTTCAACGGGCGCAGTTCGACGACAAACGGGGTGTCGACGAACAGGCGTTGAAACGGGACCGAGAGCACCCGGGTGGCGTGCCCTTCGGCTTCGACTAACAAGCTCAACGTTGAGTTGAGCTTGCCATGGAATCGCCGGTCCGCAATGTCCACTTCGATGTCAAACTCGCCATCCATCGATCGCGCCGTGAGCGTGGCTCGTGGATCGTAAAAAGGCGAACCGATCCAAGTGTGACTTGCGTGGGTCGGCGCAATCAAGGCCAGCGTCACATCGCGCACCGGTTCCCCCGCTTGATCGATCACCCGCCCGTAGCAGTACAGGCGATCCGGAATTTCCGCCAACGGGTTTCCCAGTTGTTGTGCAGTCGCGTCAGACGCGAGCAACGGCATAGCGAAACATAGTGTAGCGAAACACGGTGTAGCGAACCACGGTGTAGCGAACCACACTGTAGCGAACCACAGTGCGGCTAGAATAGGCAGAGCCGAAAGTTGATTGGGACCACATAGCAACTTCATTGGCGCTTCACTTTCGAATCTTGAGATCGCTCGATTATCGGCATCGGCCGCTCGCTGGTTACCTTGGCAGCGTCTTTCACTATCCTAGTGGGGCGGCTGTTCGATCTCAAGAACTGCTACGTCAATTCGCCGGGTGGCATCGTTGGAAGGCATCAGCACCGCGGCCAGCCGAGTTCATCTCGGCGGGGGTGCAATCCCGAAAAGCGGTCATTTTCTTGGGGGTTTTTGGGGGGTTGGTGAAGCCGGGGTTTGGGTTTCGGGCGGGCCGTCCGGGCTGGGGACCCACCGCCAGTCGTCAAGGCGGGTGTGGCGACGAAGCGACTGTTTGGCCGCGTTGGACTCGTCCCAGCGGTTGCTGACCACTTGAGCGCGGAACTGCAGCATGCTTTTCGCGCCCGATTCGCGCCAGAACATGGCGTTGTTTTTCAGTCGCTGATTCACCACCCGGCGAATGCTGCTTGCGATTGCACCGCTGCGCGCGTTAGAGTCTCGGTGCATCGTGTCTGGTTTCATCTGTCGAGCAGCTATCCTAATCAAGCTTTGTTCCAAACGCTTTCTTCCCGGCTGGCGCCGGACTCAGGTTGACGTTCTGACAACCTGAAACGCAAGTGACTCAGTTTGGAAACGATTAACGGTACTTATTATCTAGGTCAGACATCTAAATCGACTCGATTTGCGCAAGAGCCAGATTGATTTAGATTCTTAAAAAGCGCTGATCCTCGCTGGCCAGCAAGGATCAGCAACGGCTTGTAGATCGTCGGTACTTAGGTCGCTCAAGACCGT
>JBGTDM010000312.1:0-6429 GCA_041748315.1 Pirellulaceae bacterium
AACTCCGCACGTCCCTTTGGCGGAGTGCAATTGTTGATGATCGGCGACTTGCATCAACTCCCTCCAGTCACCAAACCAGATGAGTGGCAACTTTTGTCGAAGTACTATGAGTCCCCCTACTTTTTCGCCAGTCGAGCGTTGCAACAGACCGATTACCAGTCGATTGAACTGAAACACATCTATCGCCAGTCCGACCCAGAGTTTATCTCGCTGTTGAACAAGGTTCGTAACAATTGCTTGGACCGCGAATCACTGCGGAAACTCAATACCCGATATGTCAATGGTTTTCGGCCGCCACCTGACGAGGCGTATATCACTCTCACGACCACCAATGCCGTGGCTCAGGAGATCAACGCCTCAAACCTGCGACAACTTCCGGGGAAACCGCAGATCTATACCGCTCGAATCGAAGGTGATTTCCCAGCCAGTTTCTATCCGACCGAAGTGAATCAGGACTTTAAGCCCGGTGCCCAGGTCATGTTCATCCGCAACGATCAGGGGCAGGAACGGCGTTATTACAACGGCAAGATTGGTCAAATCGCACGCCTGGAATCGAATATCATCTACGTCGTTTGCCCTGAGGAATCGACAGAGATCGAGGTGATCCCGGCCGAATGGCAAAACGTCAAGTACTCGTTGAACGAAGAAACCAAACAGATCGAAGAGCAGATCCTTGGTTCGTTTACTCAAATTCCGCTGAAGCTCGCTTGGGCGATCACGATTCACAAAAGTCAGGGGCTGACCTTTGAACGAGCCATCATCGACGCTCAATCTGCCTTTGCCAGCGGCCAAGTTTACGTCGCCCTCAGCCGTTGCAAGAGTTTTGAAGGAATCGTACTTCGATCACCGTTGGCCGAGTCCAGCATCAAGACGGACAGCGTTGTCAAGCAATTTACCGAGCAAGCGGAACGCAACTCTCCCGACGAAGCGTACCTATTAAACGCCCGTCGAGAATCTGAAAGCCAATTGTTGCGGGAGTTATTTTCGTTTGACGCCATTCAAAATGACTTCGGCAAAATACGATCCCAGTACCGACAACATTCCAACTCCCTGTCGCCGGAAACCGTCGAGCAGCTCCAGGCGATTGCGGATCAAGCCACCCAAGAGTGCTTCACCGTGGTACAGACATTCTCACCGCAGTTAGAACGATATCTCGAACCTGACGCAATGCCAAGTGAAAACCCTGAGTTGCGAGGGCGGCTGGTAAAGGCCGCTGAATATTTCAGCGAAAAATTGGTTCGGCTGATGACAGAACTCAAAACGCTCCCCACCACGACCGACAACCAAGCGGTTAACAACAGTATCGCAGCTTCGATGCGTTCGCTTCAATTGCGACTATTCATTAAGTCTTCTTGTTTTCAAACATGTCGCGAAGGTTTTTCCAGCAGTGCGTATCAGCGAGCCAAGGTCAATGCGGAGCTGGATTTTTCTCAGTCCACCAATCGAACCGGTGGGAAATCCGGTCACGCCGTTCCCCAAGGCGTGTCCCACCCGGACCTTTACCGACAATTGCTGGAATGGCGCCACCGGATGGCGGAAGAAAGCAACGTCGGGGCGCAGGCAATCTTTCCCAACGCCACACTCCGCTGCCTGGTTGATACCCTTCCGGTCGATTTGACTCAGCTCCGACGAGTCGCCGGGATCGGCAAGAAACGCTTGAAATGGTTCGGTCAACAGCTTTGCGATTTGATCAAGAAATACTGCCATGAGCACAGCATCACCCGCGACGAAACCACTGTCTCCCAGTCGCCAAAATCGGAGTCAAAGATTCCAGATGCAACTATGTTTCGAGTAACTAGTACGAAGCAACAGAGTTTTGATCTGTTTCAATCAGGCAAGAGCATCACCGATATTGCCGCTGAACGCGGTTTCACCAAATCAACCATCGAAGGCCATTTAGTTCCATTCATTGCCACCGGACAAATCGACATCTTTACGCTGATGAGCAAGGAATCGGTCGAAGAGATCGCTCAACACATCGAAAACCACCCCGACAATATGATCTCCGAGTTAAAAACCCATTTCGGCGACAAATACGGATACGGTGAAATAAAAATGACCATTGGCCATTTACAATCTCGACTTCCAAATCCCGACTAATCAACTTCGCAACGTGGCGTCTACAATGCAGCATTCCTGCAACTTGGCGAAGCAAAACAACTATTCAAACGGCCCGCAGTCGAGTCGATTCAATGGCAAATGGTAAAAGATAGGGGGTAAAAGATCTCTTGTTGTATTGGACAGTCGCAACGACTCCGGCCGGTCATTGCCCATTGAAACCACACAAACCGCGACAGCCGACAACTTTTCCATCGGCGTTTCAACGACTCTGGCCGATCTTTGGCCATCGAATCCAAAGTGACGGCAAGTCGCCGCGCTCCATATTCAAAAATACAGGTTGGACGCAAGCAAATGAATCTGCCCGAAACTTGGTCACTCGCTGGCGCCTCTGGCTCGGACTGGTCAAAAAGCAAAATGCCTGCGCTGATGGCCATTGCCAACTGTCTTGAGTTAATGAGTTTCGGGAAACAGGTCTTGTCGCCGACTGGACTGCCCCAGTTGATAATCGCTGCCATGCACGACGGAAACGATAAATGAATCCAATTTGGGGTCGTTGATAGCGATCGCTGCGAACAGATGCACGGCATGATGCACCTGGACTGCCCCCATTTTATGTACCAAGGGTTACGGGTTATGAGAATACGGATCTGTGCTGGGGGCGGCTGGCAACAGCCGTCCCTACCGCGATCCCCATAAGTTGCGGCATAAGTTGCCCTCTACGTAGTTAATTGGATTTATCCGCATTCTCCGGCATGTCTTTCTCCTCCTTCCGTTTTTTATGCGATTCAAGAATCACGAGCGCCTCTTTCGCAAACCTACTCAAAGCAAACTCTGATTCCGCTGCATCTTGCAAAAAAGGTATTGCGTTTATTGCTGGCGGCCCGATTCGACCAAGGGCTTCAGCCGCGTACCAGGCAGTATCAGTTCCTGGTTGACAAACCTTTTCGATTAACAAATCAATCGCTGGCGCTCCATCCGGACCGAAACTTCCTATCGCTCGAACGGCCACTGTTTCCAGCGTTCGATCGCCCGAATTGGCCGCATTCATCAAAAGTCCAAGCGCCTTTTTTGCTCTCGGTCCAATTCTCCTAATTGCATCACATGCAACGATCCTACCGAACTCATAATCTCCTTCCAGATGACTAATTATTTCGTCGAGCACGTCATCCCGGTGTGGTTGAGTCAAGAACTTCAGGGTAAGTGAATTCACCTGAGCGCTCACCTTTTTGCGCCTGCTCCGTGTGTCTAAATCTAATGCTGAGATGATGTAATATGCTCCCAGAACCACAACCAAAAATAATGCGATGATAAGAATTCGTTTTTTATTTCCATGGGTTAACATTGGCACCCCCTAAGCGATCATTGTGATTCACTGACCAAACGTCCAGCGAAATCGTAAGTCCGCCCGATCGTGTTGTTGTAACGCCCGCTGATTCCGCTGACCAGCCGCGAAGTGGCGTCGTAAGTCATCACGTCGCTATCAGCGATCTTGCCGCTGTGCGAATTCGCCTTCGTGCGGTAATCGCGTTGTAACAACCGAGAGGCCATGTCATACACCAACGTTTGCGTGTCGCCGTTTTGACCTGTGCGTAATTGTAACCGACCAGCCGGATCATAAGCAAACTGTAATCGCACGAGGTAGTGCAGGTTATTTCTGCCGCTGTGTTTTTCGGTTTGCGGCGATTTCCCAGCGCTTTGTCGGATTGGCTTTTATCCAGACGTCGGGGAGGAACAGAGTGAGCTGGTCTTCGGACGGTTGCTGAGCCATCTGTTCAAAGACGTCCTTCAAGTATGCCCAAGGCTCGACGAAGTTGTTTTTGCAACTGGCAATCAGCGACGCCAGCACCGCCGCACGTTGCCCGGCTCGCTCGCTTCCAACGAATAGCCAATTCTTGCGACCTATCGCGATCGGACGCATCGCTCGCTCGGCGAAGTTGTTGTCGATCGATAGATCTCCATCCTCGATGTAGCGATTCAGGGCCGCCCATTGGTTGCGGGTGTACGTCGCCGCTTTACCGATCAAGCTCTTGGGCAAGAACACTTCACCCTCAAGCCACTTACCAAGTTCATCGACCAGCGGCGCAGCATACTCGGCTCGCTTGGCCTGACGGGTCGCAGCATCGCAATCGCTCGTCGCACGCTCAACTTCATAAAGACGACTGACGTAAGCCAGCACGTGGTGCGCTCGCGCAGGATCGTGCTCCTTCGCTTTGTGCCAGTAGCGTCGACAATGCGTCCAACAAGCAACGTCGATGATGCCGTCATTGAAGTCGCTTGCGTAAATTCCGTCGTAGCCACCATAAGCGTCCGCTTGCAGGTAACCACGAAAGTCTTTCAAAAACTTCTCGGGCCCGGCCCGGCTGCGATTGGTCGTAAAGTCATAAACCGCGTAAGGATGATTGGCGTCGCCAAGATAACCCCAGAACCGAGCCAGCCGTGTCCCAGCAATCGAGTGGTCGATCAGCTTCACTTGCGTATCATCGGTGTGAATCACTTTCGATTGAATCACACGCCCGCTCATTAACTTATAAAGTGGCAGGCAAAGATCGGCCACTTGGGCCAGCCAACTGTAAATCGTGCTGCGGCGAATCTCAATTCCGTGCCGCGAGAAGATGTCTTCTTGACGATAACCTGGTAAGTGATCGCCGAACTTGCTGACGACCACCTGGGCTAACAGCCCAGCAGAGGCCAGACCTTTTTCAATCGGCTGAGACGGCTTGGGTGCGGTGATCAGTTTCGCTTCGTCGTGTTTGGTCGGGCAGGCATAGACCGCTCGCTTGTGAACGATCACTTTGATCTGAGCAGGAACGTAGTCGAGCTGTTTACTCTCTTCCCAGCGAATCGGCTCCATCGGCCTACCGTCGACTGGGCAAAGCCGTTCTGCTTCTGGAAGTGTGTGTTCAATCGTTTCTGTGGGAAGGCCGTCTGGGATCAGACGACCGCCCCGTTTGCGTTTCTTCCTGCGTTTGGTTGATGCTTCGGTCTCTTCCACTTGCTCTTCGATGAGTTTTTCCAATTCACCGATTTCAAACAGCAGTAACTGATCCGGATCAATGCGTTCGCGTTGTTTACCACGAAGGGCCTTGAGAAGCTCAAGGATTTGTTGTTCCTTGGCGGCCAGCTTGGCTTGTTGTTGAGCGACCGTCAACGCGAGTTCGACTGCTTCTTGTTTCGCTTGAGCGATCTCGTTGTCTTTCACCGCCAGCATGGTTTGATGAGACGCCAGCATAGTATGATGAGACGCCAGCATGGTTTGATGCGTCGCCAGCGTGGCAACCAGCAACTGTTTTAGCTCTGCTACATCCGTTGGTAAATCATTGGCATCCATCCCTAATTAAACTACGCACGCACCAAAAAGTTTCAAGACAACTCGAAACTATTTTGGATTTTTTGGATATTCGTATCGTTTGCGTTTCCGCACGCTGCGAAGGTCGATGCCGCCAAGCAATAACGAAAGATCGCTGCTGGAAACTTCAACGCCTGCTTTCAATTCTTCTGTGACTTTACCGTCGGTGGGAAACTGAAACGTCCCCTGTTCGAGTCGTTTGTACCAGATCGCCAAACCGTCGTGATCCCAATAGAGGATCTTGAGTTTGTCACGATTGCGATTGCGAAAGACAAACAAGTGACCCGAAAGCGGATCCTGTTCCATCAGCGATTGAGCCATTCCACTGAGCCCATCAAATCCACGGCGCATATCCGTCGGCCTGGTGCAGAGATACACTTTCACTCCGTGAACCAAACCGATCATGGCTTCGCTCCGATTTCCAGCAACAGCTCAATGAGGGGCCGGAGGGAATCCTTGTCGTTGGCGACGCGAACGATGGCGCCGCCGGGAAGTTCGACGTCCAGTTCCGATGTCGCCACCCTGACGGTCACAAATGGGTTGACCGGCGCGCGGGAATCCGTTGCCAACTCGTCCCGCAGTTTACGCCGCCACCTATAAAACGATTGAACCGATACGCCAATTGATCTGCAAAACCGTTCAACCGTAAGCTCGCTTTGCTTAAACTCAACAAACCAAGCCTGCCATTGCTCTAATGAATATTGATTCGCCATTTTCTCGCTCCAAAGAATTGACGCATAAACGACTCGTCAACACGCACTTCAATGGGCGCTTACACATAACATGTAGGAACTGGCAGTCGTCGAGTCGTTTGCGAAACGCGTTACTGGTATACTGCGAGCCGCGATCGGAATGAACAATCAGTCCGCTTGAAGCTGACGATCGTTCGACTCGGCTGTCACGGTCCGATTGCCAAACAGAGTGATGGTTATTTCCGTTTTCAGTGTCCCCGTTGTGGGGAACTTCGGGCGACGGTGAACCCACGCAACAACCTCGCGCACTGCTTCAGTTGCGGCGAGAAT
>JBGTDM010000313.1:0-10389 GCA_041748315.1 Pirellulaceae bacterium
GCTGCCACTCCGCGAAGGTCTCCGCCGACCAAGGTCACACCGGCCGACTCAATCGCCACGCCCGTTCCGGTGCCCATGGCGATTCCGACGTTGGATTCGGCCAAAGCCGGTGCATCGTTGATCCCATCACCGGCCATCGCCGCGACCTTGCCTTCGTCTTTCAGCCGTTTCACGAAGTCATGCTTGGCCTGTGGTGAAACACCTGCATGAAATTCGTCGATGCCAAGTTTCTCCGCGACGGCCTTCGCAGTTAGTTGCGCGTCACCGGTGAGCATCACAACTCGAAGGCCAAGATCATGCAGCGTTTCGAGAGCCGCAGGCGTGCTTCCCTTGATGGGATCGGTAATCGCCATGATGGCAGCGAGTCCGCCGTCGATCGCAACGAAGATCACGGTTGCTCCTTCAGACTGATGTTGCGTTGCCCGATCGCGTCCTGCGTCCACATCAGAGATTGCCTGCTCGTCGAGCAAGTCCGCTTTTCCGATCAACACTTGATGGTCGTCCACGGACGCGCTAACACCACCGCCAGTAATGCTGTCGAAATCAGTCGCATCGGGAAGGTTTACGTCATCTGACTTGGCACGCCGAACGACCGCCTGAGCCAATGGGTGTTCGCTTTGCGTTTCCACCGCCGCAGTCAATCTCAGAACGTCGCTTTCACTCCAATCGCTGAATGTTTCGATGGCGGTCAATTCGGGACGACCCTGCGTGAGCGTTCCCGTCTTATCAACTACCACCGTATCGACCTTCTCCAACAATTCCAGAACTTCAGCATTCTTGATCAACACACCTTCTTTCGCACCGCGACCGACACCCACCATCACTGACATCGGCGTCGCTAGTCCGAGCGCACATGGACATGCGATGATCAAGACAGCCACAGCCGCCACGAACGCGTGGGCCAGTTGCGGTTCTGGACCGAACATTGTCCAGCCGATAAAGGCAAGAATTGAGCAGACAATGACAGCCGGTACAAAATACTGCGATACGACATCGACCAGCTTTTGAATTGGGGCGCGGCTCCGCTGCGCCTCAGCAACCATCTGTACAATGCGATGCAGCACCGTGTCTTCTCCGACGCCAACAGCCTCTATCACCAACGCGCCAGTCTGATTGAGCGTCCCACCTGTAATCCCGTCACCTTCGCTCTTCTTGACCGGAATCGGTTCGCCGGTCAGCATCGACTCATCAACGCTACTACTTCCGCTGACCACGCGCCCATCAACGGGGACTTTCTCGCCCGGCCGCACACGTAGCCGGTCGCCTTTACGTGCGTCACCGAGTGAAACCTCTTCCTCACCGTCATCCGTAATTCGATGAGCCGTCTCAGGTGCAAGTTGCATCAATTCTCGAATCGCACCGCCTGTCTGTTGTCGAGCACGCAGTTCCAATACTTGGCCCAGTAGCACCAGCGTGATGATCACCGATGCAGCCTCAAAGTAGAGCGGCGGTTTCCCGTTCTCGAAAAACGCCTCAGGTATCATCGCGGGAAACAGCACAACGAACAGGCTAAACAGAAACGCTGCCAATGTTCCCAGGGCAATCAGCGAGAACATATTGAGATTCATCGAACGGAACGACTTTACTCCCCGAGTAAGCAGTGGCCAGCCACACCAGAATTGGACTGGGGTTGCCAAGGTGAGTTGCAGCCAGCCGAATACTGAATCTGACATTCCTCCGGCCAAATTCAGACCAACTATCGGCCCCATCGCCAGCACCAACAGAGGCACCGACAACACGACACCCACCCAGAACCGACGTTGCATATCGCGGTACTGCTGCTCATCCCCGTCGTGCGCCAAGTTGACGACCTTCGGTTCGAGGTCCATTCCGCAGATCGGACAGTCACCCGGCCCGACCTGCTCCACTTCCGGGTGCATCGGGCAGGTATAGATTGCTTTGGATTCGGCAAGTGAAGAATTTCGGCTGGTCGCTGCGCGTTCAGTGGGACCGGTACCACAGCACGAAGCAATTTGACTGTTTGAGTCAATTTGAGCCGTTTCTTTTTTTTTCGTTTCCCGTGCTGCAAGAACACCTTGCGGGTCGTCGTCAAACTTCTGCTGACAACCAGCGCTGCAAAAGAAATATGTCGTCCCTGCGTGTTTACTTTGCAATGAACCTTCAGGATTCACCGACATGCCGCAAACGGGATCAATAGCGTTGCTTTGAGTTGTGACCATAACTTTTCCAGTGTCTGTCGAAGTGACAATATTTAAAATACCCCATAACGGTATGCAATTTGCATACCGTGAAGTTGGCCCACTTCGGGTCAGATTCCCTTCTAATCCAGGAGAAACCAAATGAGTTCCACGACCGCATCGCAACAAGATTGCATCCAAAACTGTCAAGAATGCCAAATCACGTGTGCCAGCATGCTCACCAGCCATTGTCTAAGTGAAGGTGCCGACCACGGTGACCAGAAGCATGTTAAACTAATGCTCGACTGTATTGCTGCCTGCTCGACGTGCGTCGATTTCATGAGCCGCAACAGTGATTACGACTCGAATTACTGTAAAGCCTGCGCAGAAATTTGCCAAGCCTGCGCGGACAGTTGCGAAGAGATTGGCAACATGGACAAGTGCGTCGAGTGTTGTCGCAAGTGTGCTGAGAGTTGTTCCGCCATGGCCAGCTAAAAGTCCGCACCAGCAACCGCGACCGTTAAGAAAAACACCATCATCATGATAGGTGATGGTGTTTGTCGGTTTTGTAGGACGGTCAAGTTACATCTTGTGGCGGTCGACAAGTTTTCGCTGATATGGTTGCGGCGCTCTCGGTTGACCGGTCGGTATATTGTCGGGCCATCAGAACCTGGGCGGAAAAGACTAGGGATGGTCGGGAGCGAGTTATGGCCGGTACATCGTCCTCGTGCTTCGCTGTCTCTCGCTGAGCCGAGTTCGCTAGAATCGTCCGGATCACGCTCAAACGTCGGTTGACAGCATTCGCTGCAAAAGAAGTAATCATCGCCTTGGTGGCTCGACGACCGCGAAAAGCCAAGGGCTGGAAGGTGACTGAAGAAACGCTTGAGTTTGCCGTCGAGCGATTCGCATTGCAGATAACCGCGGAGGAACGTGTACTCAAGCTCCTTGCCTCGCCACTGGTTGTTAAACGCAATCGGATCGGGTGCCACCTCTCGGCAGGCTTCCCAGACACACCCAACATCGACGATCGTCCCGTATACATCAAAAACAATTCGACTGACAAGTAGCTTAAAACCACATCGTATAGTTTTGGCCGCGTGATGCTGCTTTGGTTGGCGTCAGTATTGGTGTGAATGAGATTCAGACTGCAGCAGAGAGGGAGAACGGCAAAGAGAGAACGGTACGAGAACGGTGCCACCCAGGTACGAGAACGGTACGGGAACGGTCTCGGCCGAGATGGTGGGGGAATTCTTTGTCGTCAGCCAATGGTCAGGCGATCGCCTTGAGGCCACCAACGCAGGGCTTGATCTTCCACAGCGACCGAGGTTCGCAGTACGCCAGTGAGGTCTTCCGGCAACGACTCAAAAAACATGGTTTCTTACAAAGCATGAGCCGTAAAGGGAACTGTTACGATAACGCGCCGATGGAAAGCTTCTTCAAAAGTTTCAAAGTCGAAGAAGTCTACCACGAAAAATACCAATCCCATGAACATGCGGTGCGAGCCGCCAATGACTACATCGAACGCTTTTACAATCCAAAACGATTGCATTCAGCGCTTGATTACGTCAGCCCAACTGAATTTGAACAACGTTTGATATTGAAATCAGGAAGGGCTAGAAATCTGCCTTTGTAGGTGGATTCCGAAAGAACGATTCGATAGAGTTTACGTTATGGTTAACACTGATTCACTGTCAACTTTTCTTGGGGAATTCCAGAATGCCACCGACGATGAAGAAATCGAGTCAGAATGAATGTTCGGGAAGGATCGAGATGAATACAACAACCGGCGAAACGACAACAACATCGACACATTCAAATGCGATGGTTTGGACAGCGGCTTCTCTGAGCATTTGTGTACTTGGTGTGTTGGGGAGCCTCTGGCTCAGTATCGGCATGGAACTAAAGGCGTGTCCGCTGTGCCTGTATCAACGAACTTTCATCATGGCTGTCGGCGGCGTGCTGCTGACCGGTCTGTGTACCAAGTTCCGTAATTCGCCCCTGCTTCCGCTCTTGGCGTTGCCTGCGGCGGCTGGTGGCTTCGGCGTGGCCGTGTTCCACGAATACCTTGAAGCAGGGGGAGCGTTAGAGTGTCCTGCGGGGCTTTTCGGCTTGGGAACCGCCCCACAGCAAAGCCTCGGCATCTTCGTTCTGCTGGTCGCTGCTCTGACCGTTGGTGCGTGTCGAGTAAAAGGGGAGAGCGGCTATGGTATCACTGCGGTCATCGTGGCATTTGTTTCGGGGTTGCTCTTTGCGGCGGGAACGATCAAGTCGGCCCCGCCCATGCCAGCCACACCGACTGCACCGTATGAGAAGCCACTCGATATGTGCCGACCGCCTTTCAACCCGTAGTGGTGGTAAAATGTAGAAGCGATGACTGATAGCCTGCAAACTGTGCTTCCTTTCAAACTGGCTCTGCCGGTCGTGCTACTGGTCTGCCTTTGGGTGTGGGAGACATGGCATCCCTTCTTCGTATGGCAGACTAACCGAGTTCGACATGCCGCCCATAATCTCGCCTTAGCCCTCGCCAACACATCCATTCTTGCGGTTGTGTTCGGCACGGCGACGGTGCTTACAGCGAATTGGACCACGACACACGACTTCGGGCTTCTGAACATCTTAGGATTGGCCAGTCCAGTAGAATTTGTTGTATCTCTCTTGCTTTTAGATGCGTGGATGTATGTGTGGCATCGGGCGAACCATGCCATCCCGCTTCTTTGGCGTTTTCACCGAATGCACCATAGCGACAACCGCATGGATGTGACGACTGCCACCCGCTTCCACTTGGGCGAACACTTCGGAGCCAACATACTTCGGCTAGGGCTAATTCCGTTGTTAGGGATCGCCGTTTGGCCAATTGTCGTGTATGAGATGCTTGTCATCGCCACTACCCAATTTCATCACTCAAACATTTCTCTTGGTCGATGGGATCGGTGGTTACGTCTGGTGATTGTCACCCCTGACATGCACAAGGTTCATCACTCCCGATGGCGACCAGAAACCGATTCCAACTACTCAACAGTTCTGTCCGTTTGGGATAGGCTCGCTCGCTCGTTCCGTATGCGAGATGACCCCCACACGCTTGAACTTGGTCTGGATGAGTTTGACGATGCGGAATGGCAGACATTCTGGGGAATGCTCAAAACCCCTTTCATACCATCACGTCAATCAAATGGCCAAGACATCGTGGAAGACAAGGAACAGGAGCGAACTCCAATTACGACTTCGGTTTCACGGAACCAAGAGAAGGACTCGGCGTGCGTACCGCCTTCGTAATGGTCGGTTTGAAGGGCTTTGGTTTCGATGGCTTCTTCGGCATCAAGTTCCACCGCTGTTGGTTGGTCATGCCGGTCGTGTTGATGCGAGGCATTCCCACGCACCGGGGCTTGTCGGGAGCCAACAAGCCCTCTCTCCGTCGAACGTACTCGGCGAACGTCTTGAACCTCATGCGAGTATTTAGGGCGGCAGCTTGAATAAAAAAGAAACCCGACCGTAGCCGATGGAGAGGCCGGGGGATGGAACAGATTTTGAGAGGTTTTTGCAGGGAGTGTCCCCGTACTGGTCTGTCCTCAATTCTAACCAGACGGCCGGACCATATGCAAACTCAATTGCCCCGTGCTCTCATAACCCTTGGTACATAAAATGGGGGCAGTCCACTACCTTCACAATTGGAAGATCGCGTATCGTATGTCCTTGTTGCGAGTCTATCCCCTCGCCTCCATCATTGCCAGGAATCAACCTGGCTCAGACCAAAACGACCCGTCAGGAACCCCTGGCGGGGTCGCTTTGTTGCGCCATCTAATTTGGCTAACCATTCACGCCATCGCCGGAGGACTCCGCACGACCGGTTGAGGGTCACTTCACCGAAGCAAATCAGCGCGTGCCGAAGGTTTATTGGCTCTGGTGGTAGATGATCGGCGCGCCCAGAAGACCGCCGGTGCCAATTTCGTTCCACCCGACCCGTTCGCACTCGATCGCGATCGTGTTCTCGCCCGACTCCAAGTGGCCGGTGATGTCGAAGTTTGCCGGGGCGGCGTAGCCGATGAACCGGTCCATTTCCTCCGTCGAAGTGCCGCCGTCCTCCGTAGGCACCTTCTTGAACGTCACATGTTTGCCGTTGACGTAGACTCTGGCACTACCGTCGGTCGCTGGCAGCCAAAGGAATACGTTTCGATCCTGCGGCAGCTCAACCGTCACTTTCGTTCGGTACCAAGCTCGCCCCATATAGCCATGGTGATCCAGCGTCGACCAAGTCTCCGCAGCGACATCCGTGATTCGCCATGTGCTGTCGTCATGGTCGGTGTCCGCCCATCCGTTGGATTGACCCACCGCGTCCGTATCGAGCATGAATTTCCACTTTCGCATTGGCTGAGGCGTGAGCCAAGCGAACCGTGCGGTGTCGGCGATACGAGCCGCATCGGCGTAGGTCTCTCGGCAGAAGACTTTGAAGTAAAATTCGCCGGTGAGGCTTTGCACCCAGTACATCTTTCCGAATGCCCGCTGGGGTTCGAATTTATCGGCCAGCGCCTTGGCCTGGGCGGTGTAAGCATCGGCATCCTCAAGCAGCGTGCCAAAGCGCCCTTCGGCCAGGTCATACCGCATCTTCATGAACAGCTCAAACAACTTGAGCGATTCGTCCACCATCGCCACTCGAAACTTTTCCTGGTCCGATACCGCTTTCTCTTTCGCGCCGTTCATCAGTTCACGCAGCCGCTGGAGACGCTCAGGGGTAAAACGCCGCAGATATCCCCAGTGAGAGCCCGAGTACTCCGGCGTCGTCGTCCAGATCTCGTCTACAAAATTCCAATACTCGGTCATCGGAGCCGCGGCAGATCCGTAGAACTTCTCATTGATCTCGCGAATGATGTCGCCGGGCTCTTGTCTCGGATCCCACGCGAGGCGCAGCCCCAGGTTGATCGCATGGAGGCTGGTTTCGAAGTTGGTGATTCCCTCCGGCTGCCAGAACATGCACTTATTGCGCATCACAAACGGGACGTCGGTCGACCACTTGGTGATCATCGGGAACGGCGCAGTCGATTCGGCCAGGAACCACGTGTAGAAGTAGTAGGAGACGGCCGGTGCCGCTTGAGCCCACCCTTCAACGATGTGCCGCAAGCTTTTATTGTCCGGCACTGCATCATCGCTCGTTGGGTGGGCACGGCTGTAGCTGATCGGCGCCACTTGCGGATACAGGTTTCGATGCACTTTCTCGCGAAGCGGCGGACGTGTGAACTGTACGTAGGCCAAAAAACCAAGCATCGCATCGGGATGCTTCTCCGCCACTCGCTCGGCGATCGGGTTGACGAAGTGCAGGTATCGGTCGGTGATCGACATGCAATTCATTGACGAATCCCAGTCGCCCGTATCGAGCGCTTTGCACTTTTCACACTCGCAGAAATCGACTCCGTCGCCAGGCGAAAGTGAGATGGCTTTTTGCGGTGCGCTGTCGAGGTGCTTGATGACCGTTTCCGCGACCGCCGCCGCGACTTCGGAGTTTGCCCAACACAGCCGATAGCCGACGTCGCATGGATGAAGCTTCCGCTCCCCTTTGATTTCCGCGTTCCAATCGGGATGCGCCTCGAGCTGCTCCTTGGTCACGTAACTCTCCAGCGCGTGACCCGCGGCAATGGGAAGGCCGCCGCAGCGATTGCGCCGCGCATAAGCTGGATCAGGATGCCAAATGCCACGGTAAATCGTGAACGGTGCCAGGCTTTCATCCGTAGTGCCCAGCACGATCTCGGGGTGCTGCGGGATAACTTCACCCATCTCGCTAGGCATGTACCACCGGCAACCCAACCGATGCAGCAGTTCATAGATCGCATAGGAACTCGCCTGGTCCGACTCACCCCACAGGCCGACGGTATCGTCGTTGACCACGAAGCGAAAGGCTTGCTGATCAGCGAAGGAAATTGCCGGGGCACCAAATCGCTCCGCCGCCAGTTCACCAATCAGAATTGAATTACCCCCGAGAGCGGGCGGCGCACCCTGTTTTACCTCGATGGTTACGCCGCCCATCTTGCCAAGATAGTGCGCGAGGTCGCCGACCGACTCCCGCAGCGTTTGTCGATGCGACTCCTGCCGCGCACGAGCCGGTTCGATTGCTTGATCTTCCGCCAACACGCGTTCGGACGCGAAAATAGTGACGTGAGAAACTCCCGATCGCACCAGGACGTTCTGCGACCACAGTGGAGCGACCGACAAGCCGGTGAAGGCAATGGCGGCGAAGCGGCATATAAGGCGATGAACCGGGCAGCGGCATTTCATTCGAATTTCCTCAGGAGGACATGTTGTGGCGCATCAAAAGAAGGGCGTGGCTCCGATTCCAGTTCCTTGTCGAGTGTCGCACGCACGTAATATCGCAGGTTTGCAGAACATTTAATAGTACCTGGTTACCGCTTTGAAAACTGATCTTGGTGAAACGGGCGGCTTGGCGCATGTTGGTGGTTATGGACGGATCGAGCAGCTGAGAAGCAGGTCGCCACGCTGCAACAGACCCTCGAAACAGGGAAGCGGCGTGGGAAGCGGCAGGCGGCCCCGTTTTCCAAAGACAGGCCGACCGCAAAGCCGAAGAAGCCCGGACGCAAGCCAGGTACGCGGATGGGCCGCACGCCCATCAATCAATTCCTCCGCGAATCGACGAGTCCTGTCAGGTACCGCTCCCCGGTGCTGTCCCGACCGCGGCGCGGCCAATGTTGCCAAAACCGGCGTGGCCGTACAGTACCAGGTCGAGATTCCGCGGACCGTAGATCTACCGTCAATTCAAATTCGTTGTCGGCCCGTGCCGACAGTGTGGAAGTGGGGTACGGGGACGGCACAAGTTTCAAGCTTCGACTGCCGGAGGGGCCCGCGGCCAGTCAACTCGGTCCGGATGTGCATGCCCTGCTGGCGATCCTCAACAAGGAACTGGGGCTCTCCCGGCGCACAACGCCTGTCGAACTACTGTCAGATTTGCGCGCACCGAGCGCGCAAAAACCTCGGAAAAATGACCGCTCACGGCGGCCGACCCGAAACGTGGTTCGCGCGCGTTGGCAGCCCGCAGCGAAGTTGTTAACCGACAGTTGGGTCTTTCCGGACATAGCTGCTAGACGTTCACCAGTTAACGACGCGCGTGTGGCCACAGTGTTGCCCGGCCGGTTAGGTCACTCTGAGTTGAAATGCGTTAATTACCACGAGTGGCGCAATTGCGATGGCGAGTTCCCACCTTGATGTCGGCGATCTTGAGTTCCTTGAGCATGTCCCTAATCCACCGCTTCATTGCGAAGTCGCTTCTTGGTCGCGTCGGTGAGTTCCCGCCAATCTTTTCCCTCAAACCCTGTCGCCATCGCCCACAAGAGGTTGAGGCTGGCCTTGGGCTGGTGCTGCCTCACGAGACGGTAAGCGACGACGGGGCCGAGGCGTTCAAGCTCGGCAATCGTGGTGATCCCAGCTTCTCGAAGCCATTGGCCGCTCTTGGGGCCGAGGTTGCGCAGGGATTCGATGGGGGCGGTCATCCATCGTGCCTCACGAACTGTCGGATGACTTCATCACAATGACGCAATCATCCCGGTGACTTCTTCAGGAGAGAACATTCTGTATCTCTCCAATTCCTCCCGAACCTCTTCCCTGAGCCGAATTCGAAATGACGACACATTGGTTTACAGTGGAATTGGAGCGTAGAGATTTCCGAGACCCGTTGCGAGTCCATCCCCTCGCCTCCATTTTGATCCGAGACGCAATGCGGCTCAGGCAAATTCAGGCCCGGAAGTTCGTTCTTTCGGGCCTCTTATTTTGCGCCACGTATCGCGGGATTTTGTCACTCGGCGATTGTCGCTTCACCCGAATCGCGTGACTCACCCTTGCGTTCAAAGCGCCAAAAAAGGGCTCGAAGTGCTCAAAAGGCTCGGAACGACGTGACTCACCCCAAACGAGTCACGCGACGTTTCACCCCTTAAAACACGGCATTTCTGAAGACCACTCTGCGCGACTATTTTTGTGCACGTGCCAGTAGACGTTTCAACCACAACCCGCGTCACGCTTTCGGAGAAGCTACAACTTAATCGGCTCAACGGCGTGACCAGTCAAACCTACGACAAAAACGGGAATGTCTTGTCGATCGCGGATGCGGAGAACCGCACGACTGGCTATGAATTCAACGAACGGAACGAGAAGATCAAAGAGACCTACGCCGACCATACTGGCGGCAACCCAGGTGATGCTAGCTTCGGGATTATTGAGTTTGCTGATGATTCGGCCGGTCGGTTACATTTACGGACAG
>JBGTDM010000314.1:0-15974 GCA_041748315.1 Pirellulaceae bacterium
GAATCAACAACACATTCTGATTCCCCACTGAGATCACATCATTATGAAACACACCCGCATCAATTGCTTGTGGAGACTGCTGAACAAAAAAGGTATTTTGAGTATTGAGCTTGTGATTGCGGGCGATGGCTTGACAAGCTTCGAGTGTCTGTCGTGCCGGATAGCGACTCGGCTTTAGCTTCAATGGGTCAAGTGCTGATCGGCCAAAAGTAAAAATTTCCAAGCCTGGTTGGCCAAACTCATGACAGAGCGGAGTATGATTGGCAGCACCTTCGTCGGCAAGTGCATCGATAGCCAACAGCGACTGATGAACATGAAAATGTTTCTCCTCCGCAAACACCTGCCGCAATACGTGCGAGGTACTTTCCACTTCGATCGCCCGATGTAATGTCGTGGTCAAATTGGCAGGCGTCAGATGCAATCGCCCATCGGCGCAGTTAGCGCCAGGTGAAACGGTTGCCGCATTTGCGGTCCACATGCTCGCGGCACTATAAATGACTGCTAGGAGCGAAGAATTCTCCGCCGCAACTTTTTGAATTATCTGACGATCGGTTCCCTGATACCCCAGTTGTCGCAAGAAATCGAGTCGAGGTCGAATCGGCGGTGGAAGTACGGCCTGTCCCAATCCAAGCTCAAAAAGGCACCGCATCTTTTCCAGCCCTTGGAGCGCAGCAGCACGAGGGTTTGAAACCTGGTCTTTATGCGCCTCTGAGGCAACATTGCCGAACGCAAGACCGGCATAATTGTGGGTCGGTCCGACAATGCCATCAAAGTTGAACTCACGTACCTGCATTGCGTCGTTTTGCTCCTTACGGATTACTCCCCGGCTTGTCGATGGATGGTGGCAAATCCAGTTTGCCAGGAAGTCGATGATAGCGAACCTTCTCTGGAATCGTCAGTCCTCCAGAAACAATGCCTTGAATCGTTTGCTGAATGTTCCAGTTAAGGGGGACCACTTCCTTTTCCGGGATTAGCAGCATGTATCCCGAGGTCGGTATGGGAGTTGTTGGGACATACACGCTGAGTATCACTTCGCCCGTAGTCAATTCGATGCATTCTGAAGTTACAAATGCTGGCGCCTTGCAACCGGGATGGGGGAATTCGATCAACACAACTCGCTCAAACTTTTCAATATCGGTGTTAGTGCGCTGCAAGGCGTCAACGACGTTTTTCACGGCTGAATAGATCAAATTGACACCCGGGACATTGAGCAGAATCCAGTCCAGAAACCGATGCAATCGTGACTGGAATAGCATTCCGGCAATGAACAACAATGCCAAAACCAAAAACACTGCCATGACAGGTGCCAGAATGTACTCGATCCAAAACGGCAGCAATGGAAGTTCTTTGGACGCGGGATTCCCATACCATACTTGGATCAGTCGTCGCGCTATCGGGCCGATCACGTTCACCGTTAGAAAGCGATAAATCCAATCAATGACCAACACGGTGATGAACAATGGCAACGCAACAAACAGTCCAGCAATAATACGATTTCGAATGATCGTGATGATGCCAGTGGAGCCAGGTGGCTTTGTCGGGGTGAGAGGTTCAACCATCGAGCAGCTGTCCTTGATAAGAGATTTTCCAAGAAAATAGAATTGTTGTAAGTTTGCGACTCGGCTCCGATATAATGTGAATCCTAATCCGATTCTCGCCGAAATTCCCCAAACCGGTAAAGGTAATGCGTGACTTGGATGCCTTCGTGTTCATAGCCAACAGCAGTGTAACTACGAAAACAGCTCAGCATTTCAAATGTTGTTTCTGTCAATTCAAGAATATCGGCGAGGCCGAGTGACTCGGCGTCATGGCTCTTTGGCTCCTGAATCAACGCCATGCCAGCGCACGAAAGTACCGCCATTTTCCAGTCACACGTCGTGGGGAACTGACAGAAATCCTCGGCAGGTGTGTCCCCCAGGATGACTAGAATGGCATAGTTGACCCATTTTTCAATGGAAAGCATCGTAGCGCGATTGTCATAGTGCACGGCAAACATTAGTGAACGGGAAGGATCGCCGAGCGGACCACCGATCTCAAGCGGTGTCGGGTCAAGCAGTCGTCGCGAATGTTGTTCGGAAAGCGTTATCGCAACGAGTCGCTGATTAATCGACAAGTTTGGCAGCAGGTCCTCGTGGAAACCAGCGGCGACTAGCCCACCGTACGAATAGATTGTCCCGTCGCCCAATGGCTTTTGATCAGGTCGCGTGATACGAAAATTTGGAGGAATATTTGAGTCGGGTAAACTCTTCAGAATTTCGATCAACCGGTCCGCCTGTTCCAAGTAATCGGAAACTGCGTCTTTAAACAGATCCATATCGCTAAGTGTCATGACTCCGCCAAACGAGGGGATCGGTAGTGGCTGATTGGCGGGTGGCATTAAGACAAACCATTGTTCACGGGTCAATTTGAAGTCGACGATGAACGCGGATTGGCCATCCGCAATACTTGGCAACAACTTTTGGCGGTGGATACGATTCAGCGCAGAGAATATCTCGCGCAGCTGACTCATGAAGCTTTGAAAATGTTCGAGTTGCCTTGGGCTTTCGATAAAATCGGGAGCGAACTCATGGACACGTTGAAAGAGACGCGTAACATATTTTTCAACGATGTCAGTGCTCGCCGGATTCCGCTTGCGCCTCGCCGCGATCAGCAACGCCGGAGAACCACCAACATGGTTCAGCACAGTAAGTGGTCGCGAGCCGTCATACGTCGTATTCTCTGACCAATCGTAACTGAAACCTTCAATTCCGTGGTCAGTGAGAAAACTGTATTCCAAATAAGCTCCGGGTTTGGGAAACCATTGCCTCAGTTCCGTCGAGAAATCCGCTAAATCACTCTCAATTGCATTGGCAAACTCCCGCCGACCCCCCCAATCACTGGAATCTCGACGCACCGCTTGAAACAAATGGTTGTAGTATTCCCCGAAATCGACTGCATTCGAAGTGCTGGCAACAAATTCATCCGACAAGTAGGTGATCGTCGTCCAAGGCCTCTCACCAAGTTCGCGCAGCGTCCGAAACACGTCGTTGTCGATTAATAGTGAACCGGTGCCTAGCCGCGCAATGAACTCATCGTTTGGTGCCACGGCCACAACAAGATAATCCCGGACAACGCCCAAGGTAACTGTGACTGATCTGCCGTGCCCCCAGGACCGAAAGGACTCCGCGTCACCAGCAAATGTACTTTCGATTGCGGCAAATTTTTCCCAGGGTAAGTCGTCAAAGTTGAATTTTAGGCTAAGTCGGATACCATCTTCCGAGACATGTTTCTTCAAAGCGGTCTTCAAGAATTCCCATTCGGCGGGCAACGACTTCATCGCTGAATTAAATCGTGCATGAGCACGATGCATGAAGTCGTTGGCCAATCCGACGTCCGAGAGCCTGCCACCGACCAACATTGAGGGAATCTGGGCTTCTGCAAACGATTCGGCCGCCAGGTGAGCGAGTTGGGCGCGAACTTCGTTCTCACCTAACTTGGATGAACCCAGCCCTGATCGAAATGCTTTTCCGTAAAACCGGATACCGCTCGCCATCAATTCCGAAAAATTATCGTCTCCGAACACGAAGACTTCTTCGGATATCGAATCAAACAACAACTTCAACGAATCCTCGCCCAATTCAGAACGTAACCAGTCATCGATAGCATTCAGGGTCGATTCGTTCAGCTCAGCACGTAATCCGTGTGCAAAGCCATCTTTGAAAGAGCGCCACACGGCTCCAGCGGCTCGTGTCTCCAGTAGCTTGTTTACCGCCGGGCTCTCGACAAGTAATTTCCAAATTTGACGATGGTTTTGCGATGACCAATAGAATGCGGCATTGGCTGGGATGAAATCAAGCGAACATCGCTGCTCATTGAAATGCGGTGCCTTTGCAAGATCTTGGCATGCAAATGACACCTGCAAGCCAACGCTTAACAGAACTGCCAGCGGGGCAATGATCAACTTGCGCGATAAAAGTACCATTCCAGACTCGTTCCAATGCCGTCAATGATCCCAATGAACTCCCAATTGAGAGTCGAGGTCATATTATAGTCGACATTAATTGACCTGATAAGCGATTCATGGCGGCTGCACACCATGATCGAGCTTGGTATTTGCGGCCGCCGAAGGACGACTGGCCCTTTCAGCGGATCCGTGTCCAAATGCTGAACCTGATCGACAAACGGTCGGCCTCGCGAAAATAACCGCAAGCTAAGTGCATTGTGGCCGGGGGGCTGAACGGTTAAACGTAAGATAATCGCAATTTGCTATTGCGGTTGCCCTTACGAATCACGTAAGCTAAGGCAACACGCACAGAAAGACTCTTGTGCCTTCTTCGCTCGGTTCTCACACGAAACCACTTCCTCGACCATTGACAACCCTTGAAGCAGATGCGTGGGCTGTTGTCCAGCTTTCGTTTGCGAAGAAAATCCAATGGTAGTTTCACGATTGCCCAAATTAGCCCAGAGGAGACGATGATGTTTGGCACCTCGCTAAATCCCCTTCAATTTATCAACGATTCTAATTCTTTGTCGACTCCTGCCAGTGGAGCGATGTGGTTTGAAAACTCGACACCATCGGCATTCGATCCGTCGCTGATCGAACTAATGCAACAGACCCTAATTTCATACAACGAGAGTTCGAAGGTCGTCACAATCAATGGGACAAATCAAGACGATCATGCTTTAGTGACCAATCTCAGTGGAGCGAGAATTCGCGTGCAGATGATTGGATTCGAATCCCGTATTTTTGATCATGTTGATGTACACCGAATCGATTTTTTCGGTCACGATGGCGACGATATATTCAACAACAAAACGTCAATTACGTCGCGCGCGTTCGGGCATGCTGGCAACGATGTGTTACGCGGTGGGAGCGGGAACGATAAACTTTACGGCGGTCTGGGAGATGACATCCTGGTAGGTAGGGGCGGAAATGACGTAATCGCTGGATACGATGGCAATGATATTATTTACGGCGGCGAAGGAAACGACATCATATACGGTGGAAACGGAAATGATTTGATTTACGGCGGCGGCGGTAACGATCGAATCTACGGTGATGCTGGCAACGACACGATTTATGGAAACGCAGGCGACGATATCATTTACGGAGGGGTCGGCAACGACACGATTTACGGAGGAGCCGGAAATGATCAACTCTATGGAGGCGCTGGCAGCGACATTATATATGGCCAGAGCGGTAATGATCGATTATTTGGCGGCGACGGCCATGACCGACTGTATGGTGGAAATGGTCAGGATCGCCTATATGGAGGTAACGGCAATGATGGACTTTTCGGGGGGTCATTGAAATATAAAAATTATTTGCACGGGGGTGCCGGCAGAAATCGATTCCTTGTCCAATCTGGCGACGTTATTAGCGATCGAACCAATGCTGACGCCCGGCTGGTTTTTATCAATCGGTCCTCGAAATGGACTAACAAGGAAATCGAAACGGTTGACGCCGGTCTGCATCGGTTGCACCACCGAACTCGCAACGTGAAATTGCTAATCGATCGCTTAAGTGGACATGATTTGCCGTTTATTAAAGTCGATTCACTGGGTGGGGGTGCTGCTCGCAATTCATTGCGAACCATTACCAAAACAGTCACCAATTCTCAAACAGGAGTTACTACGACAACGGTCAGATACGAACGCGAGATTCTCGTCGCCGAATGGAATGAGAACGACGCCCAGCGAAACGATGTTCAGCCTTTCGTGATCATCCACGAGATCTCCCATAATTGGGATAGTGTTTTGGAACTGAACGCCCAACGGTCAAATACCGGGTACATCTGGAACAAATTTAAAAACCAGAGCAAGTGGGTAATAAACCCTCCCAGCGACGGTTATCGACGCTCCGGTGACAAAAAGTGGTGGTACTTGGCAAGTTCTGAGTTTGCCCGCGATTTCGGGCGCTACAATCCGGCTGAGGATTGGGCGACCGTTTGGGAAAAATATTTCCAAGTGGGTGGACCGAACGGTGTTGCAAATGGGAACCTTCGTAAAAAGCTACTTGTTGTCGATGAGTTGTTTACTTTGCTCTCGTAGGGTTCCTTCAGAGCTCAAGCTTCGATTCGAGATTTCAGTACAATGGCTCTGATCGATTTCAACCACCAACCTGAGTGTTGGGTGGCTTGCATTAGCTGGATTGCGCCACCTCTTGGGCTTCAACAATCGTCAACCCTCGTGGATGGGTGAACGACTCCTTCGCTTGAAAGTGTCCCAGCAAGGCCATATATGCCAAATGTTTTCTGTCGATGTGACAGGCTGATACTTTTCCAGTCAATCTTGGACGCCGGCGTTGCAGTCGTAACTCCTTTATTCGGCAAAATCAGGCTTCAAAACGGGTTGCTCAACGGAAACTGATGTCGGGTTGAATCCGCTCGATTTCACATGGCAAACGATGAGCTAATTTTTTAGAAGTCCCCACATTTTGGGGATGGCTCATGTTTCAAGCGATCGGCTGGTGAAGCGTGAGGCATGCCTGAGAGAAAAGTTTCGGCAGGCACTTTGATCGATCGAATACCGGTGCAAATATGTTTGAATTTCTGCTGCTGTTGGTGGTTCTGACACCGTTAATTTCCAGTCGATGTTTCCGTAATTGGCTCGACAGATTAACTCGCACGGAAAAGCAGATGGGGACCATCATTCTGTTGCTGATGATCACGTTTCAATTTATTGACCTCTCGCGCAATACCTTCCCTTTCGTGCGATGGAGCATGTACACCGAGGTCTTCGAGCCTGCTGAAATGAGTTGGGGAAAGGTCTCCGCGACACTTCGCGATGGCTCGACAACGGAAGTCAATCCAACTCAATTATTTCCTTCAATCAATCGTTGTTTTGCCGAGCGGTTTCAAAACATTGTGACCGCAGCAAGGCAGGACAAGTTGACCGAATTGGGCGAACAGACTTATCAGCGATTGCTTACTGCAATTGGCGAACAATACAACCGGAAACATCCTGAGAATCCAGCCGTCTCCTTGAAAGTTGGTTTAGATTCAGTTTCGTATGCCGATCACAAAACAATCTCCAACAT
Organism: Pirellulaceae bacterium; assembly: GCA_041748315.1. Lineage (GTDB taxonomy): Bacteria > Planctomycetota > Planctomycetia > Pirellulales > Pirellulaceae > CALMEE01. The sequence goes on from JBGTDM010000314.1 coordinate 7,019, forward strand.
CGAATGGATTACGACCTTCGATTTGGCAACGACCCCCAACCATCAACCATGAACACAGATTGGCGACGAGTCGACGAGCCATCCAGGCTGCTTCATCACGATGCCAGTTCTGCGACATTGATCTTTGTGTTAAAGTTCATGTTTACGATGTGGTTGGTCCGATACGCTTTCGATCCACTATCCCAATTGAGCTTCCTGCCTATCGCGTATACAAATCCGGTCGGCTGGCTAAATTGGCTTCCTCTGTCACTCTATCAGGCGCTGTTTTCCTTCTCTGGACTACTATTACTGCACAGTTCAATTCTCATTTCGTGCGCGCTGGTTTGGTTGCCCAAATTTCGCTTACCTGGCGCACTGTTAGGCTGTGTCTTGATCACCACTGCATCGGCCGTAACTCGAAGTTTCGGACATATTAACCATGCGGAAATTGGACCTTTACTGGTCACCTGGATCATCACCATATTTGCGTTGAGACTCCCCATCGAAGTCGTCCGGAAGCCGACCAACGAACAACATTGTACCGCATCGGCGGGCATGGTATTGGCGACACTGGTGTTGATGCTGGTTTATGCCTTCGTTGGAATTGCGCGTTTGGGCAATGGGGGGATCGACGTGATGGCTGGCGATTCCATCACGAACCGACTCGTTCACATGGCTCATCGCGACTGGTTATTTGACTACAATTTTTCAAATTGGGTTGTCTCCCAACCGTGGAAGTTGCTGATACTCAAGTTGGGAATGGCGGTGGTAACGGTTATGGAAATCGCTGCACCATTCAGCTTAATCAACGATCGGATTCGCAAGTTGACGTTGGTGCTGATGCCTGCGTTTCATTTCGGCGTGATTCTACTGTTTAAGGTCGTATTTATCGAGCAGATGTTGACGCTGATTCTCTTGGTCAATTTGACACCCTGTCTGACACGATTTTCCGTGAGCAGTTTGCGGGAAAAGGTTGCCCCTCGTAGGCGATGGTGGCCCCATCGCACCAGAACAGCTTGCTGATGTCCAATAATTGGGAGGCTGGTGTCACGCCTTCCGTCGGTTGAGCAGGGACGACAGCGCCAGTCAGATTTGACTCTGTTGTTGGAGGGTCCTCAGTTCAAGGCTGATATTATCAACTTCGACTCGCTTGAATCCAGAGTGCAAACAGGATGCAGCCAAAAATCATGATCGGTCCTCCTTCAACGGCCGTCCAGTACCAAGGCATGCCCGCAAATAAATCGATGCAAAGCAACGTGGCTCCCATTCCTACATGAAGCAACGCCAAAGGCCCGATCAATGACCAGTGCTTGCGTGGCTTTAGCGAAATCAACAACAGTACGATGCCATGCACGCCGTACATCAGCGAGCACGAGCGAGCCAAATATTCGGTGATTGGCTGATGAGGCAGTGCCCCCATCCCAAGCCAGCGATGTATCTGATCCATTGTCGACACCGGAAGCAACAAAGTTGGAATTGCCAGACAGAGTATCCCAGCGTTCAATCGCAACAACAGGACTAATAATTTTTCCGAGTTCATAGCCATCATTTTTCGACAAGCGAGACTAAGTTCTAACTCTTTATTCACGGCGTGGAAGGGAAATCGTTTACTTATCGGTCAAGTATTGAAGATTGGACACGCCGAGGACCTCGGTCAGGCGTGCCCGCATTTCACCATCCAGTTTAACCTTTGTCTTGTGGCACTCCGTTATGACACGTGTGCCATCACTTAGTTCCAAAACGAGCTCGAGCCTCCGATCGCCAGGATAACCACGAACGATTTCATATACCGTTTTCAACATATCAACATTGTGTTCCCGCTGATTGATATGAATCCGCATGCCGGTTGTAAACATTTCCTCGAGTTGTTCAAGTGTACTGATTCGATTCACGATTAAGTTGGCTTCGTCACTCCCCCGTTTGTCAATTACCCCATGGATCAACACAATTTCGTCCTGTTGTACCAGATGTCCGAAATCGACGAATTCGCTTGGCCACAGAATCGAGCGAACGGCGCCATGCATGTCTTCGAGGTTGAACATCACATATTTCGTTGGTGAATTGGCGTCACGAACTCGTTTCACATGCGAGAATTTGATCGCGGAGATCATCCCCCCCATTAGGACTTGGTCGCGATCATGAGTCTGTTCAAGGTTATCCGACTGATGAGAGCAGTAATCCGCGAGCTGCTTTGCATAGGGTGCAAGCGGATGGCTGGTCAAATAGAAGCCGAGCACATCCTTTTCTCCAGCCAGGCGTTCCCGCTCGTCGAACTCCGGAATGTCGGGCAAGCTCAAATTACCGCTTGGCTGATTGTCCGCTTCATCAAAGACTGAAAACAAGCTTTTTTGGCCACTCTTACGGTCAGCCTGAATCGATGCACCCGCCTGAAGTGCTCGGTCAAGCCCAGCCAGCATTTGTGACCTCCTGGCGCTGAAACTATCCATAGCGCCTGCTCGGATCAAGGTTTCGATTGACGAACGATTGCACTCGGACGTGCCAATTCGCTCACAGAAATCAAAGAGGTCCTTGAAAGGTCCATTTTTTTTGCGATGGCGCACAATCGCCTCAGCGGCGCTCCCGCCACATCCCTTAATCGCCGATAAGGCGAAGTGGATTTTGTCATCTGCGACCGTGAAGTTAACGCCAGAGTGATTGACGCTCGGCGGGACGACCTCGATATCCATCCGCGTGCAGTCTTCCAAATGTTCGACGAGTGAGTCTTTTCGCACGAAATTACGCGCCGGAATGTCCCCCGATAACAACGCCGCCATGAATTCCAAAGGATAGTGACATTTGAGATACGCTGTTTGATAGGCAAGGAGTGCATAGGCCGTACTATGCGATTTATTGAAGCCGTAACCGGCGAACTTAAGGATCATCTCCCACAACGCTTCAGCGTCCTTTTTTTGCAAGCCGTTGTTGACCGAACCCTGTACAAACTGTTCATGATTGCGTTCGATCGTCTCCTCTTTCTTTTTGCTGATTGCTTTAATACACGTGTAGGCCTCAGCCAAAGGAATGTTCCCCAGACGATTCAGGATTTGCATCACTTGTTCCTGGTAGACCATCACGCCGTGTGTTTCTTCCAGAAATTCTTTGAGGATTGGATGCCGGTATTCGGCAGGTTTTCGACCATGCTTGACTTCGATGTATTGCTGAACCATTCCTCCCTCAAGGGGACCCGGGCGATACATGGCATTGGTTGCGATGATGTCTCGAAAATGGTCGGGCTTCATCTTCTGAAGTAAATCTCGAATGCCACCACTTTCCAATTGAAACACCCCTTTGGTTTCACCTCGTTGAAGCAAGTTGAAGGTCTCTGCATCATCGACCGGCAAGGCGTTCAAGTCCAGGTGAATGCCACGTGTCTGCTCGATAATCTCGACAGCGTTGCTGAGGATGGTGAGGTTCTTCAACCCGAGCAAATCCATTTTCAACAACCCCGCTGCCTCGACGTCATTCATCGACCATTGAGTAATCACGTCATCCCTACCAGAGACTCGACCAAGCGGGATATATTCTGTGAGTGGTTTGTCTCCAATCACGACCGCGGCGGCATGTGTTCCCACATTGCGAGCAAGTCCTTGCAGCTTAAGCGCGAACTCGATTAGTTCACGTATTTCGGGGTCCTTCTCAACCGTCAATCGCAGCTCTTCGTTCTTTTCAAGGGCTGCCTCGATGGTGATCCCCAACTGTTCGGGAACCATCGCGGTGATCTGATTGACGCGCACGAGTGGCATTCCCAGGGCACGACCGACATCTTTGATGGCGGCTCTGGCTTGCAAGGTACCAAACGTGCCGATTTGTGCCACGTTTTGTTCACCATAGCGTTCTTTTACGTAGTTAATGATTTCGACCCGGCGCTCTTTGCAAAAATCGATATCGATATCGGGCGCTTCGATTCGACTTTCGTCCAAAAATCTTTCGAACAACAATTTGTGCTCGATCGGACAAACGTGACTCAGGTACAGGGCGTAACAAACCAATGCTCCAACACCACTTCCTCGGGCGGTTGCAGGAATACCGCGATCTCGGGCTTCGCGTACAAAATCCCACACGATCAAAAAGTAGTTCGGAAATCCCAATTTCGAAATCACGTTTAACTCGCGATCCAATCGCACGATGACCTCCTCGGTTAGTTCGCCGTTTGGGCACCTTTGCGAATTTCCGGCATAACGTTCCTTTAACCCTTGAACGCAAAGCTTGCGCAGGAACTCGTCGGGCGTACGATCGTGTGGAACGTCATAAACAGGGAAATGGCGGCGTCCCAGTTCCAGCTCAATATCAACCGAATCAGCGATTTCCTGACTGCGCGCGACAGCATGTTCCAAGCCCGGGAACTTCTCATACATCTGGTCTGGCGAACGCAAAAAGTATTGCTGACCGTCCATTCGCATGCGATTCGTATCGGTGCGAAACCGGCCAGTATTGATGCACAGCATTACATCCTGTGCATCGGCGTCATCAGGGTCGACGTAATGACAATCGCTGGTCGCAACGAGTGACACTCCAATTCGATTGGCGATTTCAACCGAAGCCTCGAGACAGAGCCGTTGGATTTCGACGCCATTATTCATGATCTCGATATAGTAGCGATCGCCGAATACCGACTGAAACCATGAGGCGACTTCGATCGCCTGCTGATAAGCACCTTCGGCTCCCGAACCGCCATTGAGAATCGCACGACTGAACTGGCTGGAGACGCAACCACTAAGGCAAATAATTCCCTCTTGATGTTCCGTAAGAAGTTCTCGATCGATGCGAGGTTTAAAATAAAATCCTTCCAAACTGGCGACCGAGGCCATCTTGACCAAGTTCTTGAAACCAACGCGATTCTTACATAATAGCGTCAAGTGATAACTGTTATCTTGATAACCGGAGCCTGACTTTTCTGTCCGGTGGCCCGGTGCAACGTACGCCTCATATCCAATGATCGGATTAATCCCAGCCTGCTTCGCCGCACGGTAGAATTCCAATGCTCCATGCAGATTTCCGTGATCGGTCAGGGCCAAAGCGGTCATGCCGTAATCCACGGTTCGGTTGATGAGCTTGGAAATCGAACTAGCGCCGTCCAGCAAACTGTAATGGCTATGACAATGTAAATGTGCGAAGGGACGATCGGCCATGATGAGGTCCTTATCGGTTAGTACTCAAAAAATGAACATGCGTTGGGCATTTCCAACGAGGTCGAAAACCTGCGACCCTGTCGTTGTTCCGATTCTAAAGTAGATCGATTCCCGCCGCCAATGACCGCTTGACGAATTGATTTATCTGTTTACTCGATTTCCCGGTGACAAACGTAAATTGTGGCCCAATGAACGAATGATTCGAAGTCAGCGAAGTCAGTTGGGCTGGCGACTCATGAGCAAAAAATCAGACTCGCGTGGAGAAAATGCAACGATCAAACAAAAATATACCCGCTGACCATACTGGTTCCAGACCTAATGTGAGCGCACGGTAAAAACAACACGATGTTTTTTTGACTCCAGAAGGCTTGTGAACTAAGTTTCAATAGAATCCCAAACCGATCCCTTAATTGAATCGTTGCGTGGGTACGAGCGGTCAAAAAGGTCGCCCACCGGGCTAGTTTTCGAATTGTATTACATCATGACAAATCCCAACCATTCCAATGAACCAGCCAGTTGTGACCTGGATTTTAAAAAAAGTGGACTTGCCAGTCCGACTTTGAACAAAAATGAAAGGTACTTGAAATCGAGCAAGTCGTGTCCCTCCCGGCATTCAGAATACGTCGCAACCACCCGATTTTCGTCTGACGACGACGGCAATAGCCAATCCCATCAAGCCTCTGTCGATACGGTCCCGATGGAACCAAATGCTCAAGTGCCCGCGTTGCTATCTCAAACAGCCGCGTTGCTTGATCAATACACTCAGTGGGAAAGTACGCAGGCAGAATTCGCCAGTAGCCAAGCTGAAATTCTTCAACAACTTAATGGACAGCGCAAGCTGCTTAATGAGTTGGTTGCAAAACAGGCAAAAACGGAAGTCTCGGTTGGCTCAATCGGGAAAACGTTGTCGTCGTTGGACCAGGGCATGATCGAACTTCGCAATCAATCAATGAGGCTGGAAAACGAATTAAACGTCGCGTCCGAGTTCCTGCTTGAGCAATGCGAAACGCTTTCCTCCTTCGGAAGCGAGCAACGTGAACGCAATAAAACCGATGCCACTCCACCAAGTCAACACCAATGGGAGACTATCGAAAGCCAGTTGGCAAAACTTTCCAACAACTTTTATGAAATGACCTCTCGCACAGAGGATACCGAGAAGAGCCTGTTAACGATTTCGCAACAAATCTCCGAGCGTCACGAATCGCTTGGTCAAATCGTTGATCAACTTCGCAACGACATCGCTCAAACCGCGTTCGACTCGCCAAAGAGCCCAACAAGGCAAACGGGCGGAAAATCGAATCCAACCGACACATGGCAAGCTCAAAGGGCAAGCTTGCTGGCACAATATAAATCCGATCCCGAACACGCGCAGCAAACAGCCGCCCACCCCGCTCAGTGGACAAAATCAGCTACACCGGCACAACCCATTTTGATGCGGGAAATCGCGAAAGTCGATCACGAATCCGCTGCCAAACCTGCCGAAGAAAATGATGAAATCACTCGGTTGAAGGCCACGCTCGAAGCGAAACTTCGAAAGGCGGAAATCGAAATTTCGATCGAACGCGCAAAAATCGGCAGAATGCAAACCGAACTGGAACTCAAACAAGCGGACCTTGATCAAAATGTCCGCAAGTTGGCACAGTCGCGCAAGTCTCAAGGAAACTTGTCGGACAAAACGCCATTGTTGACCCGATTGTCTCGATGGCTTCCCAGTAGGTCACGGGATCAAAAGTGATTGAGGAAGCCGTAACAAAAACGAAGGGCAATCAATCAATGCGGTGGTTTCCCCTTGGAGCCTTCTTTTTGGCGTCGTTTGATTCGGTCTCCTGCCGATTCTCCGCTTTGTCCTGTTCAGCATCTGTAACTTCTTCTTTGGAGGCCACAATGTCACCCCCGGGATTGGTTCGAATGGTAATCGATGGTTTTTGATCATCGTCGCCAGCTACTTCGGCTGGAGCGAATTCAATGCGAGGGGGTTCGATTCCTCGCCACCCGCCGAAGCCTCCCCCTCCAATAGCGCCTCCGCGAATAACGCCCCTTGCGCCGACAGCGAATGGCCGGTTACCTTTGCCATATGTTTCGTAAAGTCGATGCGCCTCCTCGTTCTTTTCTTTTAGTGCGGGCTCATCATCGGCAGTATAGGTCGTCGTAACTTCAAATTTGATTTTAACCTTGCTCTCCCCGATTTCACGTGGAATTGCCTTCAAGTACATATACAATTCCGGATGCGACTCCATAAGTTCATCGGCATCGTCGATACCATATTCGCGCGTCAAAGTGACTGCAATCTCGCCCCCCTCCTCGACGCGAATCTCAAATTGCCCATCCGTTGAACTCGATCCACGCGTAATCCGAACGCCATCTTGAACGGTTGTAGACAGCGAAACGCTCCCTTGAGCCAAGGCATCTTCAAATCCTTTAAAGACCATAGCTCCCCCTAACATTTCGACATCACCGAACTCGATTTCAAAGCGATCTTGTGCGAAACTGTCAGAGTTTATTACGAGACTGGCGACCAACGCTGCGGCGACCGCGAGTCGCCGTACATCTGAATAGCTGAACATATTGTTATTCCTGTATGTAAAGATCAGTAATCGGAAAACTGAATTGCAACCGAGTTCGACGTGACGAAGTTTCCAGAAGTTTTGTTGCTCCTGCCGAGCGTGCGGGTTTCGACGACGGAATGTCCATGCTATGGCCACACCGATCTATTCTAGGGAATCCCCAGTACATCTGGGAAATCGTTCGCCAATCGAATGCTCAGTGCAAACTTCAACTTTAATTAATCGATGGGCCGGCCGAATTGTCAAGTGCGAAACCGATTGCATTTTGCATTAGCAATGCCCGCTGCTTCCAGATGCGATTGGCCGAACCGGGAACAATCAATCGTATCAAACATTAGGCGACATTGCCACAATCGATTAAACAAATGGCGTGTGAACAAGGCCAGATAACCGAATCGCGGTCGCGACCGTTGCCAATCGGCTCGTCAATGTTGTATGGAAGTGTCTGAGGTATGGCGAACATGCCGCGGACACCGTCTGAAATCCAACTTGGGGCGACCCCCTTGGATAGTCGCGTCGCTTGGCCAGAATCCGAGCGTGTTTTTCTCGTGAGCAGGAATTTTCGCCAAGTTTGCACCGGCATCAGCAAAATCGGGCGACATTTTCGTGAAAACTTGAATGACCTTTCGAGGGTGAACAGGGCGAATGTAAACTTCAGGTACCCTTCAGGGGGCTTGCGTCGAGGTGTGAGCTGGAGCCGGTTGAAAACGAATCGCCTCCCAACATCGGATACATCGCAGCTTTCCCCTCGTCAGATTGATCGTTGACCTGCTACACTGACACATATACTGCAGATCAAGTGAGGTCATGTGTCACTCATGAATTCAAATCTACGAAAGCTCTACATCGAAACGGTCGGCTGCCAGATGAACGTTCTGGACAGCGAAATGGTCGTGGCTAGTTTGCGGCAGCGAGGCTATGAGGTGACTCCCCACGTCGAGCAGGCTGATGCAATTCTGTTCAACACGTGCAGTGTTAGAGAGCAGGCTGAAAACAAAACATATAGTGCCTTGGGTCGCCTTCGGGGCTTGAAAGATCAACATCCCGAGAAAATCATCGGCGTGATGGGTTGCATGGCGCAGAAAGACCAGGATCTGATTTTTCGCCGTGCACCTTTTGTTGATTTAATCGTCGGGCCGGGACAACTGCAAGCGATACCCGATCTTATTGAGAAGGCACGCACAACGGGTGGCAAACATACGGCACTTAGCTTGAGCCGAACTGATGGAAAGAACGATCAGATCAAGCGAAGCCACGAGACGTTCGACCCGTTGCGCGATCCCA
>JBGTDM010000315.1:0-4711 GCA_041748315.1 Pirellulaceae bacterium
ACTTACCAAGTTGGCGATCAATGATTTTTGCTTGGCAGTGGTTGGGTTTGCAAAAATAACATTAACTCCCCCGGAGTAAAATCACTCGGCAGTTTATTTATCATTGCGCCAGTAGAAAGAGCGGCGTTTTCCCGACAGAACTCGCTCATTCGAACTACCGCCCCGTTTGAAAAAAGGGACTCTAAATCGATTAGGTGTCCATTACTGGCAGCGCGGCAAAGATGATCCAACACGGTTTCCCGATCGAGGTTGCGAATTTTCTGAATATGATCTAGTGAATAATGGTCAGCCAGCAACCGCCAACTCCACCACCACGACGGGACGGTTTGATCAGAAGGTGGTAAATCATTCTGTTGTTGACTCCATTGAACTGAACGGGTTGGCGAATTTGATTTTCCTGTCCGGGGCTCGCAAGATGAAATCAAGGAATTTCGATTGTTGGAAGGGGTTTTGTGATCGGAGTGGGGATAGATCGGATTCAAATCGCATTGCGGATCTTGGCGTGTGCGGAAAGGTCGATTTTTCCCGCTAAGAGGCTCCAGATCATCGGTTTTTATCTGGACGACCGAGTGGTCAACCAGCTCGATTGACTTCGATTCTCGCGGCGTCCTCCGTTCCGGGACGCCTGACTGAAGGGGGTTCCCATCGTCTGAAAGTTCGTCGTGCAAATCCTTCGAAAACTCGGCAGCCTCATCGAATTCGGTGAATTCGCCGATTGGTGCGGACTCAGGCAACTCCAACGGCAGCGTGCTTTCGTTGACTTGATCAGGCAAGGCGGTGTCGCCATTTCCACCTCTGATGGGGAGCTTCCCTCGCAAGTGTTGGCTCAACGCGGTCGCCAATTCACTGGGAAGAAGCTGGCAAATGTCAATTTGCATTTCTCCCCGCATTAATTTCCAGCCTCGGTCAGCGATTTGAACCGTTGGCCGGAATTTAACACTTTCGGATTGATTGGCAAATCCTTGCTCAACCAAAAATTCAATCATACCCACCACATCGGGTTGCCGCAAGTTTTTCAACAATCCAAACGTCGACAACCGGTTGAGGTAAAGTTGCTTGATTTTTTTCGATTCGGAACCGGTCAGCATGAGAGCGATCAAGGTTTTTCCCAATCGCCCGTGGGTGCGAGCGATGCCACTGAGTGCGACTTGGACGCCATAAAGACATGCATCTTGGTCGTATTTGCCGACTTGCGTCCCTCGCAAATCACAGTTATCGCAATTGGAACAATTTTTTTGATCCGGATCACCGAAGTACTCGAGGATTTCCAATTGGCGGCAACGGTAGGTGGTGGCAAAACGGATCATCCGTTCCAGTTTTTCGTACTCGGCGTTCTTTCGCCGATTCAGCTCGTCAAAATCGATTGGCAATTGATTAAACGTTTTTTTGCGATCGACCACATGGATCGCGCGGCCACGAAACGGAGGGATGTAGTCGACCATCGGTAGCTTGCAAATCTGGCGAATTGCGTTGGCAACGGCTTCCCACTTCATGTCCAGCGACTGGGCCAATTTTTGAGGGCTGAATAAGACCCGTTCTCCTCGGAATGAATCGCAGTAACTTTCCAGTCGCCGCAGGACTTTGCGTTGGGTGCTGGCCTGGCGAGGCAATAAGTCAACGAGTGTCGGTAGTTCTGAATCGATGCGAATGGCGGCAGAATTTTGGGCTGAATCCAGGCGTTCAATGGCGTTCGCTTTCTCCAGCAAGTTTTCGCAGTTTCCGATTCCCGATGTCCCCAGGCTCAAGCCCAATTCGTCTTTGATATCTTGCAACGTCATTTCGATTGGATCGGCATCGAACTGTCGCAGATATTCATAAATCTCTTCCACCATGTCTACTGATGGATAGGCGTTTTCAATAAAGAACTCTTGGATGAATTTATCCTGAAAGGAATACAACAATAAGCATTTTGATGGCAATCCGTCTCGACCGGCTCGACCGGCTTCTTGATAATAGGCTTCGATGCTGCCTGGGATGTTGTAGTGAACCACGAATCGCAAGTTGGCTTTGTCGATCCCCATTCCAAATGCATTGGTAGCGACAATCACATCGGTTTTCCCCGACATGAAAAGTTGTTGCACTTGGCGGCGATCATCAGGCATCATCCCGGCATGGTAGAATGCCAAACTGCGGTTGGTTTCTTGGTGCAGCAGTTCGACTAAGTGTTCGCAGTTCTTACGGGTGGAGGCATAAATGATTCCCGAACCGGGCGTGATATTCAAAAATTCAATCAGCCGGGTATCTTTTTCGGAATTACTGTTGGGCGATTCAATGTTGATGTGAAGATTCTTACGAGCAAACCCGGTTACAAAGACGGCAGGCTGTTTTAATTCCAGCGTGCGAACAATATCCTCTTGAACCAAAGGGGTCGCCGTCGCGGTCAAGGCGACGGTTTGAGGGTTGCCTAATCGTGTTCGAAAGCGACCCAGGCGAGCATAATCGGGGCGAAAATCGTGACCCCACTGGCTGATGCAGTGAGCTTCGTCGACGGCCAACAACTGAATCGGCGTGTTTTGCACCGCTCGAATAAACGCATTGCTTCGCAGTCGTTCCGGGGCCACATAGACCAATTGATAAACGCCGGCGACCATATTGTGGATTCGCTCCAATTGTTCGCCGGGGGTGAGGGTGCTGTTGATAAACGTCGCTGGAATGTCGACTCGGTTGAGCGATTCGACTTGATCTTGCATCAAGGCGATCAGTGGCGAGATCACGATGGTCACTCCCGCACGTGCGATCGTGGGAAGTTGATAGCAGAGGCTTTTTCCACCACCGGTTGGCATCACGCACAATGTGTCCTGTCCGGAAAGCACCGCTTCGATGACGGATTGCTGCCCAGGTCGGAAAGCGTCGAGCCGAAAATGCGTCAACCATTGCTGGGGGCTGGGGAGTGACATATCAGCAAATTCAAGGGAAAGTTAGTGGTGTATTCACGGTGGCGATGTATTTTAATGATAATTCCTTCAAGCTTCAATTAGCGTAATGCGTTTTTGCAGGTTTGCCCTGCAGGCAATGGGCTATTTGAAGAAAGGGGCAGCTCCTCTTCGGCGAGACCCGCTGCCCACGTCGAAACTTAGCTCTTGTCGGGCCAGCCGAAATGGGGCAAAGCGAAATGGAGCGAACATCGGCCCCCTGCTGGCTCCACCCAGCTTTTGAAATGAACATAAAAAAAAGCGACCTGCCCGAGTAATCAGACAGGTCGCTTTCGCGTGAGACCAGAATTTTCTCCTGGTTTAGAAACTACGCTGAGAATACTGGCGTATTATTATCGCTTAGTTGCATCCGCAGCTTGCAGCAGCTCCACAACCAGCACCGCAACCAGCGTCGCAGCCACCGAAGTCGCCACATCCGCCCATGTTTCCACATCCGCAGTTAGCGAACAGGCCACGAACTCGGGACATCATGCCACGGACTCGGGCTCGGATTCGTCCGTTGAACAATCGACCACCGTTGCCGCAAGGATCGCAGCAAGCGTTGGCTCCGCAAGGATCGCAGCAAGCTGCGGGAGCGGCATTGATTGTTACAGGAACCTGAACTTCGACGCAACGAGGTACGCAAACAGTTACTGTATAAGGAACTTGTGAGCAAACTCGTCGGCACTTGTTGACAGTTCGTGTTTCGCAAACCTGTCGGCAGACAGTGTAAGGAACTTGTCGAGTGCAAGTTTCGCAAACCCATCGAGTAGTGCAAACTGGAACTTCTTTTGTGCAAGTCTCGCAAACCCATCGAGTGGTGCAGTAGTTGACAACTTTCGACCGCTGCTCGCAAACCCATCGAGTGGTGCAGTAGTTGACAACTCTTGTGCATGGCTCGCAAACGATTCGTGTGACGCAGCAGTTGACCACTTTGCTGGCTGGCTCGCATACAAAGCGAGTGACAGTGCAGGGGACTTGCTCGCAAACGGTTTCGCAACGGTAGCGAGTTACGCAAATTTCTTTGGTTTCGCAAGTGGGAACCCAAACGCGGCGGCAAACCGTTCGGTCAGGAGCTTGGCAGCAAACTCGCTCACAAGATCCTGGGCAGAATGTTCGGCAACCGGTGCAAGGATCCACCGACCAGCTTCCTCGAGTGCGAACACGACGAGTGTAGGATCGGCCAGGAATCACTTCCTGAGTCGTTTGCCAGCTACCACCGCGAACTGTAACAGTTCGTGTTTCGGTGTAAGGCACGCGAACTCGCTTGGAAACGGTTCGCATCACTGTTTCAGTAACAGGCTTACGAACGGTGTAGTTGACAACGCGAGACTGTTGCTCGGTTACGCGTCGTCGGACATAAGTGGTAACTTCTTTGCTGTGCTGCTCTGTGACAGGGCGACGAACGGTGTAGTTAACCGTTTTTTGATGTTGCTCGGTGACAGGACGACGGACGGTGTAGTTAACCGTCTTGGTGCTCATCTCGCGAACCGGACGACGAACGGTATACTCTTGCGTTCGGTAGTGGGTTTCGCGAACTGTGCGAGTTACTGGAACTTCAACCTGCTCAGTTACCGTGTTCCATACAGTACGGTAGCGAGTCACTTGTTGTGGCTCCATCACGGTGCGAGTAACGGTTCGCATCACGGTGTGCCCGCAACCTGCATCGGCAGCGGGGGCAGCTGCACCAATGGCATCGTAGCTTGCGCCACCACGACATTGAGCCCAGCTTAAACTGGCCGACATCACAGCTGCTGAAAAAGCAGCGCAGGTCAGCATGCTTCTGACAATTCTCATCG
>JBGTDM010000316.1:0-42966 GCA_041748315.1 Pirellulaceae bacterium
GGGTCCCCGACGTGCGATGCATTCGGACATAGTGTTCAATTGGATAAGTCAAATTGGTGGCAAACTGTGAACCCTGGCCTCCCGTTAATTCGTCCTTGTACGTGTAGGGAAAACCATTTAACGCATCGAGTGCCACTAACGTTCGTTGCCGTTGTCCCAACTTGGTCTGATAAAATTGATTGGTCGGCATCACTTGATCCAACAAATGATTCAACCGCTCCAATTGGTGCCGCTCAATCTCCGTTCGAGTCAGTCGCTGAAACTGCTGGCGATGTTTCTTCAAGTTATCCATGCCATCATCATAGTTTCATATTTGATTTTGTGAAAGTATCGGTTGGTTCAGCTCTCCGTTTTCGTACCCGTTCTCAGCACGACGTGTTTCGCACTCGACGTCGTAGAATTTAGTCGAGGAGGAGCAAGAGCACTGTCCACAGTTCGGGCTATCTCCGATGGCACGTTCAAGGTGAAACCGGCACGACAATGCTCCGCGCTCCAATCGGTAGCTTGGTGAATCGCGCCGGTGCCTGTTGGCGTGATGTTCTTCAGTTTCTCTCATCTGGAATCGAACTAACATGGTCGCAGTTGGCACTGAAATAAACGCATTCTCGCCACCTCAGTGACCTGAACATTCCAGGGTCCACCAGAACCCATTGGAAAAATGTTCTTTGATCAATTGCTAGAATTAAAAGTCATGCTTTAATGAATCAGGGATTATCACAGCAACTCGACCGAGTTTTCCATATGCCATTTCCTGCTCAAACACTCAAATCCGCTCGGCTTCATTTGTTGAAATCGGATCCACCGATGAAAGCAATCGTGAAGGCGGTCGGGCCATGTAAGATTAAGACCAAACGAGATCGCTTTGCCGCGTTGGCCGCTTCCATTGTTAGTCAACAGATTTCCGGCGCAGCTGCCAAGACCGTTTGGAGCAGATTGGAAGCTGCCGTCGCGCCACATAAGGTAACAGCGGAGGCTTTAGCTCAAATGGATGTTGAAATGCTGCGTAGCGTCGGTGTTTCGCGCCAAAAAGCCTCGTACCTCATCGACTTAACTCAGAAATGCCTTACCGGGGAAGTTCAACTGCACAAACTTGCCAAACAATCAGACGAGGAAATCATCACCCACCTCACTCCTATTAAAGGGATTGGGGTTTGGACGGTGCAAATGTTCCTGATGTTTTCAATGTGTCGTTCCGATATTCTGCCCGTTGATGACTTTGGAATTAAATCGGCGATCAAACGGCAATACGAGCTAAGTGAGTTACCAGACCGAAAACTCATCGAGTCCATTGCGCAACCGTGGCGTCCATATGCCACGATTGCCTGTTGGTACCTGTGGCGGTCGCTCGACAACCGTTAATCCGATATCCATCCGCAACATTATCAAACCGAAGCCTGGAATGGAGCCATTGAAATACTCTAATTGGGTTCAGCGAGGGATGATGCGGTTCGACATCGACAATGGATGGGTTATCGTTAGAGTGTGCATTCAAATAGTGTTTTTTGATTTTTCGAGTCGGTTGAGCATTAGCGCAATCATTGTGATTTGAATCATGGCGATGCTTGAAGCAGGATTTGATTCGTAGTCTTTGCTGTTTCGTCGGCAGCCGTTAATCGAAGCGAAGGTTCTTTCAACAACCCATCGCTTTGGCAATATCACAAACCCCTTAATTCCGACCGGCCTTAAAACGGCTTGCAGCAAAATGTGGTAAGTTTCGTACAGCCAGTTTGGCAACCCTTGACGCTTGTATGCCGCGTCGGCAAATACAACTTTGAGGCGTCGGCATTTGTCTTTCAGCGTGGCCACCTCAACGTGCGTCCTCAAGCGGCGTCGATACGGCTTCGAGCAAATGAAGAGATTAAGATGCGAACTCAGACGCGAACTATCTAGAAGCACTTGCGTCCAGACAGTCCGATTCATGTTTGACCCCAATGGGTTACTAAAACGTCAAGACCTTCCACTGATCATCCTTGAGCAAATCACTCAACGGCTTGCCCATATACTTGACCTCCAATCCTAGTTCACGCAGGTCATCAGCGATGCCGTACGAGTCGGCGCAGGCCAGGCATGCCTCGACCACGACACCCGCTTCGCGCAGACGATCGATGTAAGCCTGAACATCCTTGTCGGCAACAAGTAGCCGCTGCGACGGGCCCCAAACAACCAGTAGGACTTCATCAAACCAGCCCTGACGCTTCGCTGCATGACCATACATGAGCGTCATGCGGTGGGCCACTTCTGGATCACCACTGGTCCATACGATTGCGAGGCGGCTTGAGTCGTCAGCAGCCTTCGACCATTCGGTTGGGGGCGAGGCGGTGAGCCACTTGATGCCAGCGAACAGGATCGCGGCTGAACAAAATGCAATAATGAATGATCGGCTCGACATGTTGATCTCCAAATAAAATTTCGATTAGGGTCTTGATGAATTGGAATTCGATTCCGCGGTGGCGTGCCGTTCGAACAACAGGCGGCGAGAGACCTGAGGAGCACACAGGCCGTTGGCGTTCAATTGGCTCGTCGTTCCACGACGTCTTATCACCTCAAAAACTTGGCGAAATCGACCGGGCACGCATGCAGTACGGCCCCAAGTCTATTCACGAGCTGGTTAGACCAGTTTTACTCCAGATTCCAGGTGAGTCAAGAACGCTGCTAGCCCTGAGAAAGTGGGGTCACGGGGTCCGGTACCACAAGTGCGAAGCCTCCGATGGGCCGTTCCGGCCATGGCAACCTGACACCATTTTCCAAGCCCTGGTTGAGGGCGATCGGCCTAATTCGCTTCGGAGAGCAACCGTTGGAGCGGGGGCATAAACATTTCATACTCCGATTCGGAGATAGCGTAAAACCATTTGGCATGAAATCGATTAAAATCCTTGGCACTTGATTTAGCCTTCTCGATGGCCTCGTTCCAGAGTCTTAGGTCGCGCTCATAATTTCGTTGTTCGGTTGGGTCGTCACTTTCGATCGGTTCGGGCTTTGGAAGCAAGTCGGTGTCGACTTCAGCGGTCAAAAACGCTAGCCGAGACAGCTCGCTGGTTCCCCCGCGTTCCAAATCGACCAAGCGTCCAAAATAGATTGTCAACCGAACGTCTGAGCCTTTTCCAAGCGAAAAACTCCCGGCAGCCGAGACAAATTGATGATGCTCGTTTTCCATTCCATGATACCGAAACCCACTGTTGATCATCGAGCTGAACTCGATCGGCTTGACATCTTTGGTCTGCTCGGCCAAATACTCCGCGATCAGGTCCTGTTTCGGTCGGATATTGTTAAAGGCAATGCCACCTAACCTTTGGGCAACGTCGCTCAGCCAATTGGGTTGTTGTTGAGGGAGTTTCAAGTCTTCAGGCGTGTCAACCAATTGTCCAGATTCATCAGCGGTTACAATCTGAGCCAGAGATCGACGTTGTTGACTGCCAACGTCAACCCGGCAACGGTAGACATGCTTTACGGTTCCGGCCGACGCAAATTCCTCACCACTTCCAACATAATTGTGGAACTCAAGGTACCTAATATTGCGAGTGTCCTCTTGAGTTAACCGCAGTAAATTCGTTCCAATCCAATCGGCTAAATCGGTCGATAAAATTCGGTCATCGAAGGTGACTAAATAGACTTGCGGCTGCCCTGGGATACGAACGTATTTTTGGTCAGGGCGTCCCTCGGGAGACTCCCCGACGATTAAGCTGGCGATCGATTCGCCATTGGCCGACTGCAGACTGAACAAAACGCCCTTGCCGCTGACAGCATTACTGTCTGGCGCATGAACACCATAAAGACCATAGTCTTTTTGATCCTGCGTCGTCAGTTGTTCGATGATCAGATTGTTGAGACAACTGGTTGCATCGGCCAGCCGATCGACATTTTGTGCCGGGAAATTGGCGCGGCTGGGGATGGTCCACTCGCGACCTCGTTGGGTCACCGTGAACTTCTGTATTACACCTTGGCTTGTATCGACAAAGACGTGCTTTTCGATTTGAATCGTTTTGACATCGCCCGCCGAGTATTCCGGAAATAGCGGTTCATTGACCTGGTTGGACTCAATCTGAGCGGTTTGCCAGGGATAGTAGCGCATGGCCACAAACACCATTCCGATGGCAATTAAAAACATCAATAGCGTGGTTCGCATGGGCGAATTCAAAATCAAGCCTCCGTTGAGGTAGGTCCTATTATTTTAGTCGTCGCGCTTTCGAGATCCCCTCTCGCTCGCGTAATCGTCGCCGTGTGAACACGAATAGTCCCAGCAGCAACGGGGGAATTGGCGGAAGCAATACCGCAGCCAATTTGTATTGCTGTTGTACCTGTTGAATTGTCATTTCGGCATTAAGTCGTTTGGTACGAATTTGCTCGCCCATTTCTATCTGCAATTGTTGCTGTCGCTGTTGCAGTTGTTGATCTTCCTCCATAACTTTTTGACGGTACTGCTGGGCCAATTTTTCGAACTGTAGTTGATCGATGGTCTCTCCATTTTGCTCCCGATCCAACATCTTTTTCAGTTCGTTTTCAAGAGGTAGAATCACCTGGCGCGCCTTATCTTCGGCTTCGCTGATTTGAGTCGAGCGGTATTTTTCGAAATTCTGAATCCATTCATCGACCTCGCCCAGTGCCTCACGCGATGTCGCTTCAACGTGTCGCAACGTCACGTGTCGCAATTTTCGATTGCGAATATCGATGTAATCGACGTCGCCCGCGAGCGCATCGATCAAATTCAATACAAAGTGGGTATTCTCAAACCGGTATTCCAAGCCACCTTGGCGAGGCTGATCCCGCAGGTTGACAAAATAGTTGGCCAGCACATCCAGGTCGGCAACATAAACGCAGTTCACGTTTCCGTCGGTCGTCAAAGTCGCAAGGTCTGCGTTTTGATTCGCAATCTCGGGCGTTAGTTCCGCGCCTCGTTCCTTGATCAATGCTGCCACAACGTATTTGCTGTTTGCGTTGCCGCGGATACGCTTCAGTTGCTCTTCAACTTGCTCGCGTTGACGAGCATTGGTTACTTGCGCGTAAGCCTGCTCCAAAATCGCCATGTTGATTTGTCCCGCATCACCAGTGGTGACAAGCGGCACGAAATCGTACGTGGCTCCACGACGTTTCCCTATAATCCCCACGAACTCAAATATCAATTCATTCAATCCACGCGTTGCCGGATACTCGCGATTGAATTTCGAATCACTCGATTCGATATCATCACGAACGATGACGGTTTCCGGTTGATCAAGTCGTTGATCTCGTAAGTAGGGGTTGTCGATCGACCAGGCCAAATTTGGAACGAACGGAATATTATCATCATACCGATTGCCGGACACATCGATTCCTAAAAACTCCCAGAGTTTATTGATGTCCCCTTGATCGACCGAATCTTCGAAAGGGACACGTGGGAATATCGTATCGAGCAGGTACCGGGAGCCTTGGGGTGCATTCCCGCGCGGTTGCATTTCCAGGGGTGGAAAGTTAGCTTGACTGACCTTGGGGTCTTCAAAGATCAGCGTCGGTTGGCCCTGCTTGATGACATCAATCAGATTTTCCAAATGGCGAACCGACATTTTTGATGGTTGTGCGACCAGCATGACATCGTAACGCAAGCCCGTCTTGTTGTCGCCTGAGTCCCGCATCCAAATATCGAGCGGTTCATCGAGCGTCACGTCAGACACATCATATTGTTTCTCGATCTCTTCGATGATTCGCAATCTCGGATAAACGACTTGTTGTCCGGCCACAAATTTGATTGCCCCATTGAGAAACGCATCGGTCTCGACGATTCCAATTCGCTTGCGTTGGGGCGAGGCAACTTTGCTGATGGCCCGTACCAACTCGGCCTCAACAGGCATGCCATAGGAAAAGAATGGGATCACCACGCGGTCCAAGCCGCTGGAAAAAGCAACCCCCATGATCACCTCTTCTTCTCGCCAGGCACCCCGTGTTTCCGATACATGTTTCCGCGGTGCAATGCCAAACCGTTTTTCAGCAAGGATGGCCGCTTGCGAATAAGGCTCGATCGGCGGATGAATGTTCACGGTAATCCGCGGTTTGCCTCGCACCTGGATTTCGCGTAGCAAGTTGACCAGGTCACTCTTTGCCTGCACGAAGTCCGTCGGAACGCGACTGCTCACGTAGGCGTCGATGGTGATCGACTGCGCCGGCGCTCCCTCGGCATTTCGAGCTTCAGCGACTTCATCCAGCAGCTTAATCGTATTGGGGGAGAGCGTACTGATTTTTTCCTGAGAAACGTCTAATCGGAATCGACTGAGTGGGCTGTACTGCACGACCACAACCGACGCAACGACGATGACAATCACAAAGGTCGAACGCAACACAAAATGCCAGAACAGCGAATTCCCATCTCGTCCCCCCATCCAATGGCGCCTGGAAATCAGGACTAAACTGATGTAGATACCCGCCACGATCAAGCCCAGAAAGAACACAATGGAGGAGGGGCTGATTAAACCTCGGCCAAACGGTTCAAATCGTTGCAGATAGGACCACTCATAAAGTGCGCTGACGATCTGGCTGCGTGAAAAAATCACATCGGCGCTGGACAGGAATGCCAATGGCGCGTTCAAAAGGACACCGAATATAAAACTGACCGTCAAGTTACTGGTCAGAAATGAGGCGACCATACCGAGAGCCAGCATGGCCGTGCCGACAAACCAATATCCCAGGTAAGTTGAGAACAACAGCCCAGTATCAAGTTGACCTCCCGTCATGGCAATCAATACGGCGTAATTCGACAATTGCGAAAAAATCAGCGAAACCGTAAACACCAGCACGGCAGCAAAATATTTGCCGATCACAATATCAATATCATGGGCCGGCAATGTTAACAACAACTCATCGGTCTTTTGTTGTCGCTCTTCAGCCCAGATACTCATCGTGATGGCAGGAATAAACACCAACATGATAAACGGAAGAAACTTATTGAGCTGATCAAAATTCGCCAGGTTCGTTGTAAAGAACTCGTGTGGCCAAAATGCCGCAAAGGAAGTCAATAAAACGAATAAACACAAAAACACATAGCCCGTTGGATTGTTGAAATAGCCGACGAAGTTGCGCTTCATCACGGCATACGCTGCTTGGCGATAAATGCCCAGCGGCAACATGATCAGGATCAAAATCGCCAGGAAGACCAGGTCAATTCCGATCATGTAAATGAATTCGATTATCGTGAGTTGGTTCATGATCTTAACACATAAGTTCCGTCAGGCGATTATCGCTTTGAGATGCTGGGCGTCAGGCACCGGTGACAGGTTGGCGTTTATTCAAGAGTTGTCGGAAGCGGACGGCGGGACTTCGACTCGACTCGAGGAATCTGTTCGATGATTCTCCTCGTCGTCCGGTTCAAGCTGGAAATTCGTAAGTTCTGCAAACACATCGTCTAAGCCCTTCTTGTGCGGGTCAAGGTCCTTCAGCAATCCGTCAAACACGATTCGTCCTTCGTTAATCAGGATAACGCGATCGGCCATCGCCTCGACTTCCTGCAGAATATGGGTCGAAAGCAAAATCGTTTTCTCTTCTCCCAACCGTCGCATCGTCTCCCGGACACCACGAATTTGGTTGGGGTCCAAGCCCGATGTCGGCTCATCCATAATCAACACGTTCGGTTCGTGAATAAGCGCTTGAGCCATGCCAACGCGCTGTCGAAACCCTTTGGAAAGCTTATTGATCGGTTTGTAAATCACACTGCCCAGATCACACAACCCGACAACTTTCTCGATTCGATCGAGTTTTGTTTTCTTGTTTAATCCTCGCGCTTCGGCAAAAAAGTCGAGCAACCCAAATGGTGTCATGTCTGGATACAACGGTCCGCTCTCTGGCAAATATCCAAGATGCTTCGAACCTTCCAAGCGTTGCTTGTTCATATCAAAACCGGCGATACGCGCCACTCCCTCGGATGGGGACAGATAGCCCGTCAGCAGCCTCATCGTCGTGCTTTTACCCGCACCGTTAGGACCCAAAAACGCCACCACCTCGCCCGAGTAAATCTTGAAAGAAACATCACGAGTCGCGGCGAAGATGCCATAAAACTTGGAAAGCCGATCCGCTTCAATCGTCGGAATCCGATCAGCTATGTCAGCATCAATTTTCAATTCAGTCATGTGCCAGGTTTTAAATGCTTGTGATTTACCATACTTTCCGCGAACTATTGAGAGGCGAGAGGGTCCAGCGCGAGAAGACTCAAAGAATCGCGGATGCAAGCCAACATCATAACTGCGAGTACCCATTCTGCTCAAGTACGCAAACACCGACGAATGGGAACGGACCGCTCCATTCCTTCTACGACAACGACGCTGCTCAAGTTCATATCCTTGCAAAATGGGATCGGCTCAGGGCAGCCTGGAAAAGCAGACAATCTTACCCAAGCGAAATGGACCGCAGCAGGTTCGTGAGCCCGCCAAATCGAGGAACAGGGCGCAGTTGTGCTTTTGCGTGAAACCATTGAGCGGGCCCAGTGCGGTCGATTGCTTGAACTTGCAACGAGGTTTGTATATTCGCCAAACTGCGACTAAAATTGAAGGACATTACGTAGACCAAGGGGTGAGTTCAATCCAGGTTCAGAGCGAATCATGTGGAGTCAGCTTGCAAGATTGGGCGTTTGCCTGAAAGGAAATCGCGATGATGCGGAAATTCACGATTGTCTGTTTAGTTTCTGTTTTGTCTCAGCCGCTACTATTGGTTTCACAGCAAAAATACGCGGTTGTTGTGGGGGTTGAAACCTACGATGCCAGATACTTTCGCAACCTGGATTATGCCGAGGACGACGCCGAAGCGATCGCTCAATCGCTAAGGCGACTTGGATTCAACGTCAGCCTGCTGACGAGCAGCGCCAATTCGCCGATGCTCAAACCGAATACACCAGCCAAAATAATCGATATTCTTCGAAGTACTGCATCCGGGATGCAAGCTGGGGATACTTTGATCGTTGCCTTGTCCGGACACGGGGTTCAGTTTACCGACGAACAGGCGGTCGATGGCGTTAAAGAGCTTTACTTTTGCCCTGAAGATGCCAATCCGAATGACAAATCCACACTTGTCAGATTACAGGATATTTCTCAGATGATCGGTGAGTGTCAAGCCGAACGCAAGTTGCTGATTGTCGATGCCTGTCGGAATGATGTCCTCTCAGAAATCGGTGACAAATCCAGTTCCGCAAAAAAACTCGACCTGGGAAGTATTCATGAACACAGTCAAATTTCACCAAAGGGAACCTCGATCCTGTTTAGCTGCTCGAGCGGCCAAAAGAGCTGGGAGCACCCCAGTTTGAAGCATAGTGTGTTTTCGTATTACATCATTGAATACCTTCGTGGCAACGCTCCAGATATTTTTTACGACGACGGCAAGTTAAATCTTGACGGATTAACGTACTACACAAGCTCAAATACAAAGAAGTTTGTGTCGAACGAACTTGCCGGCGAAGCTCAGCTTCCCGTGCGACGAGATGCAACCGACAGTGCGTCGTGGGAACTCGGTTCCCTCTGGTTTGAAAACTCGATCGGAATGAGGTTAACTTATATTCCACCCGGTGAATTTATGATGGGGAGTGAAAGCTCTGTGGAAGAGATCATGGCTGAGTTCCCCGCAGAGGATGCGTCAGTTCACCTCAACAGTTTGCCCAGGCATCCAGTTCGAATCACCGAGCCGTTTTATATGGGTATCCATGAAGTGACTTTAGGTCAGTTCCAACAATTCATCGATGAGTCCGGATACCAGACGGATGTCGAACGCGGAATTAGACGGGATAACCCGCTTCCCGTTGGGACCTTCGAAAAATCTGTCTCCTGGGATAACTCCGGACACCCCCATGTTAACAATCAATTCCCGGTTACCGTCGTGAGCTGGAATGATGCTCAAGCTTTTTGTAAGTGGTTGAGTCGAAAGGAAAATCGAACCGTTCGGTTACCGACGCAAGCCGAGTGGGAGTATGCCTGCCGAGCTGGTTCCAGTACGCGTTTTTTCTTTGGTGATGACGTCAGCCAGCTTCACAGATACGCGAATATTCCTAACCGCGGCGAGTCCTACAGGATCGACATCGTCAATCCCGGCATGCCGCTGGTTCCGGACACTATTTCGCTTGTGTTTCGCGACTCGGCCGAAAGGATCGTGATCAAAGGAGGAGCTAACGATCAACCTATCTATTTTGAGGTTAAGGAAGCTGAGCAAGAATCGTCGTCCAGAAACGTCGCCGTTGAAAATCAGTCTGAGATCCCGGCTCTCGAAATAATCATTGACCAGCGGCGTATCCAGATCCCACAAAATCAAGTTGTCGAAGTTCAACCCATCGAAATGCCCGCCAGACACTCGGTGCAATTTGAATTTTTTTCCGAATCGCCAACTGATCAGAGCCAGCATTGGCAATCGAGTTCTTTTCTTCAGGGAGATATCGTGTATGTATATCGCCAGGACAATCGTTGGAATTTCGCCAGATTGTTCGCTCATCCAACTCGATTGTCATCCGATCAAGTCGAATTCATTAACTATGACTTCAATGAAACTCCCATCCTGATCCGGGCCAAGGTTCAAACCCACCGTATCGAATCACGCCAATCAAAAATCATTGAATGTGAAAGTGAGAAATTGACCAGTTGGGTCAACGAAGGGGATGGGTACTACGATAGGCTTGCTCCAGTCGGTCAGTTCGAACCCAATCAGTTCGGACTCTACGATATGCATGGCAACGTCTGGGAGTGGTGCCAGGATGGGTTTGACTTGGATTACTCAAAGCGCCAATCGGTCAATCCACGTGGGTCAGAAATCACTGAAATCTATGCGATTCGCGGCGCCTGTTACATATGACGGATCGCGCTGCAACGGGCCGCCGTGCGCGTCCCCTCACCCCGAACAGCCACTGGTCGCAATATTGGATTTCGAGTCATCTACGAAGTGGAATGACGGTATTTTTGGAGTGTCAGGTTGCGACCGAACGCAACCGACCCCGTGTTGCGGCGCCTCAGATCGACGCGGTGCATCATCGAGGTCTCGTCGGTTTGAATCCTGGCCATGGGAATTTATCGACGGTTCACCAGATTAAGTCAACCGTTGATTGAAGAGCAGATTATTTCTTGACGCGGCTGCGCCCCTTTTGGAATGCTTTGAATGCAGGAATCATCTCTGCGGGAGGACGATTAACGGCCGCATCCTCTTCAAAGCCTCGCTGGGTATCCAGCTCTCTGGAGAATTCATTGCGCTGTGTCGTTGGAGGGCGCAAGCCAAGGCTCTGTAACGAATCGGTAAGCTGCTCCCGATCTCGTGCCGATCCAGCACGTGCCTTCTCTTTCATCTCTTTCCAGCGGCGCACAAACTCCCGCATTTCATCTGCGGTCCAATTCATTTCTTCGAGCAACTTTGGATCGGGATTGATCTGCTGATTTTCCAGATAATCCAACACCAAATCGGTGGCCTTATCGGCGTATTCCAGGTTAGCCTTGTCGGCAGGCGTCGGTTGGCCGATGTTCGTCGGGGTATGCGGCTCACGATCATCTCTCGATCCAGTTCCACCAGAACCCGCTGCACCAGTACTTCGCGAGTCGGTCCCCTCCGGGTTGGAAGCTTGTTCAGATTCCGGGCTGGACGAATTCGAAGAATCCGCGCCAGACGAATTCCGAGTGGATTCCGCCGAGTCGGACTTGCTCAATTCAGTTTGACCGGAACCTTCGTTGGAGCCCCCCTTTTTCTGATTGTTATTGGATTGGGTTGTTGCCCCTGATTCATCGGGTTGTCGATCCGGATCACCCGTCGTTTCACTTCCGTCTTGTTGGTTCGGAGTCGATTGAGCGTTCTCAGCACTTTGTGCAGATGATTTCTCTGTTCCAGGTTGACTTGGATTCGATTCCGATGTGTCACTCGGAGAGCCTGATAAGGAATCGGTACCAGGCGCCGAAGGGCTATCCGTCGATTCTTTTGAACCCGCATTTGCTTCAGTCGAGGAATTTTTCCCACCTGAATTTTGACTATCGTCGCCTTGTCCTGTACCCTTGGCATCGTTTTCCGATTTAAGAGCGCCTCCTGACTTTTCCGCATCATCACGGTTTTGTGGCGAACCGGATTGCTGTTCTTCTCCACCGCCGCTCGTCCGTTTTTGTTCAGCGCGTTGGGGATCATTGGCGTTCCCGCCACCAGGAGAATCCTGTGGTTCTTCCTGCGGTTGTTTAGCAGCTCCGCTATTTTCACTGCCACTGGAATCGCCACTCTGATCAGGTCGATCTTCGTTCCCTAGACTTCCGCTATCGCCGCCATCGGCCTGGCTGGATTGGCTGCCCTTTTCATCTTCGATACCCGTGTTATTCGAAGCAGGGCTTTGCGAGGGCGTTGACTGACCCTTCTCCCCTTCCTGTTTTGTTTGATCTTGCGACGTGCCGGAACCGCCGTCCGATGGGGATTGCGCATCGCGAGGATCGGTTGGGCTACCGGTTCCCGTCGACGAGTCATCGGATTGGCCGCGGTCCTGACTTTGTGGATTGGCTTCGCTATTCCCGGACGTTT
This sequence comes from Pirellulaceae bacterium, assembly GCA_041748315.1. GTDB lineage: Bacteria > Planctomycetota > Planctomycetia > Pirellulales > Pirellulaceae > CALMEE01. The sequence continues at coordinate 12,469 of JBGTDM010000316.1, forward strand.
CTGATGCGTTCTCCGCTTGCTGTTGTTCTCGCTCGTTGAGTTTGTCTAATAGTCGCTCAAACCTCTCGCCAGCATGGGCATCGCGATCAAGTGGCTGGTTACGACCACCCTGTCCGTCGTCGGGTGAAACCTCCCCATCCAGACTCTGTGATTGTGGTCCGCCATCATTTGCTGCTGGGTTCGAACCGGAAGATGACGAAGAATCTGTCCGAGAGCTGGAATCCGACGATGGTTCCCCCGCTGATTCGGATGAATCTGCTCGCGGAGATTGATCGCTGCCACCGGTCGACGATGATTGATCTGGTTGAGACCGATTCCCTTGGCCGGTCGACTCGGCATCGCTTTCGCTGGCACCTTTGGATTGGTCTGCCGACGAGGATGTCCCGGGTTCATTCTCTTGCTTGCTGTCTTCTCCAGTACGACTGCGTTGCGTTGACTCACCTTCGCCCCCTGGCTCTTCCGTTTCAGACTCAGTTGATTTCGATTGACCGTCTGCATTGCCGGTCTCGGATGCAGGGTCACTTTGTTGCTGAGCATCAGCGGACTGAGCCTTCTCGTTTTGGGAATCGCCGTCTTTTGTTCCTTCGCTACCCGACGATTGATTGGCACCTTCACTTGATCGTTGAGAGCTATCTTGCTCGTCATCACCACTCTCGTTCGTAGCATCTTGCTTGTCCCCATCGTTCGATGAGGTCGAATCGTCCTGGAGTTGTTGATCGCGATTATCCGCTTCGTCGGTACCACGGTTCTCGGCAGCGGTCACTTCGAGAGTGATGGTGCGGCTGGTGTCAAAATTCGGATCGGGCTGACCCGTTAGAATCGACACCTTGTTATCGAAAGCGGTGGCGTAAAACAAGATTTGATCTCCAACGTTCAATCCCAACAATTTCGGTACAATCGTGTATTGCGCAGCGACTTGACCATCTGGAAGCTGTTGTAGCTCAAGCGATTGGTTGACTTTGGATTGTCCACGGTGATCCAGCCGAAACTGAATTCGAGCGACCTTGAAATCCTGATCATTCGCACGAATCGCTACACGTAACTGGCCATCAACGGGAAGTCGCACCTGATCCTCGCCAGGCTGACCAATCACGATCTGCGGTGGCAGATCCGGGATAATCCGAACGGGATAACGAGCTGTGCCTTCAGCAAGTCGCCCCTGCTCATCGCGAAAATTCAATCGATAGTGCGTCATGCGTGGCGAGCCATCGGCATTGAATTGCAGTACAAAACTACCGGTTGCGGATTGACCATTGGCCTGCATCATGATTCGTTCGATTGGCCTTTGCTGGCCGCTGGCATCAAGCGATCGCTCATCCAGCAGTTCAATATTGGCCGATTGGATCGGAACATTGGTATTGGCAGTCAGCGTCACCCGCGTCCCCTCATAGGCTTCGATTTCACCCTGTCCGACGATGGTGGACACAGGAATCTCTGTATAACTGGGTGGTTCCAAAGTTACTTCGCGTACCGTCATTGTTGGCGTCGACTTGACGTTGACGCGATACGTTGGCGAACGGCCGTCACCTGCCTGTATGAAGTAAACCAGATCCTGCAGGATGCCGGTTTCACTCGTTGTCAAATTGACCGTAAACTTGTGTTGCCCTTCGGCTGGGGACATCGGTAAACGACGGCTAACCGCTTGGCCATCGCGCGTGGAAAAAACGAGTTCAGCGGGATGAGCAAAACTTCCCGTAATTGTCGCGGTAACGGGCAATACGCCACCGAACACGATTTCCGTATCTCCGGGTTCGACGTGCGAGATCTGGACGCGGGCTGGACGGGAAATTTTGGCGGTCGGCGCGAATACTCGTGCGACCGATTGAAATGGGTCTTTGGGTGACAGTAATTTATAACCTCCAAAGAGCGCCACCAATACCGTTAACACAATGCCCAAGCGAATAATTTGAGTGCGGTCAATTGTCGACTCGACGGGAAATTCGGACAAATGCTTCGCCGCTTGCATTTCAATCTCAGACAATACGACTTTGGAAGCAGTCGTCTCGCCAGTTTGTTTAATCGAGAGATAGTTAATCAAACTGTTTCGCAGCCCACCACGACCTTCTTCGATCATTCTCGCGGCATACGCCGGATTGATCCGCCGGTACACCAGCGGCCAAAAATACCAGCACACAAATCCAATCGCCCCAACCACGATCACCGACAATGCGACCACTCGAAAGAAGACATTAAACTCGATCACCCAGGCATCGATTAACGCTACAACAAACAGCGCTGCCAACAATCCGCCAATCAGGATCATCACGCCGGCCAACACATCCATCGCCAGGACATGGATGCCTGTCTTGTTGATTTGCCGATCAATAAACAATTCGGCTTGCGAGGATTGACCTGATAACGCAGTTTGGGACATCGTCGATTGAGCTTAAATGGTTAGATGCGTGGAATTACGATTGGTGATTTGCAATGCATCGAGGTCGAACCAAGATGCGGTCGGAACTTCAATTACACAAATCCAGCTTAGATAATTATAGACGATTCACAACGGGGAGAGTTTCTCATTTAATTGGCAAAACCCGATTCGCAGCGACATTTGGTCATTTTCGTGGCTGGAACTCCGAGGATGCCACTTTTCCCGACTGGCGACGCAACCACGTTCGTCCATACTGGAAACTCTAGCTTTTATTCAGGGCATCAATGCGAGATCTGATAGCTACTTCAGAATGAACGGGCATTCGATCAATTCATCTGGTAGTCGCGATAATAGGCGCGTTCGAGTTCGCGGCGCCATTGGCTCGGATTCATATCGTCATAGCGATGCTGGCTTTCGGCAGGCAAGGTCTTTAGATAGTTGAACAAATCCTGGTCGGTCAATGGGGGATGAATTTTGGCTCGACACGCATTGCTGATCCAAGCTAGGGCAAGTTTCCGCCTGGCCTCGCCGTCCTCCTGCAGATCGAGAATTTCCTTCGCTTCCAACGAAAGTACGTTCAACATATTCTCAAGCGCCGGATCGTCTAAAAGCTGGTCCTCTGGAGTCGCTCGGCTGAAAGCCAAAAAAATCAAGTACGGTTGCAGTGTTTTTGAAGCTCGAGAAAAATTTTGGCGCAAGCGTGGATTGGTCTGGTTTAGAAATCTCTCAGACCGTTGCCGTACGAATTCTTCGACCCAATCCGAAAAGGGACCAACATCCTGTTTGGGGAGCGCCGTGGCCCCAGCCAATCCAAAGAACTTGGATTCCTGTTCGGCACGAATCCGCTGAACAAATTCCAATTGTTTATCGACATTTTCCAAGGTCAACAGGGTGGTGCGCTCGGCAACATCAATCGATCGCAACCATCGCTCAAACTCCTCCGCTACCGTAAAAAGGCGCTCAGATTGCGGATGCATCAATAATTCATCATGAAGTTGTCGCCGTCGAATCTGCTCGATCGGCGAGAGTTGTTCGAAGCGGTCTTTCCTGATCCGCAACTCGTTTCGCTGCTCATCCGACATATGGCTTAAGCGCGTCGCGGGCGAAAGTTCAACATTGTCCGTGACTTCAACTATATCATCCTCTTCAATCTGTTCAGCATCCCGCAACCATTTCTCTGGCAGAGCACCATGATCGTTCAGCTTTTGCAGGAACTCGATGCTGGGAACGTAAGTGTACAAGTCAGCTTTTTCTAGAAACGCCAAATTTTTTATCAGTTCACGTTGCGGCCCCAATTGCTGATGCCTTGCAACGATGTAACTGATTAGGGCTGCCGCCAGAAACAGCGTAAAAGCGATCGCCATTCGGACCGGCCACGCGGTCATCAATTGCCAGCGGCTTTTCGTTTGTTTGAATTCCTGTTGAATGATCATCTCGATCGTCGATCGCGTAAACGAATCATTAACTGGCTTGACGGGTAGCTGGTCAAGCAAATCCCATGACTTTTGCAATCCGTGCAATCGCTTACATAGCTCGGCGTCTCCGGTCAGTCGATCCTCCAATTGCAGCATCTCAACATCCGACAATTCACCGTCTAAATAGGCGACTAACAACGAATCATCCGCTTCCGCTCCCGGCTGTTCGTCAATCGAATTATCAAAGCGTTGGTTCATTTAGGGTCAATCGATCAAGTCAGAATGTCACTGGGATTGTAAACCAGATCGATCGGGAAAAGTTTCCTGAAATCGATTGGTTCTGTTCATTTTTGCTAACTTGATTCGCTGTCATCTTCAAGCTCTTCGGAGTTCGGCGAACCGGAATATCCATTTTGCATATAGGGCATGAGCAATTCCCTCAGCTTGCTGCGGGCACGTGACAATAATGATTTTACCGCTTGCGACGACAATCCCATGGTCGAAGCAATATCGATGTAACTCATGTGTTCAAACTTACTGAGCAGGACGGCCATTCGCTGTCGTTCATTGAGTGATTGAATTGCTGCTGCAATCATTTCTGCCTCTTCATTTCGCGCAAACACACGAGCCGGCATCAAGCCACTGGCTTCCTTTGCCATATTCTCCAAGGGGCGAATTGAGACCGAACCACTTGGAGTTGCCTGCAAATGAACTTCCTTTCGATTGGATAGTTTGCGAATCGCGTTATTGGCCACATTGTTAGCGATTGTAAACAACCAAGTTGAGAATTTGGCCTCCGGCTGATAGGTCTCTCTGGCGCGATAGACTCGCATAAAGACTTCCTGTGCCAAATCCTCGGCTTGTTGCGCCCCCGGCACCAAATGCTCCAGCACAGCGATCAACCGATTCTGATATCGTCTCATCAACTCCTCAAATGCAGCGGCGTTGCCTTCGCGCACTTGCAGCATTAACGCAACGTCCGGGTCGGTGACGGCGTAGTTGGTGGGCAGGTTTTCACTTGCCTGATTGTCCTTAGGCAATTCTGTTGGCAATTCGTTGACTCTTCGATATCGGATATGAATGCGAATCCCGTTCGGTCAACGCGTCGAAAACGAATCAACACTCGGGAGCAGATTGGCGACGTTGATGGATTGCTGCTAAAACCTTGGACTCCTGATCCAAGCCGCTAAGGGCCGTACCAAATGGACCAATCGAGCCCGCCATCTCACTAAAATATCCTAACATCGAAGTGAAGTGTGACTAGTGCTTTCCCCTTGCATAAATTCAGCGTTGGTTCTGGGTCTATAGCTCGTGATGTGGGAAATCACTAAATTGTTATCCCCCCACGCCTTCTAATTCCGAGCAAAAGGGCGATTAAGGGGGGTTGGCTCACACTGTAGGTGCTCCAGACTTCAGCGGCCTTTGTGCAAACCGTCGCCGGAGAGCAAAACGGTAGCAGCAAACTCAAATACGACTCCAGAGCCTCCAGCAAGAAATCTCCGAAGCGAAGTGTGGAGACTCGAGTTCTCTTGACCAGATGAAATTCATGCGATCCGCATTTCTGTCATTGGTTTCAAATCAAGTTGGCTCAAGGTTGACTCTTGCCAACGAAGCCAACGACCGCCATGAAAACCAAATAGCCCGAATCGATTCATTAACCGATTCGGGCAAGTCGAGGTTGGTAAACAATATTCAGCTATGCGAGATTCGGATAATCATCCGCGTTTCAAGAAAAATGATCTCCGACCAAAACATCCGAGTGATACTAACGATAACATGAACCGTTCGAACACCCCCCACTATTGCGGAAATAAGTGTTCTGCATCGGCACTGAATTGTACGTTGAATGTCCGTGAGCCCGATACGACGAATATCCATTGTGTTGCTGATATCCGGAATGGTGGTGCCCATTATAACATGGCGCATGACCGGTCGTGACTCGGTGATGGTTGCCATGACCATAGCTCATCTGTGAATCGCAGGGATTGCGATAAGCCGGGTAGCCCATGGCATGCGGTGCACCGCAACCTGAATAGACTCCACCGTGACTTAACTGCTGCGAATAACCTTGCGGATCGCTGCTCGACACATAATTTGATGACGGAACTGCATAGCCATTGCACGAGCCACCTGCGCATTGCGCGTTGGCCGCTTCAGCCGCGACAGTCAGCGAGAACAGCATGAACATCGCTACCCTGATTCGCGACTTGATTGAACAAACCATTTGAGATTTCTCCTCAAAAAACCAAAAAGTGAAATTGACACGTCATGCGCAATTGACGTCACGCTTGCCAATGAAGGGAGCCATCTTGAGCAAACTGGATATCGATTTCAGTGAACAGCCATACAATCAACCTAAACGAAGCAATTTCCGTTATTTACCTATTTTTACAACGGGTCCTTTCGTTCGGAGAAACATCAGTTTTGAAATGCGAACGGCGCCGACTTTTATTTAGCCAGCGCAAGAATTCCCACATTGAAACGATCGCCGGCACTGATAGCAGACCGCTGCAACGTGGAATCAGACCATGCGGAGAAGCTGGATCATTGCTCAGCAACGTAGAACAGATTTCGCTATATTTCACATTGTGATTAAATGAAATCGATGGACATGGACCAGGCATGTATTTCGAGCACCCATACCCGGGTTTGATTCAAACGAAAGAACCGATGTAAATCCGAGGCTTGGAGGAGGGAGTCATTTGTGCAAAACTGGTGACGCGGACACGTGATCACGGCACCCCGACGACCATAGGCTGGGCACCGCCGGTGGGGAAATTCAGCAACCGCAACAGCAAGCGAAAGTCACCGATGATGTTTTGGGGGATGCGATTGCGATTTGGTCGAACCGACATAACTCGATTCGTTGGGTCCGATAGCGAGTTGACCGTTTGGCCGGCAAACCGAAATCTGTTCAACCAGCCTATTCAACGGGCTTAGTCTCGAAGAATCCGACCATCAACATCGCGATCCATCGACCCGACCAAATAAAGAATTCCTTCGATGAATCCCCAGATACCACCGATACCACACGTTACGAGTGTGACCAGGATTTGCAGGATCCCAATGCCGATAAACCCCAAATAGAACCGATGAATACCCCAAGGGCCAAGCAACAGGCCCAAAACACCTGCGGCAATTTTTGAACGGTGGCTGACCGGTCCAGTCATCACGTACCCACCTGCCTTCGGAGCGGATACGAAATCTTGAGGCAGTTGGGCAGAGGCGGCATTCGATTGGTAATGATATGGGCTTCCGGCTGAAAATTGAGGGTAGTAGACCGAAGCGGGAAGCCATTGGTTTTGTCCTGGTGCGTGGATCATCGTCTGCTCGGTAATCCGGCCTTCGGCAACCCATTTGTCCAGTTCGATTTTGGAAACAGGTCCGTAAATTTGCCCATCTGGCCCTCGGATTTGCCATTGGCTTGCAGCCTGATTTTTGTGGTCAGACTGGCTGAGAACACTAATGATTGCGTGTTTGCAAAGCGGACATCGAATACTCTTTCCGGATAAATCATCCTTGACGTGAAAGTCACTATTACATTCCCTGCAATGAACCGGTATTGGCATGGCGAATCGACCTCGAAATTCTGGCAAAACGTAAGGTGACGAACGGTTTCTAACCTCTGAATGATCCGAATATATTCGGATTTTCCAGTCAATCCTTGGACAAGGAAATAGCAACGTGCGTTTTTTTTACTAGAATAGCGTGGATCGACTTGTTGGCTAGTAGCATCACCAAGCCACGCGGCAGTCGATTCAGGTTGTTTAGGTTGGCGATGGCGAGGCCAAATCATCGAGTTTTTCTGGAAATGGTGCGAGTGACCGGCATAATCGGCACCTCTCGCTCTGGAAGGCTCGCAACCCGCTAAGAAATCGGGGAACGAATAGGGGAGCCAGCATTGACCTTTGATATACAATAGAGTTTGAAGGCGGACGGTACCTCACCTTAAGTGGGTCATCCTTGGGATCGGCGAAATCGGGGCCATGGTGGGAACGGTCTACTTTTGTCAATGGAATCGGGGGGCGAGATGCGCACTCTCATAATCGGGCGAAACGCTCAACGCAACGTTACGTCCATGGAAAAGATAATGGAGGAGAAGAATGGCTGATATCGATCAAGCTTCGAGTACGCCGAATGTTGATGCCACCGTCGCACCGGTAGAGGACTTGGTTAGCCGGCTCGTAACCACATCGGAAGACCGACCGGTTAACAAGTATTTCAAGGCGATCGTCAAGTTGGAAGGGAGTGACTTGCATATGAAGGTTGGTCAGCCGCCGATTGTACGAATTCATGGAACACTCAAGCCGCTGAATCGTCCGCCGGTTGATTTGAAGGAAATGTGCGAACTGCTGATCCCGATGCTCAATCCACGAACTCGAAAAATTTTTGACGAGACAGGTGGTGTTGACTTTGCCTACGTCGTAAATGTCGATGGAGAGGATTGGCGATTTCGTGTCAACATGTTCCAGCAGCTTGGACGAATTGGATTGGTGGCCCGGCGCGTTAACAATTTCGTTCCGGACTTCGAGGGACTCTACCTTCCGGCAATCATGGAAAGCCTGTGCCACTTTGATCAAGGGATGATTCTGCTGGCGGGCGTTACGGGCTCAGGAAAAAGTACGACCATTGCCTCGATGTTGAATTACATCAATCGTCACTACGTGAAGCACATTCTCACATTGGAAGACCCGATCGAATTTGTGTTCAAAGATGAGAAGTCACTGATTAATCAGCGCGAAGTTGGTATCGATGTTACCGATTTTTCGATCGGCATGAAGCATGCGGTTCGCGAAGATCCGGACGTGATCCTGGTTGGTGAAATGCGAGACGAGGAAACGTTTATGACGGCCATTCATGCTGCGGAAACCGGGCACTTGGTCTTCGGTACAATTCACTCTTCAACCGCGCCATCCACAATCGGACGTATTCTGGACTTATTTCCTGAAGATATGCATTCGGCGATCCGCAGTGCGATCGCCATGAATATGAAAGCCATTGTCGCACAAAAACTGTTGCCCAGCATCAAAGAGGGGGTTGGTCGAGTGCCAACCTGCGAGATCATGCTGTTCAATCCCACCGTGCGCAAGCTGGTCCTGGAAGAGGGAGATCACAAGCTAGGGGATGCAATCAAGATCGGCTCGGAGGAGGGCATGCAGGACTTCACCATGAGCCTTAAGGATCTGGTTGATCGCGAACTGGTCGATCGCCCCACGGCATTTCAAGTCGCTCCGAATCGGGATGCGCTCAAAATGGCACTCAAAGGCATTAACGTTTCGCAACCTGGAATTCTTTGATGAAGTGGACTTGGCAATGTTTAGTCGTATTGTTTTTCGCATCTTTTCTGTTGCATACAGGAGAGGTGTCGGCACAATCTGAGCCATGGCCCCCCTACCGCATCATTGACGTCGACGACGAGCACACGATTTATCGCGGGCCTGGTGGGTACTTGGCGTGGTGGAAGCTATTGTTGATCGGCATCACGTTTGTCGGCTGGATCAAATTGGCGGATTGGCTGAATCGTGACACCATCCGTCATCAAGCTCAGCATGGCATGAGACCTGAAATCTGGAATCCGATTATGGTCGGCTCGTTTCTAATTGGGCTGTTTGGAGCCGTTGTTAACATCCCCTATTTTCTGATCGGGTTTCCCGTATTTCTGTTGGCTGCATGCGGACCGTTTATCGTCTATTTGCTGATGAGGCGAGGCAAAATTGAAAAAGGCAACGCCGAAACGCACTCTGAAGGGGCAACTGCGTTGGAGTCAATTGTATCCGATAACATTTATTCGCTGATCTCGGTGGAGCCAGCGGGAAGCACTCCCGAGCAGCAACAGTCGAATTTGATTCGAGCCCGACAATCGCCTACTTACCCGTTGACCCTGCAAATGCTGTACGATGCAGCTTACCGTCGTGGTGAAGTGCTGATTATGGATTTCACGCGAGAACAGGTCACGCGAAAAATTCAAATCGATGGTGTCTGGCACGAGTTGCCGGTTCTTGACCGCGTTACCGCTGACGCAATGTTGGCGAGCTTGAAGTATCTGGCAAATTTGAATCCTGCCGATCGACGAGGACGACAAGAGGGACGATTTGCCTCCAAAGCGCGACGACTGGAACTCATCAATCACCTGGTAACCCAGGGGACACCTAATGGTGAACGAGCGATCATTAAATTTGGGACCAGGAAAAAGCAACCGCTGGAGATCACGCGATTGGGAATGTGGCCTGATGCGTACGCCAAGTTTAGCGAAGCGCTTAACGACAAAGGCTATTCGATCATATCCGCACCTCCTACACAAGGTCTGTCGACGACTTGGCAAGCGGTGTTGCATGCGACCGATCGATTTGTCCGCGATTGGATTTCAATTGTAGACCAAGACGAATCGGATTCGGAAATGGAAAACATTGAATGCACTCGATTTGACTCAAAAAAGGGAGAGTCGCCCTCGGATCCTTTACCACGGTTGTTGCTGAAACAGCCTGCGGGCATTGTCGTTCCTAACCCGGTGAACGCCGAGTCCGTCGCCGCATTGGCAATCCAAGTTTGTGATTTCGATCGGACTGTCATATCCCGGCTGCATGCCAAATCGGCGGTTGAAGCGGTATTGCGTTTTGTTGCGCTAAGCGGCCAACATCGGGAACGGTTCGTTAAATCGCTCAGTGTAGCGATCTGTCAGCGACTCGCTCGACGTCTTTGCGATTCCTGTAAGCAACCCCTGCCAGTAAACCCGGAATTGATCCGGCAACTCGGGGGTGATCCCAAAAACCCACCGACGCTCTACACCCATTTTCAATTGCCGCCGCCTGAGCAACGCGTCGATGAAACGGGACAACCGATCGAGTTTCCGCCATGTGAAACGTGTGGTGGGATCGGATATATTGGTCGAATTGCAATTTTCGAAACGTTGTACCTCAACAACGCAATACGAAAGGCGATCCTGGCCGAGCCAAAGATCGATTCGGTCAGCAAAGTCGCTCGTGAACAAGGCCATTTAAGTTTACCGCAGGAAGCGTATCGGCTCGTTTTGGAAGGGATTACATCCCTCGCCGAAGTTCAACGGATTATGAAGAACTAAATCCTGTTTTCAATCCATCTTCCACATAGTGATCAAATCAATCTACCAGAGTCCGTTAACCATGAGCCAAGAAACCTCCAAACGAAGTTCACCGCGGCCAACACTCCCCCCCATTCAGTTCGTTGCTGGCGGGCCGACCGACGAAATCAAACAAGCGAATTTGGAGGCCGTTCAACCCTCGCCTGGATATGGCGCGATGGTTATCTTGTTGGCTGATGCAATCACCAAGCGAGCCGATGTCGTGTTGCTGGACTACACGCAATCCGCGACGAACATCCGCTACAAAGTCGACGGCCTATGGCATTCGATGGCTGCCATGGATCGGGAATCCGGTGATTTCATGCTTGCATCCCTCAAACGTCTGGTCAATCAAGACTTCCAGGAACGCGTGCGTAAACAAGAAGGTGAATTTGTTGCAACTTATTTAAAACGCAAACACAAATGTCGCCTTGTTTCACAAGGTGTTGCCACCGGTGAACGCGTTGCCATCTATATCGATCGCGAAAAGCCGGAGATGGAATCCTTGGCCCAGTTGGGCATTCGCGAGCGACAGCGGGAACAACTGGCCGAAGTTATCAACAATGACCGCGCCCTCGTTCTGGCCGCTGCCATGCCCGACGATTTTTCCGAACTATTCTGGATGGCCGTGCTCAGTGCTGGCGACCGATTCATGCGCGACTTCGTCATTCTGCATGATGCCAGTAAGTCGCCGCCACAAGTCATCAACGTGAATCCGGTCAAATACTCTGCCGATCAACCTGATGGCCCTGAAAAGGCGATTTATGGCATGTTGTTACGCGAACCGAATGTCGTTTGTTTTTCAGAAATCCCCGATGGAAAAACGCTGAACCACGCGTGCAAATTGGTCAACAGCAACGACTTGACAGTGCTTACTCGAATCGGTGCGCGCGATGTGTTCGACGCGATTCTGAGGGCATTGGTCCTTCAACCAGATGTCGAGAAATTTGCCCAAGCTCTCACTTGCGTGATCGCCCAAAGGAATCTGCGAATGCTTTGTGATCATTGCAAGCAACCGTTTAATCCCAGTCAACAGTTGTTGTCGCAACTTGGATTACCCGCAAATCGCGTGACCACACTTTATACCCATTTTCAGCCCCGTCCCGAAGATTTGGTCGACGCAAAGGGTAACCCAATCGAATGGGAACCCTGCCCGAAATGTGGAGGTCCCGGTTACTTCGAACGAACCTGCATTTTCGAGTTGTTAATGGTCAATGACCAGCTACGCAACCTGATCGCCAACAATCCTTCCAGACAGGGATTGATTGAGGCGGCATCAAGCACGAACTTTGTTTCACTTCGGGATGAAGGTGTGTTGAAGGTCGCTAAAGGGATCACGTCCTTGGAAGAGTTGCGTCGCGTCCTTAAACAATAACGAAATCTCGATGGTGCCGTCAACCAGATCTTGCCGGGCATCGTCGTGTTAGCCTCTCGCATTACCTTGGTTTAGAATTTTGGAGTGTCCGAAGTTTTTTTGAGTCTCTTTCACCGAAAGGTTCGGCTGTGCTATCGACAATCGTCATCCTGTCATTCCTGCTGATTGCAGCATCTGTTTGGTTCATGGGGCTTTGGAGCAATGTGTTGACTCTTGTCATGGTGTTCATCGCGGCGATGGTAGCCAGCAGCGGCTTTGAAACAGTGGCAGACTTTATCGAGAGCCTGGATCCAACCTATACCTATGTCGCAGACTTTCTGGGTGCTTGGTTACTGTTCTTTGTCACCTTTGGGGTGCTGCGCCTCTTGGCCGAGGCGATGAGTCGATATAAACTTAAGTTCGATGTTGTGATCGATTATTTTGGCCGATCGGTCGCCGCCTTGGCCACGGCATGGATTTTTATCTGCTTTGCAACTTTCACGTTGCATATGGCGCCCGCTTCGCCAGAACTATTCGATGTTGGACCGCGAGATCAGGTTCTTGCGGTCGGACCCGATCGGCTCTGGATGCGGTTTATCCATAGCCGTTCCAAAGGGGCTCTCGCGGATTCTACGGCAGCACTGATTTTTCCCGAGTATGATGTCCCACAACATCCGGACGATGCTGCAATGAATGTCCGTGTATTTGATCCTTGGGCCGATTTTGTATTTAAATATCGCCATCGCCGAGAAAAATGGAGTGAACAGGAACAACTCCGCGTCTATCGCAGTTCCAAGTGACATTTGATGAGTGAAGAATACCCACCAACAGGTGACCCGATCGAAGCTGACTACCGGCCGTTAAGCATCGCTGCAGTGGCGAGCGTTGCATTCGGCCTGACCGCCTTTTTGACCCTGATCAACCAGGCACTTGTCATCTTTCCGCTCTTGGCATTGGCGTTTGCTGCCTATGCCTACCTGCGAATTCAAAACTCTGATCAACCCTTGGATGGAACACGATTAATCTTGATTGGGGTTGCAATGACCGTGTTTGTGACATCGACCGGTTTGACCTATGGAATCTGCCGAGATAATCGCATGTACGGATATGCCCGACAGCATGCCGAACATTGGTTTGACTTGATTCAAAAAAAAGATTTCTTTCGTCTGCATCAACTGACGATCCACCCTGAATCGCGAGTCAACGTGAATCGCGATGATCACTTGGCCGCATTTTATGATGAGAACTTTGTGCTAGCCCGACCGCGAGACGGCGATCCGGAAAAGCCAGTCGATCAATTAAAAGAGCTGCTTCAAACTGATCCAGTCGTTTCGTTGCTGCACATGGGAGATCGCGTAACCTTGCGTTTTATTGGACGAGACACAAGATCTTATTTTCGTCAACTTGATCGGGAAGTTTTTTCCGTCGTTTTTGAAATGAACCCCAGTCCGTATCAACGCCGACAACCCATGGTATTTGGCTTGATGTTGGAACGGCGGCGTTTTCCAGCTCCCGTCAATGTGCAATGGCGCGTTACTCAGCGCAAGTACATCTCTGGTGGACCGGACCAAGAGCTCATTATCTCCAGCCAATAGGCTTGTTTCAGCCATCTGTTGTCTCGATTCGATGGCGGACCTTGGCTGCGTTAACTCACGGCCGCGACGTTCCGGTTAATCGACGAGTTCGCGTTTGCCCTCACGTTCGTTTCCGACACTACAATGATTTCACGTTTTCATTGCATGAACGAATTGTAAACTTCCTGCAGTGAACTAATTTCAGGCTCAATCGTCGGCAGTCGATTCACTTATAGGTAATCGATCCATCCAAGTTGCTCGAGTTTCTCGACCACTTTGCGGACGGCAGCTTCATCTCGGCGGTCGGCCACCAGCGTGGCATCTGGTGTGTGGACAACAATGCAATTTTCAACTCCCAGCGTTACAACTAAATGCTCGTGGCTCGAGCGTATAATACAATCTCGCGTGTCAATTACCAGATTTGAGCCGATGGTGGTGTTGCCGTGATCATCACATCCTGCCAACCTCGGCAAGCAACTCCAGTTTCCGACGTCGTCCCAATCAAATGGCGCTTCGACGACACATACATTGGGATAGTTCTCCATCACGGCAAAGTCAATTGACTTCCCTTTGATTTGCTCAAATTGCTCGCGGAAAACCTGTTCAAAGTCTTCCCGGCCCAACGCTGCGGAAATTGCAGAAATCGTCGCATACATTTCCGGTTCGTAACTCTGTAACGCTTTCAGTATCGTTCGGGCTTTCCAAACAAAAATACCCGCGTTCCAGTAAAAATTCCCCGAGTCAACGAATTGCTTGGCGGTAGATTCGTCAGGTTTCTCACGAAAACGGGCGACCTGGTACACCCTGCCCTGTTGAGATCGCAATAATTCGCCCCGCTCGATATAGCCAAAAACCGTGGCTGGATAGGTCGGCTTGATTCCAAAAGTGACCAACCGAGAATCGTCCTCGTCGACCAACTCGAGGGCCGCTTCAATCGCCTGCTCGAACTGCGAATCGGTTTTGATCACGTGGTCAGCCGGCATAACCAACATGATGGCCTCAGGCTCCTCGGCGACAATCAAGCTTGCGGCAAGCGCAATACATGGCGCCGTGTCGCGCTTGAAAGGCTCACCAATAAGACGACCGATTGGTAAATCAGGGAGTTGTGCGCGAGTTGCCTCGATGAGGCGTTGATTGGTCAGTATCAGGATCCGTTCCACGGGACACAGTCCCTGCAACCGATCAACGGTTGCCTGCAACATCGATCGATCTCCAATTAGCGACAACAACTGTTTGGGAAAGGCCTGTCGACTGGCTGGCCAGAATCGGGTTCCAGAACCACCCGCCATTATTGTTGCGTACAACATCATTCGCTCCAGAATTGAATTTAGTATTGTCACCTGGTGGTCATCGCATTTGCCAAGTGCTCGATGCCAGCCAGGATTCTTGTTCGTTATCCGCGTCGGAGCACTCGTAAACTCATAAAAACTCAACCAGAGACAATCGGGCAGCCGACCTCCGGCTGAAAATGGCACCCGTCCCTCACCGATCTCTTATCAAATCAACGCAGATAAGTTGCCGATTCAAACGTTTGGTTCTGGTGAATTTTCGTCGCAAGTTGTTCTGCGGAAATCGCGAACAAAGGGCTAATTTCCACGGGCACGGAGTCTTCAATCCGCGCTCCGGCAGCCCGTAACCATTTGCGAGCTTGTTGCATCATGGCAGTTTGAGCCGTATGCGGCGTGTCGGACTCGGCATCCAGAGCGTTTTTAACTGGTGCAAATGAATTCGCCGGATCGACCTCAACGACCAGCGCGTTTCGAGCCATCGGAAGTAAATCAAATATAAACCGCTCGAATTTAATCGCGTTGGCGTGTTCAGGTTCAACCACTTCCCCGTCATCACTGATATAGGGAACTTTTTTGCAGGCCCTATGGAAAGGGAGTGCAGCGGCGTGATCGACGGCCCGGCAAAGAAATTCCAGATCAAACACATGCACCGCAATATTGCCAGCCCATAGTTTAAGTGCTCCGGTAGAGTCTCTCTGGGCTGCGATATGATTTGGCAAATCACTATACTCGATAATCTGAACCTTGCTATCGATTTCGACAATATTTCCTACCTTTTGTTCGGCATGCCGCTTCGGACAAGCTTGCGTCGTCATCTCCGACTCAGATAACACATGATAACCGATCGTCAACGGATCACAGATTTGGACCAACGGATTATCGACTTGGCAATAGAAAACATGTTCGATGCCACGTTGTTTCATCGCTTGCAGACATCCATGCTGGTGCAATGCGGCTACCGTACCGCCGTGACCATCCGGTGCCGTAAACAATTCGCCCTTGGCTGACAAAATGATTTTTCCCGTCGCTGAATCAACCGCTGGCATCGTACCTTGACAAAAGATTTTCAAATCCTCTTCGGCAATACCGAATCGTTGATGTTGCTGTAGGAACGCGACGCTTGGCTCATGAGTCGCCGGACTGGTCATCACAAATAGCGGAATCGTCGAGCCGAAATAGTTTCCAAGGGCAAGGACCTTTTCAAAGTGGATTTGAAACAGAGTTCGATTGGAAACAGGTCCCAGAGGATACATCCCTTTCGGCAAATCAAAGCCAAGTCGTGTCCCCTGTCCACCCGCAACCAACACCATGGCAACCTTTCCATCGCGCAATGCCTGCTCGCCGACCGCAATCGCCTCCGCTCGTGTAAACGGAGTATCTTGCTTCAGTCGGATCGCGGTTGGCGGTTGAGCCTTCGTCGCCAACTCTGACCACACCTGTTCGGCGTGCATCCCGGCCACCAAACGTTGCAACTGCGAAAGATCGAGTTGTTCGATTTGTTTAAACAGTTTTAGCTGTTCGGCCGGTGCCAAATCGTACCAAAATCCCA
Source organism: Pirellulaceae bacterium (assembly GCA_041748315.1). Lineage (GTDB taxonomy): Bacteria > Planctomycetota > Planctomycetia > Pirellulales > Pirellulaceae > CALMEE01. The sequence continues at coordinate 29,120 of JBGTDM010000316.1, forward strand.
CCAAATGGGATTGATCGAATTTGGCAAGTCTATGGTGCAGCTGCTCAACGTTGATTGTCACGGTATTATTGATTGTCAATTCAAAGGGCTAATCGGGTTCAATGTTACCCACTCTCTTCAGACTGGGTTGCATTTTGAAAGTGAGACATGCGATGACGAATTTGCGATTGATTATTTGCCGTTCAATGGTGTCACTTGGCTTTGACAGGATGCGACGATTTCCAGAACGACCGAACATGGTGTTTCAATGCCCTGCAACAATGTGACTTCGATCCGGAGGCCGAATATCTGACACTGTGTGATTTTCACGGAAGCGGCCGCGCCTTCGATCACGGTCACATGAACTTCCGGTATTCTTGAAAAGTTCGGCCAAATCGCCAAGTGCAGTGCGCGATGGACCTCACCGCTCGTGAATCCGACACGAAAGTATGCGATCACGTGTTCGCAGCCATCAGCGTCCACCGACCTCGTTATCGATTGCGTAACGGAAGGATCTGACAAGGGGAAATCGGCTTCGGTTGATCCTTCAGTATCCGGTTCAATCAAATGCAGGTCAGATTCTGCTTCGGTCACGGCGCTGATCTGGTTGCGAGACTCGGTCAAAAATTGATCAACCGCATCGACGATAGAGCTTCGAAATTTTTCTTCAGGATCAAGCATGTTAGGGGATCAACAAGTCGCCAGAACGACACCGATGGCAAAGTGAATCTCAACAGGATAATCGATTCCAGCAACGACCAAAACAGCAGTTCGGTTAAACTTGTTTCAAAAACTGCCTTCAAGGAATCGAATCCAATGTATTCCTGACAGTATGGGATGGGATTTATGGGCTCAATTTACTCTCTCTGAGGCCGTGGTTCTGCCGAGTTGATCTAGGATGCGTCTTGCTGCTCCCGAAACTTTGCCTTTTCTACCGACGCTGGGACTGTTCGTAAACAGCCTGCAACAACGACTCAACGTCCTTGAACTGTTTGTTGGATTGGAGCGGCCCGTCCAAGTATCGCCGAGCTTCCGATTCCGAGTGTCCAAGTGTAATCAGGATCTGATAGGTTTCCTCGATCACATCGCGCTCGACATTAACTTCCTTGCCTTCCGGAGTAACCAGCAAAGCAAATTTGGGCATCTTGCGTTTGAGTTTGGCAATCACACGATCTGCCGTTGCCGCGCCAATCCCAGGCAACGTGGAAAGCGTTTTCACATCCTGCTGCTCAATTGCAGTTGCAATATCCTGGACGGGGCGCACCATGGCTCGCAATGCCTTTTTAACGCCCACCCCGTCGACCGAGCAAAACAAATCAAAAAACTCTCGCTCAATTTCACTGACAAATCCCACTAACCGAGGAGTCATCCGACCCCCTTGGGCAACATTTCCATCCAAAAAGTGAATGGTATGCAACGACACCTCCTCGCCGACTTGCGATTGAAGTCGACGGCGTGAAAAATCGGTGATCAATACTTGATACTCAAAGGGGGGATTATCGAGCGTCGCCTGCTCATCATCCAAATGTAAAAGTTTCCCCTTTATCCTGCTGATCATTGCGTAGAGTTCCTCACGACAAGTTGTTTCTTAACTGATTAAGTTCGTTCGTCAATTGATTCTGTTGGATGAATGCGTCACAGAGTGCAATCGCCAGCGCATCCGCAACATCATGTGGAGTCGGCGGTTCGCTCAAATTGAAATGCCGAGCAACTGCCCATTGAATCTGGGATTTGGGGGCATGGCCACTACCGGTCATAATACGTTTGACTTGATTGGGCAGGTAGCTTTGAACCGAAAGGTTGTTTCTGGCTGCCGCCAGATTAATCACGCCACGGGCATGCCCCATTAAAATTGCAGTCTTGGGGCGTGCGTAATGGGAAAACACCTCTTCCAGCGACATCCTATCCGGCTTGAGCGATTGAATGATATCAACCACGCCCGAATAGATTTGATCCAACCGGAATTCCAGGGAGCGGGTGCGCGAAGAACGAACGACTCCGCCTTCGACTAGTTCAATCTGACGCCCAAGCACGTCGATGACGCCATATCCCGTAACATTTAGTCCGGGGTCAATTCCTAAAATCCGTGTCGCCAATTGCCGTTCCGTCTGTCTTGCCAATAAACGATGTAATTGTGCTTTGCACCGACTGCCATTCGGGTGAGTTTGAGACGTTCGAAACCGATATGCCAATTCGAGGCGCCGCACCCCTTTCGCCAGCTTCAAACGTCGGCCCCCTGGATTCTGTGTTTCCCGGTCTGGTTCAGATTCAATCGAGTATACTCTTTCAGTCAACGATTGTGAACGCGACTCCGTAGCAATTCGGATGCGCTGTAACGTGAACTGCAGCCAAGCGAACGGCGAGTGGATGGCCGCGGTTGAAACACCATTTCGAAATAACTAACCTATTCGTCGGTCACGGTGACTCGAATCTTTCCGGTGCAGCCGCTAACGTCGCACTGCTGGCCAACGCAGTCAATGTTTAAGTTACACCGCGAGGAGGTTGCCTCGGAATTATTTCCAACGCTGCGTGACGTGTGTCGAAGTGCTTCGTTTGGATCAAGCTTGGCGATGTCGGCCGGCATTTCGCTCAACATCCGTCCGCGAGTGGGAATCAATCATGAAAGGCGCTTGCCATTGCAAAATGCATTTTGGCTACGACGGGACGGGGAATCATCAACGAAACCGACCTGAGAAGCAACCGAAGCGGCTCCTCGATTTTTGCGGTGGACGGCCACGAATTGAACCATGAAAACTGCTTAGGGATATTGGCAAAACGGATGTTCCGCCGATCCAATTCCAGTTGTTACGCGACTTGATCGACAGAAGTCGGTACAATTGTTGTGAAGTCTCGACAATCGTAACCAAGGAGCGGCTTGGGTGATGTTAACCCGACTACCGCCTACACCATATTGGCCCGTTGGGGTATCATTTTTTTATGCGCGATCCAGACTCGAAATCAAAAAAACCCAAAGATCAATCGACCCCACCGGGTGTCCGGATTCTATTGGTGGACAACGATCGAGACTTGATCGAAGCGATGGCTGAAAGCCTGATGCGAATCGGTCTACCGACGACGATTGCGGCATCAGGACCGGAGGGATCCGCTGCCATCAGAAACGATGTCTTCGATTTAATCATTACCGATTTGGTGATGAATGAAGTTGACGGCATGAAAATTCTCGCGCAAGCAAAACAGATGTTGCCGGACGCTGAGGTGATCATGGTGACCGGCCATGCGACGGTTCCGCTCGCTGTCGAGGCGATTCAAATGGGGGCTTATACCTTCCTGGAAAAGCCAATTTCACCCAAGCGGTTGCAAGCCGTCGTCAGCAAAGCGATCGAAGCAATTCAACTCAAGAATCAAAATATCGAATTACGTCGCCGATTGGATGAGCGATTCGGCTTCGAAAATATCGTTTTTGCCAGCAAGTCCATGGAGTCGTTAATCACGCGTCTCAAACGTATCGCGCCCACTGACGTCGGCGTTTTGATCACGGGCGAGACTGGTACAGGTAAAGATGTCATCGCACAGGCCATTCATCAGAACAGTCCGCGTAAAAACAAACCATTCGTCGCAATTAATACCGGCGCGGTCGCCGAGCATCTGGTCGAAAGCGAGTTGTTCGGTCACGTTAAGGGTGCCTTTACCGATGCGATCACCGATCGCGAAGGCAAATTTCAGTACGCGGATGGAGGGACCTTGTTTCTGGACGAAGTCGGCGATATGCCATTGGCCACTCAAATCAAATTTTTGCGGGTCCTGGAAGAACGCAAAATCACTCGAGTCGGTGAAAACAAGCCGATTTCCGTCAATGTCCGCGTCATCGCAGCGACCAATCAGGATCTGGAAAAAGATGTCGAGGTTGGTAAATTTCGCAAGGACCTGTACTATCGCCTTAATGTCGTAACCCTTCATTTGGATCCTCTGCGCGAGCGGCGCGAGGATATTGTTCCGTTGGCCGACCACTTTCGGAAAATGGCCAATAAACAAAACAGCAAAGCCTCCAAAACGTTCTCGCCCGCACTCCGAAAATGGATGCATAATTTCCCCTGGTCGGGCAACGTGAGACAATTGAAACATGTCGTGGAAAGTATGGTGGTGCTGGATGTCGATAACGTGTTGGATATGGATGACCTCTCACCAGAGCTCTACGAAGGCCCGGTTGAAAAACGTCAGACGGGGAAATCGGCAACCCCATCAGGTTCCGATCCGTCAAGTGAAGTTTCGGGCAATGAACAAGACCCAGGTGGATCCTCTCATCTCATCGGAAAATCACTAAAGGAAATCGAACGCTGGGCCATCGAACAGTCCCTGATTTTGGCCGGTGGCAATCGCGAGGAAACTGCAAACATCCTTGGAATCAGTGCCAGGAACTTATACCGAAAACTGAAGGACTACCACTTAAGCTAAGTGAGACAAGGCATTTCGGAAATGGAGAATTCATTCGATACACGATCGGGGCTTCTGGAGTCGGCTCCGAACATCAGGCAACTCTCGGCGAGCGTAGTCAATAAGATCGCTGCTGGTGAGGTGATCGAACGTCCGGCCAGCATCGTCAAAGAACTTATCGAAAACTCTGTGGATGCCGGTGCGACACGCGTCGACGTGATCATCGAAAAGGGGGGAACCGAGTCGATTCAGGTCACCGACAACGGTTGCGGAATTCACAGTGATCAATTGGAATTGGCGGTGGCATCACATGCCACCAGCAAGATCCAGAGCGCAGATGATTTGTTTGATGTACAGACGCTCGGCTTTCGCGGTGAAGCCTTGGCATCCATCGCCGAGATCAGTCATTTTACTCTGCGATCCCGAACCGTTTCTTCGAACAGTGGCTTCGAACTCGAAGTCATCGGCGGTCAGCGGCAGGGTACAAAACCTTGTGCCTCCCCGGTTGGCACTACCGTTGTCGTGGAACAGATGTTTTTCAACACGCCAGTGCGCCGGAAATTTCTGCGAACCATTCAAACCGAAATCGGGCATATCACCGAGGCATTCACGCGGAATGCATTGGCAAATGAAGACGTTCATTTCACCCTGCGACACAATCAGAAAACTATTTATGACGTGCCCGCCTGTGCTGATTGGCGGGACCGTATTGGCGACTTTTTTGGGGAGGACATTCGTCGCGCTTTGATCCCGATTGATAACGAAGCGGACGGCATTCGACTGACTGGTTTCGTCGTTGATCCACAACACAGTCGAGCGCACAATCGCATGCAGTATCTATTTCTCAACGGACGCCACATTCGTGATCGATCATTGCAGCATGCGCTGTGCGAAGCTTATCGTGGATTACTCCTCACCGGCCGACAGCCGATTGCCTTTTTAAAGTTGCAGATGTCTGCCGATCGGGTCGATGTCAATGTCCACCCGTGTAAGCTGGAAGTCCGGTTTCAGGATGGAAGCCGTATCTACAGTCAGTTGCTTGGCACCATTCGAAATAAATTTCTGACAACTGATTTGACCGCTCGCCAACAATTGGGAACAAGTGATTTCGCATCACAGTTGGCAGCACCGGGTGTCCCATCGAGGCCACAGTCGGTGATTAACAGTCCCCCCCTCCCCGGCACTCAGCCGAATCAAATGTCTGATCGGACACAACGTTCATTGGATTTGCCCACCAGCCGTTCCACATTTGACTGGACGGAGTCACGACGGACAAACACCGGAGCGGAGACGGCTGATCGCGATCTGCTCGCGGGTCCAGCACCGATCGAGGACATGCCGCGACCTTCTCCGCAATCCGCGGGAGCTCCGCGATCAAGCGACCCGGGTTGGCCCGTACCCCCCGATCAACAGGATCATCAGTCGACTCCGCACAGTCCCATGGATACGGCGCATGGTTTCCAAAGCGGCCGTCAATCGAATCGTTCAGCAGGACTACAAATCCACAATCGGTATCTGGTCACGCAATCGGACGAGGGAATCGTGGTGATAGATCAACATGCCTTGCATGAGCGAATTATTTACGAACAAATTCGAGATAAGGTGCTCCGCGGCAAACTGGAATCGCAGCGGTTACTGGTACCCGAACCGGTCAATCTTGCGCCGGCGGAAGCAGCGGTCGTTATGGAAGCACAGGAGGCATTGGCCCAGATTGGAATTCAAATCGAGCCCTTTGGGGGTGACACGTTAATTGTGCAGGCCTACCCGGCGATGCTCGCGAATCATAACCCGGCGGAAATGTTACGGAACATTGTGGAGTTGCTGATGGATTCGCAACGTGGAATTGAACAGCGTGATCTGATCGACGAGTTGCTCCATATGATTTCCTGTAAAGCCGCCGTAAAAGCGGGGGACAAGCTCTCGCCCGAAGAGATTGATGCCTTGCTTCAACATCGCGAATTATGTCAGGACGCCCACCATTGCCCGCATGGCCGGCCAACTTCGCTGATTTTTTCACGAGAAGAACTGGATAAACGATTTAAACGGATTTGATTTGGCCGCCCCTTCCAAGCAGAATGAAAGATTACCCGGGTGTGAAAAAGGCTAGCTGCCCCCTTGCCGCTCCCGTTGCATTTTAAGGCAGCCCATCGAATTAACATCAGTCAATGCACGAATGATCTGTGTGAGCATAGGACGAGGCCGCCATCGCATGTTGATGGCGGAACATAAACACTTGGCCGAAATTGGGATCAAGTTGGTCGAATTGCGACTGGACTACATCCGACGACCGGTCAATATGAAGCGATTGCTGGAGCAACGCCATTGTCCCGTCATCGCAACTTGCCGCCGCGTCCAGGAAGGAGGACGTTGGCAACGTAGTGAGGGGGACCGCTTGTTCTTGTTGCGAACCGCAATCGCAAATGGCGCTGACTATGTTGATCTGGAAATCGACATCGCCGACAAGATTCCTCGCTACGGAACGACGAAGCGAATCATCAGTTACCATAATTTTCATGAAACGCCGGATAATCTGGAAGCTCTCCATGAACAGATGGCAATGCTCGATCCGGATATGATCAAAATTGCCACGATGGCCAACAATCCTGCCGACAATTTTAAGACGCTCAACATCTGCCGTACGAAAAACAGCATCCCCACCGTAGCGTTTTGCATGGGCGAAATGGGAATGCCGTCGCGAATTTTGTGTGGACGTTTCGGGTCTCCTCTCACTTATTCGACCTTTAATCCCGATCGATTGCTCGCACCGGGTATGCTGACCTATGAGCAGATGACCAACGAATTCCACTTTGACGAGATTACCAGTGAAACAAAAATTTTAGGCGTGATTGGCGACCCGATCGCTCATACCTTCAGCCCCTTGATTCACAATGCCTGCATCCGCGACAAAAAACTCAATTACGTTTACCTTCCCTTTCGAGTCCCCGAAGCTTCACTGAAAAAGTTCATCGAAGGCTGTCGCCAACTGGAAGTCCATGGTCTAAGTGTGACGATTCCGCACAAAGAGCGAATCCTCAAGTACATGAAATGTCTGGATGACAATGTCATCGGCATTCGAGCCGCAAATACCGTGATTTTTGACCAAAAAGGAAACCGGGCGTACAACACGGATTGCGATGCAGCCATCGAAAGCCTGTGCCATTACTTTGCCGATTCAGGAGACGAAAACCCACTGCGGAGTCGCTCGGTACTGATCCTGGGTGCAGGGGGCGCCGCCAAAGCGATTGCGTTCGGCTTACAGAACGCCGGGGCGCGAGTCACGGTGACCGCCCGAGATTATCGGAAAAGTGGTGAACTGGCGACCTATATTGGATGCAAAAGTATCGACTGGCCGGCGCGACAAAATTTCAAGTGCGAAGTGCTCATCAACTGCACGCCTGTCGGGATGCATCCCAATATGGACGAGTCGCCCATGGAACGGGAATGGCTGGATAAACATACCGTCATATTCGATTGCATCTACAACCCTGAACAAACACTGCTGGTTAAACATGCCAGGCAAGCAGGTTGCAACGTGATCACTGGCTTGGATATGTTTGTACGCCAAGCTGCAAAACAATTCAAACTATTTACCGGCGTCGATGCCGATTTGGAACTCCTTCGCAACGTCATTAAACGAGCGACCAGCGCCGCGAAATACTAATTGCCCCATTAACAACGCCGATTGCTTCGAATCGACGAATCCATGGAAAGTGTTGCAATGCACTTGTTTCTGATTGGCTTCCGGGCAACGGGTAAATCGACGGTGGCTCGCCGATTGAGCGAATTGCTGCAACGCCCATTCATCGATCTGGATCGTGAAATCTGTCTCTCAAGCGGCTTATCAATCGCTGAAATCTTTAAGGCATCAGGGGAGGCCCAGTTCCGCGAATTGGAAGCACAACAACTCCGCCTGGTATGCAACGGACCACCATCCGTGATCGCGTTGGGAGGTGGAATTGTACTGCTGGAGCAAAATCGAACTTGCTTACAACGCTATGGTCGTGTTGCCTGGTTAAGCGCCAGTCCGGTCGAAATCGAAGCCCGCATGCACAACGATCCCGATCATTTCAGTAATCGTCCAGCGCTAACCGAGCTGTCGGCGACCGATGAAGTCGCCACCATTCTGAACGAGCGAATGCCTCTTTATGCCGCTTGTGCCGATTACACCATCGCCACTGACAAGTTGACTGTCGAACAGGTCGCTGAAAAAATTGCGAAATGGTGGCAACGTGTCGATACCAATAATCAGCCTACCTAAATGTTTTTCCAGCGACTGTTTTCCAGATCATACGCGAATCGACATGCCAAACCCGGGACAATTTGCGTTCATCGTTATCGCTTTCCTGATGGCTGTGATTGGGGGAGTCGCTGGATCCCTAATCAACCTTGGCATCTACCGACTTGGTTTATTTACATACTTGATCAGTCCATGGACCAAGGCACCCGAGGGTTGCCCGGCTCGAAGTTGGCTCGATCGAGTCCCCATTTTTGGCTGGCTGCGATTGCGCCGGGAATCGATCGTGTTCGGATCCCGATTTTGGATTCGTCCTCTGTTCATCGAGATCGGCTGCGCACTGGGTTTGACGGCAATGTTCGTCTTTTATTGGACGGGTGGGCTAATCGGCGGAACCGAACAGGTCACCAAGCCAGATGAGGCTGTCATCCAGTCATGGATCGGAACCTGGTTAATCTTCCACTCAATCCTGTTTGGCCTATTGGTGATTGCAACATTTATCGACTTTGATGAACAGACAATTCCCGATTGGATCACCATCCCCGGAACGCTGTTTGCGCTATCGATGTCAGTCTTGTTTCCGAATAGCCGCTTGCCCACCGTCAGCACTGGACTGGCGGGAAACGAAATCGAGTCGCTTCATTATCAATCTCCGTTGGACTTGACCCACTGGCATGATTCACTCTTTGGATTGATGAGTGGAATCGGGGTCGTGACGATTTGGTGCCTGGCCCTGTTGCCCACCTTATGGACCTGGCGAAAGGGTCCGTTCAACGCGATCAGATTTTTTCTAGCGACGCTTTGGCCATCTCCAAGGCGAACGGTTAGCGCGGCTCGCGTTCGTGATCGTGGTGCGACCACCTATCATTGGATGGTCGCGATCCTGTTGCTCGTCGTGGCTCCGCTGATATTTGCAGTATGGCAAAGCAAAGGAAGTTCATGGGACGCCCTTTTCGGATCTTTGATGGGAATGGCTTTCGGCGGAGGGTTGACTTGGGCCGTACGGATCATCGCCGGAAAGACTTTGGGCGTGGAAGCGATGGGGTTTGGTGATGTGACGTTGATGGCGATGATTGGAGCCGCATTGGGCTGGCAGCCAGCGCTGTTGGTCTTTGCCTTGGCCCCATTTGCTTCAATCGTCGTTGCGGTTGCCATTCTGATCTCCACTGGTGAACAGAAAATCGCATTTGGTCCCTATTTATGCATTGCAACTGCCGTTGTTGTCATTGGCTGGTATTCAATTTGGAACGAGTGGGCCGCGCAAGGAATTTTCTCGCTGGGACCAATTTTGCTGGTAATTATTGCGGTCGCACTTTGCTTAATGGGCGTGATGTTGTTTCTGTGGAGTTGTATTAAGGCTCGGGTCCACGAAAGTAAATGACGTCAGGGAACAGGTTGGCCTCAAAAGACGTTGCCTGAGGATTGTTTAGACAAGTGTTGGAAAGATCACGATGTCATCGCTATTCATCTCAATCAATGAATTATCAACACACGAATCGATCATCGTCGAGCGCGCCTATGGTGTTATTGAAACTCGTCATGGCGAATTCGTGTCGTTGAAGTTCAAACCTTGGCCCAAGCTGATCTCGGCAACAGAGGCCGCTTGGGCCGGTGCGTTCCGTCATCCCAGGATTGCCCCGGATCGTTGCCGCGTTTACTTCAACCAGCCTTGGGGCCATCGCAACTTTCTAGCCCTCAAGTATATTGAATCGACACTCGGAACGACACTGGCAACACTTCGCCGAGCCATGCAAACACTTGATGAAATCGCCCGCATCAAACGCACCGATGCGATCCTGGCACATGTAACTAATTCCCGAATTTCTGACCGTTTACTCCACCGCTGGGGATGGGAAAACCATTTTCCCCAACAACACGGCCGTCATTTCATCAAAAGGTTTTATGGTCAATATGAACCACCGACATCTTCGAATTTGTATACGTGAAATGGGCATGTGCCGTTCACATGACCGAAATGGACCTGTTGTCGTTAAAATAGACCGCCGAAATTCGGCTCTAATTTCTGATTCACGAATTCAACCTCCACGTCAAAACTCCCAAGCCGACACCACGCCTGCATGAAAATCGCCTTAGTACAGCACAGCGCCTCGATTGAACGTGCAACCAACCTTGCTCGGGGAATCGAAGCCGCGCGCACAGCCGCAAATGCGGGTGCGCAAGTCATCTGCTTCGCAGAACTGGCCTTCGATCGATTCTATCCCCAAGCACCAGCAACCCCCGACGTGATTCAACTTGCTGTCACCATCCCCGGGCCGACAACGTCGCCTTTCTCTGAGATCGCGCGCGAGTTTGGATGCGTGATCGTACTCAACCTGTTTGAACAAGCCGATGGCAGGACCTGGGATAGCTCACCTGTCATTGACGTCGATGGCTCCATCTGTGGCACGACTCGGATGGTTCACATCACCGAATACGATTGCTTTCATGAACAGGGTTACTACACACCGGGAAATAACGGGGCGCCTGTCTTTCGGACGGGTCGAGGTAACATTGGTGTCGCCATTTGTTACGACCGGCACTTTCCCGAATACATGCGAGCGCTCGCCGTGGCTGGAGCCGATCTGGTCGTTGTCCCGCAGGCTGGCGTTTACGGTGAATGGCCCACCGGTCTGTTCGAAGCGGAAATGCAGGTTGCCGCATTCCAAAACGGCTATTTTACCGCACTCTGCAATCGGGTTGGCCGCGAGGAAAAACTGGACTTCGCCGGAGAGTCATTCGTCTGCGATCCAGGGGGACGTGTTGTGGCAAGGGCCGGGCGCGGTACCGAGGAAATCCTTTACTGCGACATCGATCTTCAGCAAGTCCACGAGTCGCATGCCCGAACGTTATTTCTCCGCCATCGACGTCCGGAACTCTACTCGACGTGGATAAATCCCTCGTCTTAACGTTCGACAAGTCCTGAGTTCTTTTCAAAGTTCCCAGTCATCTGGAGTTAAACACCGCTCTCGAATTACTTTTCACACTCCATCTCCACTGGACGCCCAAGTGAATCACGGTAGTCCATTCTTGACTCGACCGCCTTCATGGTTTGCGAGTCCGTTTATGTGAAAACCGGATTCGCGACGAATTCCTACAATTTTTGTTTCCTATTGTTTGCCGAATTTCACTCGATCAACGTCGCCACCCGTGACAGGTCCAGGCGATACATGATTTGGTTGTAGTCGTAGCGAGGCGTAGGGGCGGGATTGCCTGAAAACATGCGTGTATACGTCCCTTCAAAATAGATAATCTGGCCGTCATCCTTGTCCAACAACGCATGGTGTCGTGGATTGTAAAATGAATAATTGGGATGGCTGGCAACCTTGATCGCATCGTGCCAGGGACCCGTTATCGACTCCGCTTCGGCATACCAGATTTCACCCAGAAATGAACGGGCTCCTGTACGGTCTGTCTGACAGGCAACCATGATCCAACGCTGCCGAAAGTGGTTCCAATTTATTGACCCTCGATGCATTTCTACCGGTTTATCAGTCATGATCTCCTTCAACTGATAACGTGCCTCCGTCGATGGAATTTGACCTGCGGCGATCAAGGCAGTTTCTTCATTCTGGCTGGTCGGCGGCAAGTCCGTTTGCCATAACCATTGGTCTGTCGTGGCGTCCCACACATAGGCTTGATACTTTGAGGGATCCAACAGATCGGACACGTGGGCCGGAACACGAGTCACGGCAAATGGCTCCGCAAAATAGACGAAATCACCATTCGCGTCGCGATGTCGGAATGCTTGGCCTTGCGGAATTCGCCACTTATTCTCCAAGTCAAACGTCACTTTTTTGATGAACCGCTGAGCCCGGTCGTCCCAAACTGCGATTCCATGTTCGACCATGTTGCCAAGGCTCAGATGTCGCGAATAATGGGCGACAAGCGTCTCAGCGTTGTTCTCGTCCGGAACGCTAATCAGCCCCCACAACCAGACCGCTCCCGGGTCGTCGACCGGCAACATTTTTTTCGCAAACCCAGTCGACTCGTCCATGAAATATCGGAGCGGAATTCCCTGATCTGGATCGAGTCCACTTTCCGGCAACGGCGAGACCGCCGCAGTCACATGAAATATACCGAGCGGATAGTGCGGCAAATTCGTATCGCCCCACAACCAGAACAGTGAGCCTTGATGGGCCACTGCCTGTACGGAGTCTTGACCCATTACGCCTGCATTGAGTTGATCGATATCCGGCGACGCGGCTTGTCCCAAGAGTTCGCTGTCGCGATAGATTCCTTGTCCGGTGACACGATACAACCGCTCTGCCAGTTGAGTTCGCTTGATTCTGACTTCCGCCGCTTGACCGCGAATGGTTTTCAGGCGAACGCCGCGAAATCCAAATCCGTCAGCGTCCATTTCGTACCCAGGTGATTCGATGGCAAAATAGACTTCACGACCCATCAATCCGGGCTCGTGAAACGCAATCCACCCATTGCTGTCTGTCCAGTGATCGATATTTGAAGTCGTTCGCAATCGAACCATCGGTACGCCACGACCGGTTTGATGATCGACGACGCGAATTCCGAAATAGGGTTGATGATCGCGATCATCCTGTTCAACACATGCGGCCCATGGAACCAGATCACCATAGATTAGCAATCCGATAGCGCCAAACAATATCAGGTGACATCGCCACGACACAAAGTGATCAAAAGTCATTGTTTTCATTCCATGGCGGATACCCAGGTGAATTGCACCGCTTGATACTCTTCAACCGGTTGCTTAATTCAATCCCAGTTACTTAAGCTCAACGCACTGGAAAGCTTTCGCAGCGCTGCCTGATCAACTTACCACAGATGGATGCGACGTGAAATCTCCGATCGGCTATGCAGGCGAAAGTCGATCGACACATTGGCGACTCGAACGGTGAAGTTCGAGTCGGTACCGCTCAAATTGACTGCCGCATCGACACCGATTGTTTCGATCAAACTGGTAGAATTGTTTTGGAGACGAATATTTGCTGCAGCACCTCCATCAATGGCTCGCCAAGTTCCGGCGTTGAGCACGCCGCCAGAAACATTCTGTGCACTTGCCGAGGCGTCAAACAACAGGTTGCTATCGTCAAAAGCTTCAAACTGCCGCTGCCACCAAACTCGCCAAAATTGGCGCCCGTTAATGTCACGACACCACCGTCAAAAGCGCGAACGGTCCCTTGGTTGATAATCCCAAGGGCATTGTTACCCAGGGCGCTTGTGCCTGATATCGTATTGTCAAGATTGGTGAGGATCCCCAATCCAGTGA
>JBGTDM010000317.1:0-7106 GCA_041748315.1 Pirellulaceae bacterium
CAAAACCCCATGCCACCGATTTCAATTACCGTTACGAAACCGAAAGTCCACTCCTCGTTTAGTGGCTCAACAGAACTCTCTTCGTATTGAAACTTGTTTTCTACCATGAAGCCAAACTCTGAAGCACAAGCTGAACACCGAATTAGAGTCCCTCGGGTTATGGGCATGAACGTCAATACAATCTCATGCAACAACAAACTGGAAGCTCATCCCGTTAAGAGAGATATATCGGAATGTCGGCCGTAGGCGAAGGGGTCCTTTAAGCATACAAGGCGGTCTTGGAAAACCTTGGGTACGGCAATCGCTAGCCCCCACCAAACTTGCCTAAAGCAATTTGTCAAGCGTGCAAATGTGGAAAAATATAACGATTGCAATGAATGATTAACGCTGTTCCAAGTTATGTCGAAACGCACCGTCCGATTATGCAAGCGAAATGATCGGCTGTTTGTTGGCCAAAGTTGCTACGGAATCTCGACAACGTGGTGAGTTGCGTTTATACTGAGGTGAAACAACAAGATCACTGGAGAGATTAATGAGCCAAAGTCCGCAGGAATTCTCACCACTCTATCAATACGACATCAGTCACGAAACAAATAAACCAGTCATGCAACATGGCGAAATCCATCCGAATCAGGAATTGTTGGACCTCATGCAACAACTCGTGATTGGGCAAGACCGTCAAAACGAATTGCTCGAAGAAATGGTTGATCAGATGAATTCTAATCAACGTCAACGAGCCAATGAACTTGGTCAATGGAAGGATGCCAACCCAATTTTGGCACGAAGGTGCCGCGTTGCCGCTGAAGCATTGGGACAGGTTCAAACTGAGTTTATCGAGAGCCTCACCCTGGACATTAGTGACAACTATGAAGCAATGCTCGAAGGCGATTTTGTTTTGAACGAATTCGTAGATAAATACGGTCCCCGGTTGGCTCATCTCAACGGTGTCCTGCAGTTGTTGTCCCAACTTGCCAGCAATAACCATAGCCCAACCAGCCGGTAACCATCTACGATCGGCTATTGTACGTTTTTGGATGTTTGGCCACCGATGAACGGACAACTCGTACGAGTCCAGACGTCCGATAGCGTTTACTTGCATGGCCTGGTTCGTCCCGCGGCATCTCCAAGGCTACTTTCTATCGATGCTGCCATCTATCTCCATGGTTTGGGTGGGAATTTCTATAGCTCCCGACTGGACCAGGTGGTGACAACTAGAGTTCAGAATCTGGGTGTTGTCGTCGCACAGATCAACACGCGTGGGCACGACAGCGTGAACCAGACAACACGGAATGGGCAAACGGTGAACCTGGGGGCTGCCTACGAAATTGTGGATGATTGCCGGTGGGATATCGAAGCCTGGTGCGACTATCTGTTCAAGCAAGGGCATCAAAAAATCATCTTGATGGGTCATAGTCTCGGCGCAATTAAATCGATCTACGCTCAAGCTTTACAGCCGCATGCGGCCGTGGCCGGAATCGTCGCTGTTTCAGCATCGAGATTGTGTTATCAGAAATTTTTGCAAATGCCAACACGCGATCGATTTTTGTACTGGATCAATCGGGCCTCGGAACAGATCGCTGCAGCCTGCGGCGAAGACTTAATGGAGGTCGACTTCCCGTTTCCTACATTGATTTCCGCCTCCGCTTATCGTGATAAGTATGGCCCCGAGGATCGCTACAACTGGCTGAAGTACGCTCGGCAAATTACCGTACCCACACTGTTAACTTTTGGATCGCGAGAGTTGACCGAACATTCAGCGTTTGTAGATATCATTAAGGATCTGGAGGGCCTGAAACTCTCTGACGACACCTTTGAAATACAACAGGTGTTAGGTGCAAATCATTTCTACGCTACCAAGCAAAGAGCGTTAGCTGATGTCATTGCAAATTGGTTGCTGAGGCGGTTCAGCAGGACCTAAGTTGCACGAGGCGGTCACCATTAATTCTCCCTCGTGCTGCATGTTCGCTGGCTCATGGACCGGGTCGAGTCTTCGGCATCGTGCGCACAATCACGAACGCCCACATCACCAAGATGGTCATCGGCACTAACATCATCAAGCCAATACTCCAGGCGTAACCCGCCGCGACCTGATCATCCAATGCCTCCTTACAATTCGGGCATGCTAGCAGGTCAATCCAATAAATTGATAAATGGTTCATTTGGGACAATGCTCAAGTTGGTTAATTGCTCAGCGGCACAAACCACCAATATAACATGAAGTAAACAAGGATGCCGGTCACTGAAACGTACAGCCAGATCGGAAAGGTCCATCGCGCAATCTTGCGATGCGCATGGCGGCGATTGAGTAGCCCGAGGATAATCGTGGTAATCGCCAGGAAAGGGACCAGTGCGGCCAAAACAACATGACTGATAAGCACACCTAAATACAAATAGCTCCACAAATCAGCGTAATCCCCCCGGGGGAAAGGTTTGCTGTTAAGAACGTTAACATGATAGACAAGATAGCTGACAAGAAAGGCGCAACTCACACCAAAACAGCCCAACATCGTCCATTTGTGGGCGGTTTCTTGTTTCCGTTTGATCAGCAGGTAACCCACGATCAACAGAATGGTTGCTAACGAATTCAAGGTGGCGTTCAAGTGAGGCAGATCGGTAACGGACATTGGCAAGGCCTCACTTGATTACGTATTCGAATCGATTGCAGACGGGGGAGTGACTTGATCCACTGGTTAATCTCACTCGAAATAAACCGGTGCCTTCTCTGCGGCGAGCTCCTCGATCAGCGTCACCATCTCCGCTTCGGTCCCAGATTGTTGCCAATCAAACTTGCCACGCACGACACCCCATCGATCGACCACGAACAGTTCCGTCGAATGATGTTCATTGGCCATTAACGCGACGCGAAAAAACTCCTCGCTGATGCGACGAATATAGTTGGCATCACCGGTCAAGAACAGCCAATCTTCCGATTTAATTCCCAAGGTCTGACGATAATTCCGCAACACATCCGGCGTGTCTACGGTCGGATCGGTCGAAATGCTGATGTATTTGATTCGCTCTGTCTGGATTCGATCCTGCAGCGATTTGAGGTACTCGGTTTGGGCGCGGCAAATCTGTGTACAATTGGTGAAAAACAAGTTGCCGATCCATACCTCGCCGGTTAAATCGCGCGAAAAAAATTGCTGGTCGTTATGATCCTGCAGGAAAAACTCATCCAGCCACGCCTTTTTACGTTGATTGTGTGCAACACCGGCTAGGGTATTTCGAGTTTCAAAGGCTCGTTCGATGGGTGGTCGCTCCTCCTGAATCAGTTGATTAGCGACCAATTCGAAACGGGCGATTTCCAATGCATCGTCCCACTTGAACCGGTCACGATAGCGCCCCCACTTGTCAACCAGTAAAATATCATCTGTGTGAGAATTCAAATCAAGCGTGACATCAAAGTTTCTGCCAACTTCTTGAATCTTGTACATCTGTTCAGTCAAGAACCGCCATTGACTAGGTTCAGCCTCAAACCCTTTGGCATATCGTGCCAAAACCTCTGGAGTGTCTTGCTGCGGATCACAAGTAATACTCACAAACATCAAGTCCTGAGGTTCAAACAGTTCCGTTAACTGCTGGATTCGCCGATTAAGCTGAGCGCAAATCGTCGGGCAATTGGTGAAGAAGAAACTGACGGCATAGGGTTTGCCCGTCAACTCCTTTGAACTGAACGTCGATCCCGTTTGGTCCGTCAATTGAAAGGGCTTGACCTGCGGAAAATGTTTCCACGGGGTTTGCGCAAAGCTTCGCCCATCAGCGATTGTTACTTCACCCGAGTCCGTCCGTGAATCGGCAAATCGACTTTGATAGTATATGTAGGCTGCGACAACCAGGACCAACGTCCACAGAACGACGGGAATGATCCGTTTCATTTGTTACCTCTTCTAAATATCTTTTTTCGAAGTGTTGTCTTTTACCAATAAAAAACCGCAAACATGGCCAGCCAAACAACATCGACGAAGTGCCAATAGAGTACAGAATTGTGCAACGCTCCACCGGTGTGCGTCACGCCAATCATCAGACATATTAACAAGGCGAGCATCCCTCCAACCAAGTGGAGTGCATGAGCGCCAGTCATCAGGTAGTAAAGATTCATCCAGGTGCCACCGCCAGGAATGACTAGGGGCAGGCCCATGCGAGCTGAACTCTGGTTGATGCCTTGCGGGTCGGCGTGATTCTCCAAGTAGCCAACTCTGTTCTCGAGTGGAACCATTTTAACGCGCAGAGTACTCGCTTGCGACGTCAACGAAGCCGCCTGCCGTTTCAGTTTATCGATTTCCGAACTGAGGTGGCTGATTTGTCGATCGGCAATTTCAGAATTCAGATCAACCTGTTGTTCTGTTTGAAGGCGAGTCGATTCCTGTTCACTGATCCGACGATTCAGCTCGATTATCTCTTCGGACCGATCTCGATACTCCAGCTCCTGATCTGACAAAACGTTCTTTAATGATGCCAACTCAGCCTGTAGAGACTCTCTTTGCACGTTTTGAAGCACCGGGTCATAACAATAAATCTCCAATGCAAAACGCTCGAGCAGCCGCCGATTTCCATCGATGTCATCTGAATAAGCGACTTGGGCCTCGGTCCAACTAACCAATCCTGACCGCACCGCATATAACTGTTCAAGCTGTTGTTGCAGACCAGCCGCATTTTGACCTGACTTGGTATCAGCCCGGCTTTTCCAGCCCTCCAACCGACCAATCCTCTGCTCCAAAGTGTGACCTACTGCGGCCAAATAATAAATATCGGCAACGTCGAAAACCTGCCGTTGACCTGGAACAGGATGGATTCCTGATTTGACTTTTACAATATACTCGTACCCCTTGATCGCGAGAAAGCTCGCGCCGAGCAAAAGCGTTAACGACAGGCATATCATCGCTCGGCGAGAATTGTGTCGATCAATGGCTCGTGTCCCCAAAAATGCAAAATAGCTTGAAATCGCAAGGATCGCCGTATTCATCAGGCCAACGCCAAAATGAACATGAACGGATTGATGATTTGGCCATAGATTGCCTGGTACCGCTGATTTCAAAACGATGAAACTAGCGAACAATCCCGCAAAAAACATCACTTCGGTCGACAGGAACAGCCACATCGCAAACCGACCGTTGCTCAACGGTAAAAGACGTTCGGGATTGCGTGAAATAGGTCGTTGATTCATTTGGTTTTTGAGGCTGTCGATGTTCTACCACGGATCCGCGGAAACCCGCCGTGATCATCGACACACGACCGCTATCGCGTTCAGAAGGCCGATGTACCGCTGGTTTAACGTCAAAAAAACGAGGCCAAAACGCTGCTTCCAAAAAAACGTCACGTCGTCCCCACCAAATTGACTCCGGCCAAAAGGAATACCACCTGGACTCGTTGAATGCATGGCAGTGCTGCCTGGTAGCGCGACGAAAACGGGGCACTGCTCAGGCATTGATGATTCTCGCGATCAAAATTGTGGTCAACATGGCTGGCAAATACACTAATGATGACAATAACAGGTTGCGACTGGTCACCAGAGTCCGATCGCGAAGAAAGTTCCAGGACGGGATCAAGTAGGTGACACCCAAAAAAATCGTGATTCCCATAAACAACCAAGAGAAGCCGGCGACTAAACCAATTGCCCAAATACTCAGGGGAAACATCAAGAGCGCAAAACCGACTGCATGCCAACCCGCAGACCGCCCTGTAGGATCTGTCACTGGAAACATGACAAGCCCTGCCTTCGCATAGTCGTGACGATATTTCCAGGCAATCGCCATAAAGTGCGGGAACTGCCAGACGAACAGGATGCCAAAAATCGCCCAGCCAATCGCTGGAATGTGCGGTTCTTGGCCAACCACTCCGATCAATACTGGCATTGCTCCGGCGATCGCCCCCACATAAGTATTGAAACTGGAGACAACCTTCATTGGCGTATACAGCAGTACGTAAACGCTCCAGGTAATCCCTGCAACAACTGCAGCCTGAAAATTGACTAAGGTCGCCAAGTAGGCGATCCCGATCCCCAATGTCACGGCGCCAAACAATCCAACCGCCCTGGCTGTCATCCGCTGCGCTGGGAGTGGACGATTTGCGGTACGAGGCATCAACCAATCGGTATATCGTTCGATAAACTGGTTGGTCGCACCTCCGCTGGCAGAAACCAGCAACACACCAATCAATGAATGAAGCATCAGCCAGGGATCGGGAATTGTTGCGCTAACATAGGCACTGATCGCCACACAAATCAATACCATCATCGAAATGCGGGGCTTTGTTAATTCGACATAGTCAACAAATCGTGGGCGAGTTTGAGAACGTGTGGCTGTCACAATTTCTGTGGAAAGATTCATATCCATTAGTCTAAATGTTTTAATCAACAGGAAAAAATGTTAACTCAAGCTCGATGGGGTCGCCCGAACAATCGCAAGCAACGAATGCTTAAACAAGTTGCCGTGGCAAGAATCAGTGAACCCACCGCGACATGCGCCGTGATGGTGTTCATCTGCACAAAACTGCGTTTTACAATTAACAAGCGTTCAGCAACCTCTGGGAAACCCAAAACTTCGGGCACGCCGAACTTCGTGACCCAGGTTGCAATCCCCAAGCCCACCTGCCCTATCACGAGCATTAACAGTAATACCGTAAGCCACCGAATACCACGTCCTCGATACGGGGCGCTCCACGATATCGCAAATATCAGTATAGACAACAGAACGATCAGAGTCGCCATCCCAACGTGACTCAGCACGATTGTCTGATAGAAAACTGGTTCTGCAGTGTCAAAAACATGACGCAAACTTGCCCCGAGTAGCAATTGGAAATAGCTGGCGAGTGCCATCGCCAAACAGATCCGTATAAATGCATTCGACGAAAAGACCGAAAACCTCGAATTTACAGCATCTTGATCGAACTCATGTTGGCCTACTGTAAACCACCAACGCGACGACATAACGGCCATGCCGGCAATCAATGCGAAAAACAATGGACCTATAGAACCATGGAGCATTGCCAGCGTTCTTTGATCGAGGATCACGCGCGCGCCCCCCAATGCTCCTTGAAAAATTACCAACAATAAGGCTCCGATCGAAAGCCCTCGAAACCAACGACGTTCATCCTTCCAAAATGCGGAA
>JBGTDM010000318.1:0-8559 GCA_041748315.1 Pirellulaceae bacterium
GAAAGGGGTTTTGCGCCCCAGTATAAAATTGCTGATCAAGACTTGGGAAAGCCGTTAATTCACGATAGGTATCGCAATCGCCAGCGTAGCTTCAATTGGCAGAGCACCGCATTCGTAATGCGGGGGTTGCGGGTTCGACTCCCGCCGCTGGCTTCTTTCCAAAGAAAAAGGGACAGGAACCCTTCGTGAATTCCAAACACGGTTCTGTTCCACTCTCCTTGGGTTCCAAGGGTAGCCTTAGTCATTTGGGTCCATTTTCTTACGTTTGATGGTTGGGTACAAACTCAGAATCGAGAATTACGCGAGAAGGTCCCTTGGTGAAATAGGGATTTCGCGATAAAATAATTTTCAAATTTTTTTGTTTAGATGCGGGGTTTTCGAATGTCTTACGGTTCGGCAGCAATTGAAACGACATTGCGCGACATTGTTTTATCCAATTCATCGTTTGGTCCAACGGAAATCGGCACGATTGTTGCTAGGATCACCGTCGATTTCACGCAATTCAATGAACTTCGTGATCTGGCAAGTCAATTGGAGGGCCAGGCCGAACGGTCACCTGCAACCAATGTGCGTCTAGGTGTCAGTCGCTATTTACTGGGCAAATACGAATCGGCAATTGAGATTTTGAGCAATGCCGACCATGGAGCGTTGGCCTATTTTTATATGGGCAAGGCGCAGTTTTGTTTAAATCGATTCAGCGAGGCGATATCCTGTTTTGAGTCCGCCAAGGTGGGAGGTTATGATTCCGACCAATGTCAAATTTCGATCGCCGAGTGCAAGCGACACATTGGTCAAATTGAAGAAGCGATGAATATTCTTGACAACCTTTTTGGACCGGTGGAGCAGACGGCTGAGTATCTTTATCAACGTGGCGCTACCATCGCGCTGCTGGGTAACAATCCGGATGAAGTGATCCGACTTTACGAACGGGCGATCGAGTCGAACGATCGTCATGCTGGAGCTCTTTTCGGACTGGGTCTGGAAAACGATCGTCGCGGGAACGATGATAAGGCGATTGAATTGTATCAACGTGCAGCTTCCGTTTTTCCAACCAATATCGGCGTGTTATTGAATTTGGGAATTCTTTACGAGGATCATGAACAATTTGACCGAGCTCGACATTGCTACGATAGAATCCTGGAACACGAACCAACCAATGAACGCGCCAAGTTGTTTCGGTCGGATGCGATGGCCTCGATGGACGGCCATTACGATTACGAGGATGAACAACGACGGGAACGCCTAGAACAAGTGCTCAATATTCCAGTCGCCCAGTTTGAACTCTCCGTGCGAAGTCGAAATTGTTTGCAACGAATGGGGATTGCTACGTTGGGCGATTTGACCAAGGTGACGGAACAGGACCTGCTCAATAGCAAGAATTTTGGCGAGACGTCGCTGGTTGAAATTCGAGAAATGCTCGCTAATAAGGGTCTGTCGATCGGGCAGCTTTCTCCAGATGGAGGAGTCAAGGAAGAGCCGATGGATCTTAGTCATTTATCGGAGGAGGAGCAGGCGTTGCTCGAGCGTCCGATTGGTGATTTGAATCTGTCGGTCCGTGCCCGAAAGTGCATGACCCGGTTAGGGCTGACGACATTTGGCGAAGTTGTCCGTAAAACCGGTGATGAATTGCTGGAATGCAAGAATTTCGGCGTCACCAGTCTCAATGAAATCCGCGAAAAACTGACTAATTTTGGGCTGAAGTTGCGGGGCGAATAGGTAAGACTTGATCCAGTCACAGTGGAGTCGAATCTCTCTCAAGTCGTACGCAAGAACCCGCTTGGCTGATGGTCGGCGAAGCGCTCGCGTTTTTGATATCATTGAAGCTTGATTCCAACGTGCAATTTCGTGTCGGCTGGACGATTGAACCGTGTGCTATTTCAATGTGGAGCCAATCTGGAATCAGGCACACTTGGGTACAACCATTTGCGTGGTGGTCGACTTGGTTTCTCGATCGAATAACTCTCGCTGGCGCAAAAAAAATATGCCGCCAGAAAGTTGTTATCTGATTCTGCTCAGCGAAGCGTAATGAGCTTTGGCTGTCGATTTTCTCGCCGAGTGTTTATTGTCGGGATACCTCTCTAAAGAGTTGAGAGGATGATCGCGTTTGCCGTTGGGTCAGCGCGTCGTATTGGACGAGGAACGAAACCATCATGTCTGTTTGCGTGACAGGCGATCAACTTGGATTACGGGAGAAGTCGATGGTGGAACTTGGCCGTTATGGTTTTCAGTTTGAGCTTTCGCACGTCGATCGAAACTGCAGTGCAAGAATTGGAACGTTGATTACACCGCGAGGTGATATTCATCTTCCAGCCTTTATGCCGGTCGGAACCGTAGGAAGCGTCAAGGGGATCAACGTATTGCAACTTCGTGAAGCGGGTGCCGATATGATTCTCGGCAACACGTACCATTTGGCGCTTCGTCCTGGAGATGATTTAATTGCGGAGTTGGGTGGATTGCATCAGTTTATCGGCTGGAACCATCCGATTCTGACTGACAGCGGTGGCTTCCAAGTCTTTAGTCTCGCGAACCTGGCCAAAATCGACGATCGTTCCGTTCGGTTTCGCTCGCATATCGATGGTCGTTTATTGGAGTTGAGTCCAGAGCGATCGATTGAGATTCAGCAGAATTTGGGGAGTGATATCGCGATGGTGCTTGATCATGTACCTGCGCTTCCGGCGTCTGAAGGTGCTTTGGACGAAGCCTGCCGACGTTCATTGATTTGGGCTGAGCGTTGCCTCAAACATCATTCAAAGTCCGACCAAGCGTTGTTTGGGATCGTTCAGGGTGGACTCGATATCGAGCGTCGTCGAAGCTATTCTGAAGCGCTGGTACAACTTGGTTTTGCAGGCTATGCGTTAGGGGGATTGAGCGTCGGTGAATCACCCTTGGAGATGCACCAAACCGTACACGTCACGTGTCCATTTTTGCCGGACAATCGACCTAGATATTTAATGGGCGTCGGACGGCCAGAGGACTTGCTGATTTGCATTGCTGCTGGCGTTGACATGTTCGATTGTGTCATGCCGACTCGCAATGGCAGGAATGCGATGGCTTTTACGGATGAGGGGACGCTCCGCTTGCGAAATCGGAAATTTCGCGAAGACCGCCGTCCAATATCAGAAACGGTAATCAGCCCCTTGTCATTTCATAGTCGAGCCTATATCAGGCACTTGTTTATGGCAGGTGAAATGTTGGGTCCCATGCTGCTTTCGCTCCATAATCTGGGATATTACCAGTATTTGATGGAGCAGGCGAGAGTGGCGATTGCTGCCGACTCGTTTTTGGAATTTCTACGGGAACAGTTTGCAGGTTGGGGTTCACCGACCCCGGAATGGATCAGACGTCGTCCAATCGCGGCAAAGTAGGAGATTTTGTCAGCCTGATCAAGGGTTGGAATTCCTGACGTACGATTGCGGATCAACGCAGTTTTCATCGAATCAATCTACGAAAACTCGGTACGACGTGGCCTTGTTCAATTCGCGGCAAAAACTTATGATATTGAGACTGGCACAAGTGTCTAGCATGCTTGGTAAGTCGGCTCGGTCGAGTGGCGCTGTATCCCACCGGCAAAATCCCTTTGGCAATCGAGTTGCTTTTCGATAGCAGTCGTATTTGGGAGGGAAGTCGTGTCGTGTCTGCATTTGTACGATTGGCGTTGATTTGTCGTGTTTTTCAGACAGTCTTGAATCGCCGGGTTGGTGGAACTGCGATTGAAAAACTGGCTTAGTGTGTTTCTTGTCCCCAAGTGGATCCATGATTGATTTTCTTAACGATTTGACTTTATTGATTGCCCAGCTTGGCCCGTCTCCTTCGGGTGAAGGGGGGACCGGAACTACTGCAACAGATGATTCTGGCGGTGGATTATTTGGAAATCTTTTGTTGTTTGCTCCAGCGATTTTAGGTGTGATGCTGGTCTATATGTTATTGGCGGGTCGGCCTCAGCAGAAACAGCAAGCCAAAGCCCAGGCACTGCTCGACAGTATAAAGCGGAATGATCGTGTCCTGACCGCAGGTGGGATTCTTGGCACCGTTGTCAATAAGGATGACACCTATATGACGATCAGGGTCGATGACGCCACTAAGACAAAACTTCAGGTGTTAAACGCATCGATTGTTCGTGTCGTCAAAGATGAGTCGGAAGCAACTGCCACATAAAGTTTGTTTGGACGTTGAATACGATGTAAACGTCGCAACGAATATGAATCGAACTTTAGACATTGCGATTATCTTTCAGTTGTTCCTTGGATAGTGCAAAATTAAATTGGAATTAATTAGCTATGATCTTTTCTGAATTTGGAATGATTCTTGCTCAAGTGCAGGATGCTACGATTGAGGCTTCGACGGCCGTCGAGCCGACTACATGGGACCAGATTTATGCCGCCGGTATGGCCCTATTGACGATTGTATTGCCGGTCGTACTCGCCGTTTTTGCGGGTAGATTTCTCGCTCGCCAATTGCGAATGGAGGAAACTCACGGTTGGAAACTTGCGCTGGTTTCTGCCTTTCTGGTTGGATCGGTGGTAGTGATTGTGAATATGTGGCCACCGAAATTTGGTGTCGATTTGCGCGGTGGCGTCCATATCATTGGTGCACTCGATGAAGTGGAAGCCGAAGCGGAAGATGTCCAAGCGCGAGACATTGTAGACACGTTGCGAAAACGAATTGACCCGAGTGGTCTTCGGGAAATCGTGTTGCGCCCTCGTGGCAAATACCAAATTGAAGTCATCATTCCAGACGTTAGCCAAGCCGAGGCCGAGCGGATTTGGGATTTGCTCTCGAAGGCCGGAAAGCTGCAATTCAGAATCGTTGCCGATCAAAGGTTTGCCGATCACAACCAGTTGATTCGCCGTGCCACCGAAACAACGCATTTGCGTGAACGAAACGTCTACTCCGAACCGACAACGGATAATCCCAATGGTACGGTACTGGGGCGTTGGAGTCCGTTAGCTCGTATCGATAAAGATTCAGAATACGCCAAGAAATCCAGAGGCTATTTACACTTTAAATTCACTCCACAAACGACGCATCTGCTTCGTAACGCGGATGATGGAACGATTCTTAATCCTCCGAAAGAAGTATTGGAGTCGCAATCAGATTTGGCCTTCACTCAATGGTGCGAATCCCTGGCTGGTGGCAGTGATGTCGAAATCGAAATTCTGATGGTTCAGCCACCAGAGAAAGAAAATGTCGAAGGGGAGCATTTACGGCAAATTCGCGTCGGGTTCGACGGAAACGGCAATCCAGCCGTGCACTTTGGAACCAATGGCGACGGCAGCAAACGGATGGGTCGATTGACCAACCGTAACAAGCCGAAGGACGGAGAGTTCCGGTTGCTAGGCATTGTGCTGGACGACAAATTGGATAGTGCTCCGCGAATCAATAGTGTGATTACCGATTCAGGAATCATCCAAGGTCGATTTAGTGAAAAGGAAGTCGACGACCTGGTCAATGTATTGAAATCGGGAAAGCTCGACGTTGCCCTCAAGGATAATTGGGTGAGCTTTGACCAAATCGAATCGTCGCTTGGAAACGAGATGAAGCAGAAGGGCTTCATGGCAATCGGAATCTCGATGGGCCTGGTGCTCATTTTCCTGTTGTTTTACTACCGGTTTTCCGGAATCGTCGCTTGCAGCGCCTTACTGCTGAACTTGTTCCTGATCCTGTCATTGATCCTGGTCGTTAAACAGGCGTTGACATTGGCTGGCTTGGCTGGCTTGGTATTAACGGTGGGAATGTGCGTCGATGCCAATGTGTTGATCTTCGAACGCATTCGAGAAGAACTGCGTCGTGGTGCGGCATTGCGGATGGCAATTCGAAATGGTTTCGATCGAGCGACTTCGACGATTATTGACGCCAACGTGACCACGTTGATCACGGCTGTGATTCTCTACCTGATCGGTACGGAACAGATCAAGAGTTTTGCAGTGACGCTAATTTTTGGAATTATGATGGGAATGTTTACGGCAGTCTTTTGCTCCCGAATCGTTTTCGATATCGCCGAGCGTAAGCGCTGGATTACGACGTTGAGTATGAATCAGATTTTATCCGGCAATACAATCAACTTCCTGTCCAAGCAGCGACTCGCCATGGCAGTGTCCTTGTTGGTGATTGGGGTTGGCTTATTCGGCGTGCTTCAACGAGGCGACGGTATTCTCGATAAGGACTTGCGGGGAGGCACCACGGCAAGAATTGTATTAAATGAAGACAGTTCGGCGGCGCAAATTGCCGCAACCTTACGTCAAGCCAATTACACCTTCCCACCTAAAGATGAAAAAGTCGAATTTGAGGTTACGTCACTCGTCAATAACTCTCGAAGCTTTATCATCAATTCCAATCTACCAGTACTCAGCGAGGATGTGACCAGTGCGAGTGCGGGTTCGGGATTGTTAACACTCGACAAAATCTTGTCAAAAGAGTTTGAGGGAAAATTGGCAATGTTAGGTTTGAACTATACGGAATTGCAATTCAAGAATCTTGCGAATCCAACACAACCAGAACAACAGCCACCCGCCAACTCTTCCTCAAATCAGAATCAAGGATCCAGCAATAACTTGCCGAACAACCGCAGAGCCCAGGCAACAATCGGTCCAGCCAGGGATCAAATGCAATATGCCGTCCAGGGACTCTTCAATCCTTTGACCGTCGTCGTCGGGCAGTCGGTTGCGCGCGTCCATCAGGATGAGAAAGAGCAACAACAGGATGTTGATGCTGACGAGGGTGCCGACGGAGCTTTGGAAATCAACCAGGAAACAACTGACGATGTCGCCCGTGAACCCGAGGCTGTGACCGCGTTCCGACAGATCGAGGTGACGACGACACTCAAATACGATTGGCCATTGTCGGCCGATTCCGTTCGAGGTGGTATCGTCGAAGCGGCAGCATCGCTGGGTGACGTTCGACTCGACTATGACAGAGATGTTCGGGTTGTCAGTACGGAACAGACTCCGGGCCGAGACCGAATTGTTCAAGGTACCGATTGGCAAGTGACGATACGCGTTGCCCAGGAGAGTGATGCAAAAAGGATTTTTGATGCGCTCAAGAATCGGCTTGACGGAACACCCTATATTCCCGAAACAAGCGCGGTCGGCGGACAGGTCGCCAGTGAAGCGCGCTGGCAAGCGATGATCGCGATAATCGCGAGCTTGTTGGGTATTGTTGGTTATTTGTGGATACGGTTTCAGAATATTGCCTTTGGTTTGGCCGCTGTGGTGGCACTGATCCATGACGTGGTGATTGTATTGGGCGCGATCGCGATCAGCTTCTGGTTCGTTGGAATTCCATTGATCGACAACTTCAAAATCAGCTTGCCGGTGATCGCTGCATTTCTGACCACCATTGGTTATTCACTTAACGATACAATCGTTGTGTTTGACCGAATTCGCGAGGTTCGGGGTAAACGGAGTGAACTGACTGCCGATATTATTAATCAGAGTATCTCACAAACCTTGTCGCGAACGATCCTGACTTCGCTGACAACGTTTATTGTGGTCTTTATCCTGTTCTTAATCGGTGGTGAGTCGATTCACGCGTTCGCGTTTGCATTAGTCATCGGAATCATCGTGGGAACATATAGCTCAATTTTTGTTGCGTCACCTGCGCTGCTTTATCTGATGAATCGCTCCCGTAATCGGAACAAAGCCAAGGCCGTTGTCCTGAAAGATGTTCCTGCATAAGCGTTGATCCGTATGTTTTGTGCGGCAGTTCGGACAATGAGAGGTCACCCGATTTGTACCGCCATGCTCTGCGAAAGGTGATCAAATTCCCGCGATAGATGCACGTTAAGGCACTCGATCTCGCGGACGACCGAATAACATGTCGAAACCATGCTGACTGTGAACATTTGCCCGCATCGATCATTTAATTTCGCAGAGCGGAACGAGTTTGGTGTGCGATTTAGTTCGAGCGGTCATGCGCTGATGCTAAATCTGACCGACGGCGTTGACGACATCAAGAGTCGTAACTTGGTTTGCCGCCCGGGCTAATTCATAACCTCCCCCCGGCCCACCGCGTGCGGGCGAGTCCGGCGGCCACATGTCCCGAAGCACGCGATGCCAATCAAATTACGCCTTGGGGGAATGGCACTGTCGTGCCGCCCACTGATTGATTGCTAATTTTCCAAGCACTGCTTAATGTTTTAAGACCGCCTAAAGGCGGGACTACGAACTAAAGGCGGGACTACGAACTAAAGGCGGCGTTCCTTCGACAAAAATAAAAGACAACGCCCACGAATGGCACTGCCGTGGCTCAAAAATAAGGAACTGGCGCAAATTGGGAAACGGAGGATTGATTACCGAATCAAATGTACCTTCCCCAGTTTACCGTAAAATCGGGCCGATTTGTTTTAGCGACAGTGCTATTCACGCCTTGGGGCATTTAGACTCTGCCGGCAAATCAGCGGAATTGGGCCAATTTGCGCCCCTAAGAGGGCATCTGGTAATTGAAGTGATCTGTACAGGCAGGGGAAAATACTGGAAAAAGACTCGCAGGAGAATGTCCGTTCTAGAATTTTTTGCAAGGATGCTCAAATGTCTGAAGTTACGCGCGCACGGTATGCAACCG
>JBGTDM010000319.1:0-8926 GCA_041748315.1 Pirellulaceae bacterium
CCCAGGCCATTTCGATCTACAAGACGTTTGGAAGCACCTGTTTCCGGTTTGTATCCTAGTCGAAGTCTCTCGGATCGTCTTCCGTTGCTAGATACTAGGCCGACCTACTGTAGCTGCCGCTGTCCCCAGCGGCAGATGGCCGCTCTCGACGCTTTCCATGTGAGAAATGCGGGCTAAATCTCGAGTGAATTGCATCCGCATTCCCCTCTGCGCCAATATCGTTGAGGCGATTCCGATCGACAAATCGAATTCGTGCGATGGTGGCCAAGGTCAATCATTCAGAGGATTTGAACAGACAGGCACGCTTCGGCTCTTATGAATTGCCCCGCAGATTTTTGTCCGAGAAATCACCATTCGCGAAACTCACTGAAAACCGGTTGGGACGGTTGTAATATTCCGATCATGACGGTCATTTCTGTTCTATGTCGAATCCACTTCGTCATGTAATGCGGATGAGGATTATTTGGAATTTCCGAGTTAGCACCGGTCCGCGTTGATCTGTGGATTTTTAAGCCATTATGCTCGAAGACGATAACAGCGCGAATTCCAACCGTTGCGGTTTCGCGGAACACAGTATTTGAAACTGTTGTCCACAAGAGGTGGACCCACATGAGGTGGATTGAGTGTGAAATCCAAACCACTTGGGAATTTCCATCCGCTTTCGTAAAGGAGTACAGAGCATGCGTCGCAACATTCCAGTGTCGGGATTGTCCTTGACACTGTCGCTTATGCTATTGTCCTCGACCCAGCCACTTTTCGCCCAAAGCAACGAGTTCAATTTCAGTTCGACTCGACGTTCTTCTGTCAACGCGGACAATCAAACATCGTTGAAGCTCCACAACAATGGGTTCGGGATAGGCCAGACGCCTGCACATTCCAGTCACGATCGTGCCGATCAGATTTTGTCGCAATACAAACGTCCGCTCGACGAATCGAATCAACACGCGTCCATGCCAATCACCTCGGTCACCGAACAACATCTGGCACTGGAGTCGGCAATTTCCGTCGCTGCGAACCAAGCCGACGCGGTTTCCGGAAACTCTCAGGTGCAACAACAAAACCATGCAACGAACTATGATGCCTATGGGCTTGGTTACGATAGCTGCGGATCGGATCTTGGTTTTGATCGCCAACCCTGTCGACTCTTCCCGCGCGGTTGCCGAGGTTGGCAATTCAGCGGATGGCTGCAAACCGGATACCATACAGGCTCGGATGGATTGTTAAACGATCGCCCAGATGAATTCAACTTGCATCAGGGATGGTTTACGATTGATCGCCAAGCATTGACTGGCGGTGGATGGGATTGGGGCTTTCGAATTGATACCGTTTACGGCACCGATGCTTACTTTCTACAGTCCTTGGGCAATAATCCAGGAAATTGGGATTTTCAAAATGGTTTGGATCACGGCGAGTACGCTTGGGCAATCCCACAGTTGTATGGCGAGGTCCAGTACAACAATTTCATTTTGCGGGGGGGGCATTTCCTGGCTAATTTCAATTATGAGTCGTTCCAATCGCCGCGCAACTTTTTCTATAGCCGTTCCTACGCATCGGTGTTGGCCGCACCGATTACAATGACAGGGGTTGTCGCGTCATACGATGACGGTTGCAATATTTGGTCAGCCGGCTACATCACCGGGTGGGATACCGGTTTTGACCAATTCGGCAACGGTGGCGCGTTCTATGGTCGATACGAACGTCGATTGTCAAATCAATCGTCGCTTTCCTATACCACAAGCCTCGGAGATTTTGGCCGACGAGGCGACGGTTACGCCCATTCGATCGCTTACAACCGAAATTTTGGATGCCGTTGGAACTACGTCTGTGAAACGACCTACCTGCAGTCCGAATTACCGGCCGGAGGTAATAACGATAACGTCGGAATAACCCAATACTTGACCTATCGCTGGTCCAACAAGCTGGATGCCGGGCAGCGACTGGAGTGGTGGAAGTCTGATATTAATGTGTTAGGCTCGCAATCAACCTACGCCTATACGGCGGGTTTAAATTATCGAGTCATCTCAAATATTAATATCCGTCCAGAAGTTCGTTACAACTGGGGAAGTTCATTCAACAGCGCCGAAACTTCAACAGCAATTTTCGGAGTCGATGCCGTGCTTCAATTCTGAGAAAAACAAGTTGATATCTGGCCTGCTTAGCTCGGCAAGCAACCTGCAACGCCGGGATCCTGGGGCTTTGTCAATATTAAGAGTTCGGATTGCTGAGTCCGGTTTTTACGGCCTGAACCGGGTGCTAGCGCACACCGGCTAACCCTAATCTTTAACCTGGACAAAGCATTAGGGTGTCTGGTGGACCCGGTGTGCCATCGAATACCTGGCTAGGCGCGTCAGTCCCGCCTGATATCAAGTTGCCATTCTGATGGAGTCGGCTTGAGCGCCTGCGTGTTTGGCAACGTATCTTTGTGCACCAAAATTGCGATTGTCTTCAATCTCAGATACGCTTCGGACATATACAAGTATCCTTCATGCTTGCCGATTTTGCCCCATGAATTCTTGATCACGTAGTATTTGTTGCCGAGCTTATCCTTGGCAATGCCGGTCAAGTGCATCAGGTGGTCGTCCGTGGTTGTATGGTCCTCAAACGTAATTTGCCGTAACTCCTGAGTTACTTCGATTTCGTCGACCGGTTCTTGGAACATACGGCGGTCATTTTCATTTTGGGGTAAAACTGCGATCCCTTCATTGCCGGAAAAGCCGCGCTCACTAACGTCTCCATCCCAAGCCACGGAATAGCCATTTTCGATCGCATTGTCGATCGTTGCCACCAGCTCATCGATCGGAAGGTTAAAAAACGATCCATTCGAAAAGTTGTCGGGAATTTCCAAAACAAACGACTCGTAAAACGGGTGATGGGTAAAGGAGGTCAAGTGGATGTATTCCTTGGTATCAAACCCGAGTTCATGGACAAAATCACGCGGTGTAACACTCTTTCCGTTAAACGAAAAGGTCTCTGGCGCAGCTCCCAAATAGACATCCAACACTTGATCAAATGCAACCTTCCAGTTGGGCGAGGGACGCCGTTGTTCGACGACAGCTTTCAGCATCCCCTCCAAAATAGCGGCCATTTCGCCATGGCTATGCGCGGTCTGATCCGATGAAAGCCCGCAATAGATTTCTTCGGGGACAATTCCATATCGCTCGATCGCATTCATGAAATCATGTGCCAACGCACCTTCCGAAAAGTTTGCCTTGCCTTTCCGTTGAACAAAATTGAACGCCTTCTCGCGATAGATGTTGCGTACAACAAACATTTCGGACAAGTTAAAATCTCCTTTGCCCATTCGCTTCAACTCCGATTCCATGAACGAAGAGGTCGCAAAGCACCAGCAGGTGCCGGTGCTGTCCTGGGATTTGACATCAGTGACGTCAACCGATTTGACAATTTCAAACCCGTACCCTTTGACATCTTCCGGCTGATCGTCCTGAGGTCGGGTTGCCTCGACAACTATCGGGGAAGACTGGTTCAGTTCGACGTCCTGAAGCGTCGCAGCAGTACCCATCGCCATCGAACTCGACAGCATCAACACGATCAAAAAGGGAATGAGATTTTTCAATTGAGTTCTCCACGGTTTAAGCCAGAGTCGAAAACGTCCACAGTCAGATTAATTCTAAACCAAGTTGGTCAATCTGCCAACTTGTCAACGCAAACATCTTTGCTCAACGCGAAATCGCTAACCTACAAACCGATCAATCCGCAAATTTTTGGCAGTTCAACACCAGAACGTCGAGTGTCATAAATAATTTAATTCCAAAAGGATGAAAATTCTAAACCCAAGTACCAGTCATGATTTGTGATCAGAGTCCGCAGTGGGCGACTCAGTTTTCATTTCGAGAAACCTCGAATCAAAAATTCCCGAATTCCTCATGACATCGAACCTCGTGACATTTGCGTCAGATTATTTTGTGCCGGAGCGAACGGTGATTTTAACATCGTATTGCCCTGGATATTGGTAGTTTCCGCCCGAATAGCCAGCTTGCATCGCGACGCCGAACTTTAACACACCAGACCGGTCAGCCGTAAATCGACCTCGTGAGCCAATTTTTATTGGTTCTCCGCTGTCTCCAATTTTTGCGCATAGAGCGCCACCTTCGATCTTACCGTCGATAAACCAGCCATAGGTGCTGGAACCATTCGGTGTTGAAGACCGGTTCGATCCCCACGGCGTCATGACAATCGAACCGCTGGCGTTCACGGTGACGACGTCGCCTTTATTGACCTTGATATTTGCCGTCATGGTGTTGCTATCGATGAAATGGTTGCCCGTTACGACGACGGATCTTCGAATCTCCTGGCTACCGGTTCGCTGGCGATCGATACGTTGAATATCGCGAAGTTGCAGCGTAAGGGAACCGTATTTGCTTTTCAGTTCAAATTGCGATTGTTCGATTTTCCCGACGACCGTGAAATCGGGGGTCCGTACCGAATCACCTCGAATGAACGGCTTGATCGTCTCGGCGTCATCGAAATTTTCCAGCTCCATCTCAGTTCTAGCAATCTCGGCTTTTAATTCTTCCAAGTGTTTTTTGCGTTCAGCATTCCCACCATCGGAAAACCGTTCCAGTTCATATTTTATGGTTACGCCCATCAAGGCCATTTGTTTCCGGGCAGCTTGTCGTTTGGCATAGTCGACATCACCCAATTGTTCCACAAGTTGTTCCAAGTTGCTTAACAATTGGGGATAGCTATTCAACCCAGGATTAACCTCCAGTACCTTATCGATAGGGATCTGTAGAGTGCCGAATTCCGTGGAGACCGTCAGTATCTCAGAAGATAATTGCCCGGTAATAATCATCCCATCGAACATGTGAAATCGAATTTCCTTTTCATTGACTTG
Source organism: Pirellulaceae bacterium (assembly GCA_041748315.1). Classification (GTDB taxonomy): domain Bacteria; phylum Planctomycetota; class Planctomycetia; order Pirellulales; family Pirellulaceae; genus CALMEE01. Next base: position 4,856 of record JBGTDM010000319.1, read on the forward strand.
TTCCTGGGGAAGTTCAATCAACACGGTGTTGGTTTCAGTGGTATCACCTTCCTGCTTTTCGGTTTGGTCAGACTCCGGATCCTGAATCGACGCTCTTTCGAGATCCTGTTCCATTTGCGCTTTCTCGTACGGCGCAAATGCATGAAGTACTACCGACGGCCTCAGTTCAGACCGAATTGGGAAGGTGACTTCAGAAAGGATAATGAAGGAACCAGGTGGCTGAGCACCAAGATTGCCTCTGGCAAAACCGACGATGATCACTGACATCAACAAAAACAAAACGGTGCGATTGTACATGGTTGTACCTTATTCGATTAACAGAAAATGATTATCGATTTACGATTGTCGGATGCTACAGACTGTCAAACGCGTGGTCTCCAAATTCAGTTTTATGGACTGCTCCACCCCTATTCGCTGGGCCACTTGCCGAAAATACGAACTTTCGGTGTCAGAAACCTATCGAAGGACCGAAGTCCATTTGTAACCGACGAACGCTTAAATCAAATGTTGCCGCAGCACTGGTCGATTGCAACTTGGTACCCGACGGGAGACCTTTCCAGCCAGAACAGGTTTTGAGAATCAATTGTTTGGATGTCCGGTCGCAAATCCATTTCTCACCCTCGCGTCCATCCTATCACAATCAACGTCCCCTGGCGACGGAAGCAATAAAAACGTGTTTCATCAAGGAGGCGGAGTCGGCACCGAACGAATCGTGGAACCCGTAATCGGAGTCCTGCTTTCGTAACGAGGGACTTCCATTTACAATCGAAAATCTCCGAACCGGCCCCCTTCAGAAGTTTACGATAGGATCATTGTGGCCAGGAAGGTGCCATTGTATCGAGAACGTAACATTTTCATTAGCGCAACCGCAGGGTACTCATGTTTGATCAATCTGAAGTCCAGGAGCTCATTCGAAAATCTGGTTTTGATGGATGGCTACTGTACGATTTTCGCGGGAACAATATTCTTGCCAATCGAGTATTGCAAATTCCGGCGAATCAAAAGGCCTCGCGGCGCTGGCTCTATTTTATTCCCGCCATTGGCGAACCTGAAAAGATCGTTCACCGAATTGAATCGAGTGCTCTCGATCATTTGCCCGGTGAAAAACATGTCTATCTGAAATGGCAGGAACTGGAGGCGAGTATTCAACAGGTGGTTCAGGGGCATCCTCAAATTGCCATGGAATACTCTCCGATGAACAACAATCCCTACATTTCAATCGTTGATGCGGGCACGATCGAGTTGGTCCGTTCGTTCGGTGTCGATGTCGTTTCATCGGGAGACCTGATACAGTCATTCGAAGCGCGATGGGGCGATCGGGAGTGGAACTTGCACTTGGAGGCCGATCGCTTGAACCAAATTGCATTCGAGCGAGCCTGGTTGATGATCGCTGACGCAGTTCAAAGCGGAACCACCCTGCGCGAAACGGACGTGCAGGATATGGTCATGCAATACTATTCCGATCACGGCATGACGACTTATTCTCCGCCGATTGTCGGAGTCGGCCCCCACAGTGGCGACCCGCACTATAGTCCTCAAAAGGGTCAAGATGCTGAAATACAACCAGGTGATTTCATATTATTGGACATGTGGGCAAAAATGGATTGCCCAGGTGGCGTGTATAGCGATTTAACCAAAGTTGGCTTTGTTGGAAACGAGGTTCCCGAGCAGTACCGCCACATTTTCCAGATTGTGGCAGACGCACGTGATGCGGGAATTGCCTGTGTGAAAAACGGGTTAGCTGACGGCGGAGTCGTCTTTGGTTGGCAAGTCGACCAGGCAACTCGCGAAGTCATTGAAGCGGCCGGTTACGGCGAATTCTTCATTCATCGCACGGGACATAACATCGGGCAGGAAACGCATGGAAACGGTGCACACATGGACAACTTGGAAACGAAGGAAGATCGTCGGGTCATGCGGCGAACTTGTTTTTCCATTGAGCCTGGAATTTATTTGCCAGAATTTGGCGTTCGCAGTGAAATCAACGTTTTCGTGGATGCGGAAGCTGAAGTCCATGTCACCGGAGGCATTCAAACCGAGGTGCTCCCGATTCTCATGTAGGGTGGAACTAAAATACGCGACCCAACAACAACGTTGTTTTGCAACGAAAACGCGGGACTACCCTAAAATGGCCAGCACTTCGGCTTCACTCATGATCAGCACTTTGTCGCCATTGATCTCCAGCTCATTTCCTGCATACGAAGTAAATAGAACTCGATCCCCTTCAGCGATCTGAAGCTTTTTTCGCGTGCCGTTGCTTAAGAGTTGCCCAGCCCCAACCGACAGTACTTTCCCTTGCAACGGCGTTTCTCGAGCGGAATCAGGCAACACGATCCCTCCCGAAGTTTTTTCTTCGGCATCCAGTCGTTTAATGACAACCCTGTCGCCCAAAGGTTCAATTCTCATCTTGACCTGTCTGATGGTAGATTGAAAGGTAAACTCAACTTGCAATCAACTTCAATTGCTTCAGCCTCCATTATCAACAAACAGCAACTGCTTGTCGATTGACCAAAGCTCGTTATTCTTCCAAGTTCATTGTGATCGTTCAAGGACACTAACGACGAACTGTTGAACCAGCAATCATAAATTGCCCTGTATCCAGCAATTTTCACGTAATCGTTTCAAATTCCGTTCCAGGAAGGATGATTGGCGTCGCCAAGATACCCCAGAACCGAGCCAGCCGTGTCCCAGCAATCGAGCGGTCGATCAGCTTCACTTGTGTATCATCGGTGTGAATCACTTTTGGTGCAAAAGGAGCTGGTGCAAAAGGTGGCATTGTCTCCAAAAATCCCCTAACCTCCAGGGACCGCCTAATCTTTAATGCACGCCTAATCTTTAATGCACGCCTAAAGGCGGGACTACGAACGCTCATGCCGCCGACCTTTCATTTATTTTGTCAGGAATGACAGGAAGACGGTCGCCGAAGAGTTTGTCGCACGGTGCAGCCCGCCCATTAGTGCGAACGGGGCGCCTGTTTGTAGTTCCGCCTTCAGGCGGAGTTCCTTCGGAGCCCAACGGGGTGCGAGTCGCCTAAAGGCGGAACTACAAACGGGAAACGGGGTCAGGTCCAGTTTATGCTTCTTCCAGTTTATTGCTTCTTGGGACGTCACCCCCTCACGGGCGTGAACCTGATGTGTCTTGTCGCGATTGACGGTCAGGTTCAAATCGTCTTCCAGAATGTTGGTGGCGACTTCCAATGCCCGGTTCGCCGACGATTCGCGCCGGCACGGGACCAGAATGTCATCAGCATATCGCACGATGTGATTCATGCAAAATATAAATGACAGTCGGGGTCTGGGGTAATAACGATGACTGCGTCCTCAGTCACTTGATGTCGTTGTTCACCTTTCAAGCATCGAGCCTTTTTGCACGTTCGCCTCGACAGCCAGACGAATCGGATTCGCTTTCGCTACGTTCCATCCTCCGCCTATCGTTTTCTACAGAACTCGCCGTTGGCCAGCAACGACCTTGCGAGTCGGATTCAATTCCCCATGAAAAGGCCATGGTCGGTGGCAAGCACCGACCGGGTTTGCCGGTTTTGCTGGGCAAGCAAAAAAAAAGATGTGCGGTTTTACGCGCACATCGAATTCGATTCGTCTAAGTTTAGCTTCTCGCCAAGGATAACTAATCCTTGATTGCCTCGTTGGATTGAACTGGAGTAAACTGAGTCCGCATTTGATTCGACTCCTCGTTCACAACCGTGCCCATTCGTTCAACATATTGTCGCAATTCAGTCGCGACCTGGTGTGCAAACAGCAACTGTTCGCGAGAGAAAAATCGCTCGAAATGACCAGTCATATATTCGCGGCGATTCTTGACCAACAGTTCATCCCAAGTCACGCCATTGATCATATTCCAAGCGATTGCTTGAGCAACCTTTTGGGAAATCCTGTCGTTCGCAATCAGTTTGCAAACTTCGGCGATCGCCGGATCCTCAACATAGCTATTTAGGGGCTTAATCGTGTATTCGTCACTTGGTTTTGGATCGCGTTTTTCATGATCGAGGCAAAAAACTGTGACTTTAATTCGTCCAGATTTTCCGGGCGGAATATTAAACATACCCCCACCGAA
>JBGTDM010000320.1:0-13013 GCA_041748315.1 Pirellulaceae bacterium
CAGAAGTCAGATAGCTGAAGGTTTTCTAAGGTCATTTGATGATAAACTTGAAGTTGTTTCAGCAGGTACGAAACCCGCCTCAAAAGTTAATCAAAACTCTGTTAAGGTTATGAATGAAGTTGATATTGATATCTCTTCACAATATCCAAAGGATGTTGACCAGTTTACTGATCATGACTTTGATTATGTAGTAACAGTTTGCGACAATGCAAAAGAGTCATGTCCTGCGTTTGTAGGTGAAACTGAACATCTGCACTGGCCGTTTGAAGATCCCGCGCAGTGTGTCGGGGACGAACCCACGGTACTGAACGAGTTTCGACGTATTCGCGATGAAATTAGACAAAAGATCGCCGAGTATTTGCAGGACAATTCCCCGATTTCAGTTGAATAGCCGATCGCTACGAGCATCACTCAATTTCGTGAAGATTCAAGCGTGAACGTCTCTTACTGGCGTGCCGTCCCCGATCTTGGCGCTCCGTAATTTAATTCGCTGAAGTGTCACTTTCGACTGTAGAAACCGCGAAACGCCCCTTTACCCCGTGCATCGTTTCATGAATGGTCAACAAATTCCATGGACTGAGGAAGCCGACAAGGAATGCCGCATCCTGGTCGAACTCGCTTTGCTGGAGGACACTGCCGGAAAGTTCGATTGCACCACAGACGCGATTGTCGATCCACAAATGCCAGGCGCGGCTGCATTTGTTTCGCGCGCAAGCGGAGTGGTTTGTGGACTTAAACCTGCCGAACTTGTATGCGAATTGCAATCAGCTGATTTATCGCTTGAGATCCTGATTGTCGACGGAGGAACCGTTCAATCTGGTGACGTGATCGCTGTGCTGCGCGGGTCGGCGGCTGATATCCTGACGATTGAGAGAACTTGTTTGAATTTCATGGGGCGACTCTCCAGTATCGCAAGTCTCGCTACCGCATTCGTCGCGCAAACCGCTGGAACTTCTGCCAGGATTTTCGATACACGAAAGACGATTCCGGGGTGGCGACACCTTGAAAAGTATGCGGTGCGATGTGGTGGTGCACAGAACCATCGGATCGGCCTATTTGATGCGATTCTAATCAAAGATAACCATCTCGCTTTCGTTGCGAATAAGATCGACCACAACCGATCGATGGATTGGGCGGTGCACCGTGCGCGAGAATGGATCCAGCGCAACTTGTCCCAACTCCCTCATGGCACGGCAACCACTGTTCAAGTTGAGGTCGATCGGCTGGACCAACTTGAACGATGCCTCATGTTGGATGTCGACATGGTGCTACTTGACAACATGAGCCTGGATCAAATGCGGCAAGCGGTTGAAATGAGAAATAGAATCAATCCTGCGGTTCAACTGGAAGTGTCGGGCGGAGTGAATCTACAAACCGTCAACGCAATCGCACAGACTGGAGTCGAACGAATCAGTTCAGGTGCGATAACCCATTCCGCCGTTAATTTTGATATCGGATTGGATTGGATACGCTGATTGTATCGGCTGATGCAGCATTGCAACGTGTTGTCGAAATCACCCAGGCTTTTCGAATTTACAGGATGCCAGAAAAAATAATTTTGACGATTGGAGCCCGCAACCTAGCTTTTGGAAGATCGCTCGCGATGTTGGGGAGCAGGTGCGTGCGATCGAATTTGACGGGGGGGCTTTGGCCTGAGGGGACCCCGTCTTTTTTTTTGTTAAGTCTCAACACCGAATGACCAAAAGTACTCTGGTGGATACCCGTCGATACGTCCGGTGCTGTTTTCGTTGTGCAGGTTGTGGACCGGTCCTTCATCGCGCTCAATGAATTTGTTAGATTAGATTTCTGTTCCGCTTTCCTTGTCGGGAGCCTCGACACCCTGCAGGGCCATCTCAGCCAACAACGATTGCCCCACGCATTAAGTCACAATCCGTAAATCGCAATTTGGCGCGTTTACGGGGCTTAGCCGTAATCCTTTTTTCAGACGAGCCGACTTCGTTCATGATTAATTCAATTTCCGCGATACGAACCATCGTGACCATCACCGGCCTGCTGATTTCGAGCTTCAGTGCGACGCCGCAATTGAGCGGCGCAAATGATGACGTGGAGGGGCCGAGTTACAATATCGACCTCACTGATGTGATCAATCACTATGTAACGGTGACGATGACGGCTCAAGCGTCGGATAACAATACAATTTTAATGATTCCGACCTGGACCCCGGGTTCCTACCTGATGCGCGAATATGCGAAACACATTGATCGCATCGAAGTCATTGGGCCTCGAAATCAAGCGCTGAGTTTCGAAAAAGTCAGCAAAAATCGCTGGCAAGTGAAGACTCGACGCGGTCAGGAATTCAGCGTCAAGTACCGTATCTTTTGCAAAGAACGATCGGTGCGAACGAACTGGGTCAGTTACAATTATGCGATCTTGAACGGCGCGGCAACCTTCATCACGATCGACGGGCAACGCGATCGTCCTCACTCCGTTGAGTTGACGATGCCCCAACATTGGCTCAAATCAGCGACAAGCCTGTTGCCGTTTGGTGACCGCGCACATCAGTATCGTGCAGCTGATTATGATGAACTGGTTGACAGCCCAATCGTGGCAGGCAACCTGGATATTTATCCGTTCAAGGTTGCTAACGTCGAACACTATTTGGTCAATGTGAATGAAATGGGGACCTGGGATGGACCCGCGACAACTCGCGATCTGAAAACAATGATCGAGACCCATCATCGACTTTGGGATTGTGTTCCCTATGACCGATATTACTTTTTGAATGTCATCGGCGGGGGGGGTGGCGGACTTGAGCACGACAACAGTTGTCTGATTATGACGGGTCAATTCGCCTATCGCTCCGCAACGTCCTATCAACGCTGGCTGACACTGGCCAGCCACGAATTTTTTCATACCTGGAATATTCGTCGACTGCGTCCTAAGGCCCTTGTGAAATATGACTACGAATCCGAAGTTTACACGCCAAGCTTGTGGATCGCTGAAGGCGTTACCAGTTACTATGAAAAACTTTTACTGGTCCGTGCTGGATTGATGACTCAGCGAACGTTCGTGTCCGGACTTGGCGACTCGATCAATCGCTTACAGCGGACCGACGGACGATTGGTTCAGAGTTTGCGCGATGCGTCGCACGATGCATGGATTAAATTCTATCGCCCCGAAGACAACTCATCGGAAACGACGATCAGCTACTACTCCAAAGGTGCGATTGTTGCATTCCTGCTGGATGCCGAGATTCGTAGTGCGACTGAAGGGAACAGATCGCTCGACGACGTACTACGAAGGTTGTACCAAGAACATTCCGGAAACACCGGCTACTCGCCAGCAGACTTCCGTCGAATCTGCAGCGAGGTCGCCGACGTCGATTTGACAGAATGGTTTGCTAGATCCGTTGACTCGACTGAGGAATTAGACTATCAAACCGCAATCGATTGGTACGGCCTGAAGATTGGACCCGACAAACCGGATGCCGACAATCCTGCGGCAGATTCAGATCGACGCCCTCAATCATCTCAAAATCGATCGCGCCCCTGGATCGGAATCGGCCAATCAGGATCACCAGCCAGCCGGGCCGGGTTAGCCGCATCGGACGAAGTCATCGCAGTCAATGGGTTCCGAATCACCAGTAACATCGATAGTCACATTCAACAGTTTAAAGTGGGTGATTTGATCAAAGTCCTGGTCGCACGAGATGGCAAAATCGAAGAGTTGGTTGTCGCAATTGGCAACCGTGAACCGACACCAGATTGGTCCGTCTCAGTGTCCGACAAGGCCTCCGTCGATCAAAAAGCGAATCTGGCCGCCTTGCTGTCACCACAGCCTAAGTTGAATTCGACGGAGAATAAGGAGCAGACCGGCGAAAGCGACACGACAACTCACGATGAGACACTGGACTTGAACGTCGACATCGACGCGGACAACTGAAAGTGCAGCGTCGATCAGGATTGAAAACTAGGGTACGGCTCGATGAATGTCCTCAACAAAATGACAAACATGACGTTTGGTTTGGAACGCGAGTTTTTTGTCGGTGATTCGATTTTCGAGCGGGAATCTGATCGGGTCTTTACGCAGCATTGGATTTGTGTCGCTCGCGCTGAAGAGTTTGAATCAAGCGACCCGAGTGGTGAAACGTATCGCACAGTTTCCGTCGGCAACATTGATTTGCTGGTGATTCGTGACAGGCATGACAGGTTCTCAGCATTTCACAACATTTGTCGCCATCGAGGAACTCGATTGGTTGATCAGCCTTCGGGAAGGATCCGCAATTCATGTGTGATGTGCCCATATCATGCTTGGACGTATGATTTGAACGGAAATCTGATCGGCGCGCCGAATATGCGGGATGTTGAAGGATTCGAACGAGGTGATTTTGGGCTTCGACCGGTCGCATGTGTTAACTGGTGTGGATTCATCTTAGTCCATTTTAACGATTCCAGCGAGCAGTTTTCTCGCGCCTTCGGGCCGATTCTGAATCGATTTCAGCCGTGGTCCATCCAGGATCTCTGTTTGGGACATACGCTCGAGTATCGCGTCGCGGCCAACTGGAAGTTGCTATTTCAGAATTACAATGAATGTTATCATTGCCCGAGTGTTCACCCGAGCTTGAACCGATTAACTCCCTATAAAACCGCGACCAATGATTTGGGTCAAGGAGCAATTTTGGGAGGGCCGATGGAACTTGCAGATGGGTTTGAAACCGTCAGTACGGATGGCGTTAAAATTGCACTTCCATTTCCAGGGTTAAATGCAATTCAATGTCGCTCAGTCTATTATTACACGGTTTTTCCTACGATGTTTCTCAGCGCTCATCCCGACTATGTGATGGTGCACCGACTGCAGCGAATTTCCAATGGTCTGACCGATGTACGATGTCATTTCCTGATCGCAAAGGGGACGCCGATCGAAGAGCTCAAGCGAGCTGTTGATCAATGGGATGAAGTCAATCGCCAGGATTGGCACGTCTGCGAACTGACGCAAAAGGGAATTTTATCGCCGGCTTACGTGCCAGGTCCCTATTCAAACTTGGAAACAATGTTAGTGGCGTTTGACAGCTATTACCGCACCCTCATGAGCTGAGTCCCCATTGAGCTGCGTTCCCATTGAGCTGAAAGAATTGCCTGGGGAGCGGAGACAAACCGCTCTATATCGTTGTCTTGGATGGTCATCAAATCTGTCGACGACATGTCGCTTTGGCTCTACCACCCATTGGACGAGGGCGCGAACTTAACGATTTCCTGCAGCGAGCGAGATACAGACAATTTCTTTGTCGTTCCTTGCATACACACAGCGGTTGGCGAAGGCCGGGTGGCTCCACACCACATTTCGATTTCCGGTTTGGCTGGTCGGTTCCAACATTTTGGCGCGATCAAGTTCTTCAAACCCATCCGGAGTCATTTTGGCGATAATCAATTCTCCGACTTCATTGGCGATGTAGAAGCGATCGTTGTTGCGAACAATGAATCCGGTGGTTGAGTTCTCCGGACGTCCATCTGCCGTCGTGGCCAACGTTTCCCAAACTTTTTCACCAGTTTCCAACTTGCAACAAAAAAGGGGGCCGCGTTCGCTCACGCCATAGATATGCCCATCGACAATCAGTGGCGGATTGTGATCCGAATGAATGCCTTTGTTACGCCACAACTCTCGAGCAATCGGACGCTGTTCGTCCAGCTCCAACAGGATTGAAGTCCCTTGTAATGCCGTCGCCAACAGATAGTTCTCATACTGGATAGGTGCAATAATTGACATTTCGTATGCTGGTTTCATTGCGAACGACCAATACACTTGCCCGGTTTCCGGATTCAAAGCATTGATAGACTCCGGATGCCAAATCACCAATTGCCGAGTTCCGCCAGCCTCGATGATTGTCGGTGGGCAGTATCCAGGCGAACTCGCTGAAAGTGCTCGCCATTTTTCATCCCCCGTCATCTTGTCAAATGCGACGGCGATACTTCCCTCGCCCCCTACCACGCAATACAGTGTATTTCCATCGACTAACGGATGGGCGGAAAACCCCCAGTGTGGAGCCAATTCCATCCCGTAAACCGTCTTTAATTCCTTGGACCAAATGACTTCGCCGTTTTCCAGTCGCAAACAGCTCAGCTTCCCCTCGGCGCCGAGAGTATAGACTCGATCGTCATCAATCGTCGGCGTCGCGCGGGGACCGGCCGGATAGGAGATTTTATATGGACAATCGTACTCATGCGTCCAAATGATTTTTCCGTTTTCGGCATCCAGGCAATGAACTCGCTCGCGACCAAGCAACTCACTTTTCTTTCCCGGGCTAGGGGTTGGATCGCCATCAGTTCTGGCATAATCCATAACGATGACGCGCCCTTGCGCAACGGCTGGCCCGGCATATCCTCCGGCGATCTCCTGCCGCCATAAAACCTGAGCCCCTTCGGCAGGGAATTTTTCGAGTATCCCATCCTCTTCCCAAACGCCGTTCCGGAGGGGACCCTGCCATTGATTCCAATCTTGGCCTCGAACAGAATCAACAGCGACCAAGCTACTGAATACGACTAAACCAAACAGCGCTTTTTGAATCAACATGATGCAGCATCCTCGATGGTCGGATTGGTAAGATCTTGGATCCCATTTAAATCACGTGACAACCATGTCGCTCCAGCAAATCTGACCCAAATCCCAAGCCGTCAGCCCCGCCGACTTGGAGTTCTGGCGGCAGCCACCGGTCCAAATTTTCCAAACAACCAGGAACCCTGGCTTGTTGATCTGTGAAAAAACAGCAGTCGCAATGGACTCGGCTCATTGGGTCTCGCCAGCGCGTCGAGTGATCTTTAAGCGCTGGACAACGTGAAGTAAGATGTTCCAGAGTCGACGATGTTAATCGATTATGCAATTCGAATCAAGTCCTGAGGCAAACGCGCTGAGTGAATATGGCTGAGGCAACAGAGACTGAATTCACGCAGACCGATCCCTGGGATGTGATCGTTATTGGCGCAGGTGCCGCCGGGTTGTTTGCGGGCGGCACTTCGGCTGCCAGAGGTCGCCGCACGCTCGTGTTGGAAAAAAACACAAAGCTAGGTGTTAAGATTCTGATGTCGGGTGGCACTCGCTGTAACTTGACTCACGATACGGACTGGCGGGGAATTGCCGATGCTTTTGGGAAGACGCAGGGGCGATTTCTCAAGTTCGCGCTTGCCAGCTTGCCGCCGGACCGAATCGTAGCATTCTTTGAACAGCTCGGTGTTGCTACAAAGATCGAATCAACAGGCAAGGTTTTTCCACTAAGCAACCGAGCGATTGACGTTCGCAATGCATTGGTCCGGTATGCGATGGACGCTGGGACGACCATTTTGAATCCGTGCCCGGTTGATTCCATTACCCGCACGGAATCTGGATTTATGGTCACCGTTGGGGCAAGAAAGTTTCAATGTCGTTCAGTCATCATCACTAGCGGTGGTCAATCGTATCCCGGTTGCGGAACGACGGGCGACGGCTATTCCTGGATGAGTTTTTTTGGTCACCAGATTGTCAGCCCTCGCCCCGCTTTGGCTCCCCTGAGAAGTTCAGATGACTGGGTTCACAACTTGAGTGGGATGACAGTGACGGATGTTGGAGTCAACGTGACGGGGCGAGGGGGAGAAACAATCCATACCGAACGAAAGTCGGACCGCGGATCGTTCCTATTTACACATTTCGGGGTTTCCGGTCCTGTGGCGATGAATGTTAGCCGCGCCCTTACGGATCCAGCTAATTCGTTTTCCAAGCTCCTGGTTTGCGATTGGCTCCCTGGCCGACCTTTGGAGCAATTCCAACAGGAACTGCAGCATGCGCGGGGTCAATTGGGAGCGCAGACGATAGTCAATTGGCTAAGTACCACGATACCGAGGCGATTGGGCGAAGTGTTGTGTCAACTAGCAGCCTGCCAGCCCGGTTTACGACTAGCCGAATTGAATCGGAAACAATATGTGAATTTGTGTACTCAGTTAAAGGCATGTAAAATCTCGGTCGATGGCACCTTGGGTTTTAAAAAGGCTGAAGTCACGTCTGGCGGCGTTGCGTTGCAACAGGTCAATGCAAAAACTATGGAAAGTAAAATTGTGCCCGGATTGTTTTTGGCAGGAGAGATATTGGATGTTGACGGTCCGATTGGCGGTTACAACTTTCAGGCCGCCTTTAGCACCGGATATCTTGCTGGGCTGAACGCTTGATCGTCCTATAAGCAGATTTTTCGACTGTTGCCTTATCATGACTTGCTTTTATGAAACATCCGATTAATCTAGCTTAACAACAATGTCGGCCGTGCATCGATCAAACATACGGGCTTGAAATCCAACGAGACGTGCACCTGCATCGCCGAAGTGAATATCGATTCACTGCTTGCACTTTGGGCCACAATCATGTCCATGTTCCTCAACGCCAGCAAACTTCAAATTGGGTTCATCCAGCACTTGTCAACGACCTATGAAAAAAAAGTTACCCCTTGCTGAATCTGCCGACAAATACGAATGTTATCAGCAATCGGTTCAGGGTCCGGAACACGAAGTCGAGGTATTCGACCAGGTCTACCGTGAACTTTTCGATCGCAGCCCACGGTCATTACGGGAAGATTTTTGCGGGACTTTTTCCGTTTGCTGCGCGTGGGTGAAATCAAATCGCGACCGAACCGCGACAGGAATCGATCTTGATCCCGAGCCGATTAATTGGGGATTCGCCAATAATTTGGTGAAGTTAAAAAGCCATCAAAGAAACCGCGTCCATTTATTGCAACAGGATGTTCGACAACCGAGCGGGGCAGCCGTTGAGGTCCTGGCTGCACAGAATTTTTCGTTCTGGGTGTTTAAGACTCGTCCTGAATTGTTGCACTATTTCAAGTGTGCTCGTAACCACCTGTCCGACCAAGGGATTATGGTGCTCGATATGATGGGCGGCGGTGCCTGTTTTGAGGAAGGCCATGTGGACAAACGGACGATAAAGAAAGGAAAGAAGGGATTCAAATATTTGTGGAAGCAGGCTCGCTTCAATCCGATTACTTACGACGCCAGTTTCTATATCAGCTTTGCCTTCGCGGATGGAAGCAAATTAGAACGGGCCTTTGAATATCATTGGCGGTTCTGGTCAATCCCTGAAGTTATCGAACTCCTTCGAGAAGCTGGTTTTCGCGATGCGGTTGTCTATTGGGAGGAGACCGACGCAAACGGAAAGGAAACTGGGAACTGGGTGCAAAAAACAATAGTAGCCAGTCAACCAAGCTGGATCGCATACGTCGTCGGCATCCGCTAAACGTTGTCGACAAAACTGGCGAACTCCATGAGTGACGGCCTGATGGCGGCCTGACGCAAAAAAATACTCTGGTTCGAGCGTGGTAGCGATTGAACCGGATCCATGCTTGAGTTTCGAACGGGGAGACGAGACGACGAAATGTACGGCTCGACGACGCATTGGAATTCGAATCACTCAAACTCTGTCACGTTCGCTGATCACTGATCGATCCATTTCAATTTGTACTTCTTTGCGAGATACTCATCCCATTCCGAAAAGACGACTCGAATTTCTTCCTGATGATGGGTCAAAAGTGGCATCGGAATTTGAATATTGAATTGGAGCAGCATCATCATCTGCGAATATGAGCTAAAAAATTCTTGCTGCATCGCTTCTTGGTCACGCTCATCGGTCGAAGTTACAACGATGACATACGCTGCGGTATTGTCGTAATTAACAGCCACACCGGCTTCTCCTTTTTCCAACGAGAAAGCGACCTCCATGAAGTCTTTTCCGGGTTTGTCGACGCCTCCAACCATGGAGAAACTGCGTGTCGTCTGATTAAGCCAGGTAAAACCGCCCGTTTCGCGAACCTCGTCACCAAACTGTTCACGAAGGGACGTCGAATCCAGTTGCATTGCGATTGAATTCGCCTTTTCCAAGATACGTTTTTTTGCCTGCTGACGTTTCCAGAATTCAATAACATCTAACTTGGCTTCGGAAAACGAACGGATCTCGACATTCGCCTTGTCCATCGTCCAAACCAAATATTGATCGTACGAGTATCCGGGAAGCTCGGGTTGACTTGCTCGAAAAAATTTGGGCATATAGAACTCGGATTGATGGAAATCATTCAAATAAATGGCCGCCAGCAAACTCGCTTGTTCACGTGGCGTTTCGCTGTTCGGATCCATGACCTGAACGGAAACAACCTTGGTAGCGATTTCTTCTTCAAAGAAATCCGAGAGCTGCAAAAGTTTAGTCGATTGGTATGTCAACCCATGGCGATCCGCAATTGCTTGTGCATCCATTTTCGGGCCTTCACTGACCGGTTTCTTTTCATTTTCTTCTTCCCAATCGCGCAAAACGTCATATTTAAAATCAAGAATTTCGCTTTCCGCTTCTTGAACCGCTTTGGATAATTTCTCCTCGGCGATCACCGAGGCTAGTCGCGTCTTGATTTGATCTGCAACTTCCTGCAAACTGCGAATTCTAACCTCTTCATCAACCGTAGCGGGTTCTTGATCACTGTTCAAACCGGTCTCCTGCGGATCGGCTGCACCGCTGTTTTCGACTTCGACTTGATCGGTTTCTTGAGATTCCTGTTGTTGATTTTCTGTCGTTTGATCCTGGTTTTCCTGATCCTGTTCCGTCTCAAGATCGATCGGTGGGTGGTAGGAGATGAACTGGGTATCGGATTGAGCCGAGCCGGCTACGATCAGGGGCGCTACCCAATCGTTCAGCAATCGCGCGAGATCATCCTGCTCTCCATCCGATTTGTTGGAGTCATCCGGATCATCGCGATTTTCGGATCCTGACTTTTCGGATTCAATTTGTTCCGCGGAGTCGTTATCCCTGGTTGGATTTGAACGGTCGTTATCCGAATCTGTTTCTTGGCCCTGTTGATGGGGTTGAACATCATCGCCATCAGGTGGATCGGTGGGAGGCGGTTTCGGCGCATCGTTGCTATCGATTTCGCCGTCATCCTTTGGTGGATCGGGTTGTTCCCCGTCATCACCCATATCCAGATCAATCGCATCGTCCGATTTCGAAATCACTTCAATGACCAGCGGATCACCGGCTTCGACCAAGCGGTTGTATTCCGCTTCAACAGCTTCTGGGCTGACATCGCTCTCGGCGGCTTTTAAAAACCGGCTGAATTTTGCTTCGAAATAACCCACAGCCAATCGAGGCCCAACTTTAAAACCGGGCTTTTCATTGGATGGGTCTCGTAGCAGGTACTCTCCCTCGGCAAAGATTTTTTGCAACTCGGCATTTGATGGAGTCTCCGTGATCTTCGCAATCTCATCGTCGATTGAGAGCTCCAACACATCACACTGAATTCGGTAATTCAATTTATTGAACATCTCCCAACCGCGACTGACATTCGGAAGCAACGGAAGTCCAACTTCCAGGAGCTCATTGGTCCGGAAGTAATACAAGTCCTCCATAATCAGTGAACGGACTTTGGCAAAATCGAAACGGCTATTGGTAATTGACCGAATCTCAGCATCGATTTTTTGTTCTCGGTCAAACAATCGCCCAGTGATAAACGCGATATAATCGACGACGGTATCATCCGTAATCTTTATGCCCAATTCCCTTCCTTCTTTAGCGATCAGCATCCGCCGGATAAAGATGCGATTGAGGTTTTGAGGGCTTTGGCTGTCGACCGGAACTCGGTCATAGACCTGCGGCAGGTTTCCAAGCTCATCGTTTGCAATGCGCTGGCGATATGCTCGCTCTTGCAGTGCCATGAGAATGTTATGAGCTTGCAAGTGGTTATTGCGGTAACTATTGAGGTCGGTCAAGGTCAACGTTGTCCCATCGATTTCAACGACTTTGGGGTTTTCTGCCGCTGAACCGTCACCGCCCAACCCACCTGGATCAAACAGTTGCGGTAACAGAAACACGACCATGAGGGCGATGCCAAAAAAAATCAGCATCGTTTTTTGATTTCTTCTAAACCAACGAAGAGGACTCGCCACGTTAAAGCATCCTGTAAAATTCGAACAAATATTCAGTCCCTGGCCGCGCATTCCCGAAAGGGAGGGGCTTGACAACTGGATTGACTAATCATTAAGCAATTCTCGGAGTCGTGATTGCCTATTCCAAGAAAATATGGAAGCTAAGATCACAATTTCGAGCCTGCATCACCTGTTTTGCTTCGCGGTTTCGGTACCTACCCGGGACCTGCAACGCAGTGTAATTATCGAGAAAACTCGAAAATTTGAAACACGATTCCAATCGTATCGCGCAATAATTACCTCAATTATTTCACGAGCAACAGCGCAACCCAATGCAAGTCTTAATCTCCCGATACCGCAATTGAGCTGACAAACTGGCAAATGCCATGGCTTCACCAGTCTGGATAAGGGAATGAGTGGACTTACACAATTGCGACGAAAACCAATAATGATGAACGTCTGTTAGCAGATTGTAAGATTCGTCGACTTTTATTCAATCCCAATCATAACGACGAACCCGTTGGCACGGCATTTATTGCGCTTCGGCGATTGTTTTTTTTCGAGTAATGTTTTAAAAATCGTACCACTCCGGGCAACGAAGAACGACCAGGATTCATCGGCTCAGGCGAAAAACCTGAGCGTAAATCGACACATAAGGGCCGATTTTTGCAGATCGCGATAACGGTCAACCCCCGGAACCCAAAAGGAACCTCCATGTCAAAAGCGAATTCATCCGAAAGCCGAAAATCCTTGGTAATCGTGGAATCTCCAGCAAAAGCTCGTACGATCAGCCGATATCTCGGAAGCGGATTTACGGTTGAAGCGAGCATCGGACATATTCGCGATTTGCCTCAAGGCAAAAAGGAAATGCCCGAAGAACTCAAAAATGAGAATTGGGCTCGACTCGGTGTCAATGTCGACAAAGACTTCGAACCGGTTTATGTGGTTCCCGACACCAAGAAAAAACATGTTTCAAAGCTAAAAAAACTTTTGAAGGAGTCCAAAGACCTCTATCTGGCAACCGACGAAGACCGTGAGGGGGAAGCGATAAGCTGGCACCTCAACGAGATTCTAAACCCTAAAGTACCCGTTTATCGCTTGGTGTTCCACGAAATCACTAAAGAA
>JBGTDM010000321.1:0-1974 GCA_041748315.1 Pirellulaceae bacterium
GCTTGCTAGATATTAAAATTGTATTTAAAAAGTGTGCCACTGGATTTGCCAGTGCGAATCTGCGAGAATGTGGGAAATTTCCAGAGACATCGTTCAAGAGGACTGGTGGGCTCGGATGCGTCGGAAGTAAATCAGGCACGATCATCAGCCGGGGCACCTCCGCGAATATAGCCATTTACTCGAACGAACCACCCCGACAACAGCACCCCCCAGCTACCCTTCATCCACGGCCCACCGCCCGGTTGCCTGGCCTAGACGGATCGGGCACTGGCAAAGCCAGATGGGATGAAAAGAAGTCGTTGCACCTGAACGTAGAGTTGAGGTGTTGACGACTTCAATTCTCCATCACAGGTGCAACGTCATGGTAAGGACTCGTTCGGGAATAAGTTACCGGATTGGTGTTGATTTGTGATCTGGGTTTCTGGGAAGATTTCCCGCATGCCGGACGCAATCATCGTAAATGGAATTCGCAGCAAATACAACGCATTGGTCGAGGACCTTGATGAGCGAGGTCGTCGACGCTGGGCCGCCACTGAAGCTGAATCCATTGGGAGAGGCGGCGTGGCCGCTGTAGCCTTGGCAACTGGTTTGTCGGATCGAACGGTCCGAAGTGGAATACGCGAGATTCGAGAAGGGCGATTCGTTCCCGCAGGACGGCAACGCCGTATAGGTGGCGGGCGCAAGCCGCTCGAAGACTCACAACCTGATCTCGCCGGAGCGATCGAAACTCTTGTTGAACCGACCGAGCGAGGTGATCCGCAATCGCCCCTTCGATGGACGTGCAAGAGTTTGACGAATTTGCAAACCGAATTGCGTCGACAAGGGTATGCGGTTGGCCGGACAAAGATTTCCGAGGTTCTGCGTGGGCTTGGCTATTCCTTGCAGGGCAATCGTAAGACGCGCGAAGGTAAAGACCATCCCGACCGCGATGCTCAGTTTGTGCACATCAACAAGCGAGTCAAAGCATATCGCCGAAGAGGACGCCCCGCGATCTCCGTCGATACGAAAAAGAAAGAAAACCTCGGGAACAAGGCGAATGTTGGTCGCGAGTATCGACCGAAGGGCTCACCACGCGAGGTCGACACGCATGATTTTCCCGACAAGGAAAAAGGCAAAGCGGTGCCATACGGAATTTACGATATCGACCACAACGAAGCCTGGGTTTCGATAGGCATCAGCAGTGATACCGGCGAGTTCGCTGTTGAGTCGATCCGCAGATGGTGGAAAGAACTTGGGCGCAAGCGTTACAATAAGCCGACGCGGCTATTGATCACTGCGGATGCTGGTGGAAGCAACGGTCATCGCAACCGACTTTGGAAACTTGAGCTTCAACGTCTTGCTGACCAAACCGGTATGACCATCGAGGTCTGCCACTACCCTCCAGGAACGAGCAAGTGGAACAAGATTGAACACCGACTGTTCTGCCACATCACTCGAAATTGGCGAGGGGTTCCGCTGGAGACACATCAAGTCGTCGTCAACTTGGTAAGTTCAACACGAACCAATGAAGGATTGGAGGTGCATTGCTGGCTCGATGAAGGCGAGTACGTCAAAGGCCGTAAGATCACTGACGCAGAAATGCAAACGGTAAGGATTAAGCGAAACCTATTCCACGGTGATTGGAATTATGAGATCATACCAAACGCAAAAAGATGAATCCGGTAGCTTATTTCCGGACGGGGCCTTATCCTTCGTGTCCCTACTCCCCGGCTTCTGTTCAGTTCCCCTGCTTCTATTCGATGGGGACAGACAATAGACATGTTGAGGCTACACTCCTGTCTTTGCATGCGGGATCTAAATAAATTCAATGTCAGGCAGAAGTTTCCCCCAGCGATCATAACCCCAGTCGTGAGGATCTCATCGCGTGCGAAGCATGATTGGTTGTGCGGGGATGATCGCCGTCGTCGCGTTTATAGCAAGCATTATCGGCTCTCTCTTCGTCGCAGACATCGCCATGACTGATCGGCTGATCTT
>JBGTDM010000322.1:0-6281 GCA_041748315.1 Pirellulaceae bacterium
GCAAGAAAGATCGTGCGATGGCATCGTTGAAAGATGCTTTTGAAATGGGTTTCAGCGACTTTGATTTGGCTGATTCCGACGAAGACCTCGCGTCGTTGCGCGAGTCTGAAGAATTCGTGAAATTACTAAAAACACAAAAAGCGCTTCAGGCTGAGCGGCTGATCAAAGAAACTCAGGAAGAACTGGCTGAATTCGAATCTTTCGACTTTGATTTTGAATTGGAGGACGTTAAAGGTGAGGTCGTTGCCCTCAAAGATTTTAAAGATCAAGTCTTGATTGTCGATTTCTGGGGGACTTGGTGCCCGCCATGCCGCGCAGAAATTCCTTCGTTTATCCGGCTGAAAAAGGAGTACGGGGACAAAGGGTTTGACATCATTGGTTTAAACAATGAAATGACTGATGACGTCGACGAGGCACTCGCGAAAGTAACCGAATTCATGAAGGAAAACGACATGAATTACAATTGTGCCATTAGCGATCCAGAGACCGAGGATCAAGTCGATATCGAGGGCTTCCCAACGACGTTGTTTATCGATCGATCGGGCAAAGTTCGGCTTAAACTCGTCGGCCTGCACTCCTTCGAAAAACTGGAATCGGTCGTCAAAGCACTTTTGGAAGAAAAGCCGCAGAACTGACATTGTTATGAGTTCAGGCTCACTTGAAATTCATGAGCCCGCACTCGTGAGAGTGCGGGCATTTCTTAATTTTGAATCCATCGACTTGGCTCTTGCGGTCCGCATTCTGACGATTTGCGGTTTCTGCCGCCTATTTCAACGGCACGAATTGCGATAGAAGGAAATATGATCGACTGGTCCCTTTCGAGCCCGTTCAAAGATTCGTAACAGGTTGCACTCTTACGTTTCCACCGGCGAGCGGCCTAAACATCGAACAAGCCTGAAATGACTTTTCCTTCGCTCATTCGAATGGGTCGGCCGCTTCCAGTTGAAAACTCCTTGTTGAAGTCAATCCCCAATGCTTGAAGAATGGTCGCGTGAATGTTCTCGATCGGCTGTGGGTCGTTCAAGTCTGCCCAACGATCATGGGTTTCTCGTTTCGGTTGAGGCGATGTCTCACCGATAATTCTTCCGCCTAAGATCCATGGTAAGGGGGCTTCGAGAACGAAAGCACGACCTCGGTGGATCGTTGTTCCAATTGTCTTGTCGATTATCCCGGTAACGTTTGCCTACTCCTTCCGGGTGTTCTTTACTCGATACACCGCGTGGAATGGCGCGTGGAGCCTTTTGGAAAACGAAGTTTTTCTCCTCCCCATCCCTTTCAGGCTCGCGGCATAATCCAAACCTTCGCCGATCCCATCCCTTTAACGCCACCTACTCCCGGCCGTTGTACCTGTATGTAGGCAATTTGCTTTGCAACTCACAGTCGGTGACAAAAACAGGAAATTTGACGACGCGCGCGTCGCGAACCAAGGTCAACACGGACTCTGGGTCCCGTTACAACACACATTGCATGTCCTGAATCTCATTTTGATAGCATTTTTTGTGGCTGGATCGGTTGGTTTGTGCTTGCCTGTAACTTTAGGCCTTTCTATACTCTGCCGCCAATTTCCTTTAGTTTTTCGCATAGCAAATGTTGCAAACGCAGATGCAGCTATTTACGCTCGCAGTTCGTGAACGCCGGAGTCCCCCTGCGCTTTGCCTGCGTAAGCGCCAATACGTTGTGGTCTTTGGCTGGTGGTTACTGTCCTGTTGTTTTCTTGGGGGTCAGGGGACACGACTAACTGCTCAAGTGTGGAGCGAATCGCGTTCGGGTCAAGTCGTCCCGATTCAGGTTCCGAAAATTAATTTGCCGGCGCCGGCTGTTGAAAGCTCGATACATATTTCAGCCGGGCAAATCGAGCGCTGGTCACAGGGTCAATACGAAGTATTACAGTGCACTGATCAAGTCGCTTTGTCTCAGGGAAATCGTACACTGACCGCGAGCCAGGCTGTTGTTTGGCTTGACAGGGAGTTTGACCCGCAAGCCAGTACGAAGAAGGTGATCGTCTATCTTGAGGGGGCGGTTTCCGTCGAGCAGAAGCAATTGCGGGTGGTTGAAAATTCGGCAACCGATGCCGTCCTAGACGAGAGATTGCTTGGTAAAGTCGCTGATGAAATCTGGTTTGGGAGGTTGTTTACGGTTTCAGACATCCATGTGAACCAAGCTGTGGAAGAGATCTCGATCGAAAACGCTGGGGAGGTTTGGAGTCGAGCACAGCATGCCTGGCAAAACGAGCACGCTCAGCTGCAAGCCGAGTCGGATTTCATCCGCAACACCCAGTTTGCCCAAGATGCGGATTCGTTCATGAACCAGCCGATACTGGTTTCACCGCAGACAGGGCAAATGGTTGTTCAGCCACCGATACCGCAGCAAGCTCCGTCTCCAACTCTGCCGTCCTATCCCAGTGACGAGTTTCGTCCACTCGAAGGTCATCAGACATTTGGTAGTGCATCATTTCAAGAGTCGGTGATGCAACAACCATATACGACCTATCAAGCAACCGGTGAACGCGGTCCAATTGAAAGTACTCGAGTCCGCATTACTCCGCGCCAGTCGACAGCAACTTCGGGAGTTCGTGCACAACCGAGCGGCATTCCCGGCGAAACGATCATTACAGCAACGGGGGGAGTTCGAGTCTTAATCGATAGTGACGAAATTCGCCAGATCGAGGGATTTGGGCAACCCAGCACTTCACAGATTGTTATCGAGGCCGACAGTGTGGTGGCCTGGACGAACCAATTGAGCGGTGTGGCTGCGGCAGGTGAAACGGCGAAATGGGAGATCTATTTGGAGGGGAATGTCGAGTTTGTGATGGGCAAACGAATTGTGTTTGCTGAACGAATGTTTTATGACGCAACCAATCGAGTAGGCACCATTCTGGATGTCGAGATGCTAACGCCGGTTGAAAACTACCGTGGGCTTGCTCGCCTTAAAGCGGAAGTCATTCAGCAAAATGGAGACAACAATTTTCAGGCCTACGGTGCTGCATTAACGAGCAGTCGATTAGGAGTTCCCAGGTATTGGCTGCAGTCGCAACACCTCGACATTAGTCGGACAGAGCGATTTGCTTCGAGTGGCTTATTCGGAGCGAATCAAATCGATCCGGCGACCGGTCAATTGCAGACCGAGGACGAGTATTTCGTCGAAAGTCGAAACAACCGAGTTTACGTTGGCGGGCTCCCCGTATTTTATTGGCCTGTGATTCGCACCAGCTTGAATAATCCAGTCTACTATATTAAACGGATCAGGTTGGGTAACGACCGAGTTTTCGGAAACCAGTTCATCGTCGGCCTCGATTTGTTTCAAGTGCTGGGAATTCGTGAACCAAGGAACACCAGTTGGATTGGTGATATCGGCTATCTGCAGGAACGGGGTCCGGTCATTGGAAGCGAATACACGTATCAATGGGATTCATTTTTTGGAATTCCCGGATATGTTGAGGGGCGATTGTTGACATGGTTTGTCAATGATTCGGGCTTGGACAATTTGGGTCGAGGCCGCCGGAAAGTTCCGCTCGAAGAGGACTTTCGAGGTCGCATTCTGTGGAACCACCAACACCTGTTCTCGCCAGGGTATCGTCTCCAAGCCGAGCTGGGATATCTGTCAGACAGGAATTTTCTTGAACAGTACTTCGAGCGAGATTGGGATACGGCAAAGGACTACGATACCGGGATAACCCTGCTGAGGAATATTGACAATCAGTCGTTTCAGCTCAGTGCCAGTGCGCGAATCAACGATTTTTTCACACAGACCAATTGGCTTCCGCGATTTGACCACCACATCATTGGGCAATCGGTATTTGGGACGAATTTGATATGGCATGCACACAGTCATATCGGATACGGACAATTCAAAGTCGCGGAGACGCCAATTAACCCGATCGATCTGGCTCAGTTTACTTTGTTGGATTGGGAGTCTGCGGAAGCTGAGGGAGTACGCCTTGGAACGAGGCAGGAACTTGATTTGCCAATTCAGGTAGGCGCTGTTCGAGTTACTCCCTATGTTCTGGGGGACATTACTCATTGGGGGGAAGATTTGACCGGCAATGATTTGACCCGGTTGTTCGGACAAACTGGCGTCCGCACGAGCCTGCCAATGTGGCGTGTCGATCCGACAATTCACAGTGTCCTATTTAACCTAAATGGTTTGGCCCACAAAGTCACCTTTGATAGCGAACTGCTATTTGCTGACTCAAACCGGGACCTCGGCTTGCTTCCGCTTTACGATCCGCTCAATGATGATTCCCAGGAGGCGTTTCAGCGTCGATTTGTCACCAACCTATATGGCGGTGCATTACCTCCAAAGTATGATGAGCGCTTCTATGCAATTCGATCGGCGTTACAAAGTAACGTCAGTTCGCCAAGTGCCGAAATGGTCGACGATTTAGCGATCGTCAAACTAGGCATGAGAAACCGATTACAGACCAAACGTGGTTTGCCTGGCGAGGCGAGAATTGTCGATTGGATAGAATTCGATATCGAGGGCTCGTATTTTCCCAATGCAAATCGCGACAATTTCGGTTCAGATTTCGGGATGTTGAATTATGATTTCGCTTGGCATGTCGGGGACCGATTGAGCGTCGTATCAGATGGGTACTTTGATTTGTTTGGTCAAGGATTACGAACGACAAGTTTAGGGTTTTTTGCGACTCGACCTGGCAACGGAGACCTGTTTGTTGGTGTGCGTTCGATTGAGGGTCCGATAAGCAGCAACATCTTGACCACGAATTTGACTTATCGCATGAGTGATAAGTGGATCGTTCGCGGTGGATCGTCGATTGACTTCGGCGCAGCCGGTAACATCGGGCAAAGCTTGAACTTCATTCGTGTGGGCGAGTCGTTTCTACTTCGCTTCGGATTTAACGTCAACTCAAGCCGCAACAACGTCGGCTTCATTTTCGGGATCGAGCCACGATTTTTGCCCCGAGGACGCTTAGGAACGGTTGGCAGGCAACCCATCTTGCCCGCCAGCGCGACGTATTTGGAGTAGCCGTTTGTCTGCTTCTGTCGAGCCTTGTGCCGTGGGCTCCTTCACAGCTAATCATGGAGTTCGAAGATCGCATCGACTTCGCAAATCGCCCCTCTCGGTAACGAGACCATGCCCACGGCGGCGCGCGCACCCATGCCGGACTCATCACCGAGCAAATCAACCAAGAGCTGACTAAACCCGTTGATCACTTCTGGCTGCTGGACGAAATCCGAAGTGCAATTGACCATGCCATTCGTCTTGATGAGTCGTTTGATTTTGTTCAGCGATCCCAATTCCTGTTTAAGCGAGGCCAAGACTCCGATGGCGCATCGTCTTGCAGCGGCTCTTCCTTGTTCGACTTCGACGTTGTCTCCCAGTTTCCCGGCAAGGATCGTACCCGATTCGTCCAACGGAATATGCCCAGAAACATATGCGATATTACCCACAATGACCACACGCTTGTAGATCGCCAGCGACGGCGAGGGGGATGGCAGGTCCACGCCTAAATCTCGGAGTCGTTGATCCAAATCCTGTCGATCGGTGACCGACAACCCTGGGGCATTGATTGTATTCGAACCGAATTCGCTCGAATTTCCAAAGTGCATTCCAGAAAATACGGCCGTAACTCCCAAGACGATGAAAGCGATCGCGAAAAGCAGAAAACGAATTTTCATGTTCAGATTCCCATGTCAATACGAGTCCGAGGCGGCGATGATGTCATTAAAATCGGTCGTCAACCTCAGAGCAACCTACGGTAAACCGCGAAGCGAACCAGTTCGCAACTATTTTGTGTACGGCTCGATAAACTGTTCGAGGACTTGAGGAGAAAGGGCGAAGCAGCGCACTCGACTATGGCGGGCAATATTCAGCCCAAAAAAGTTCCCGTCCAAATCAAAGATCGGACCACCACAAGCTTCCGGAGGGAGATCAGCATCATGACAAAAAACCTGGGAAAACCCGTCGCGACGCAAACTCTTTGACATCATATCCGCAGCATGACGTGATGAATCCGGAGGTGATCCTAGAACGATTTCCGTTTCAAACTCGTCAGCTTCCCGTTTTACCGTCGCCGTGACGATTGTGTTGGGATCTAACACAGACAAGTAACTCAGAATGTCCGGTCGATTCGCGATTAATTGTTCGTCGATACGTACAATAACATCTCCAGGTTTTAAACCAGCTCGACGAGCGGCGCCTTCGTCAACACTTTCCAGGATCACACCCCCCTGTTCAAAGTCGCTTAGGCTGACCCCCAAAAAACCTCGACTCACAACTCGGCGCGACGAGAATTCGCTGGTGCTTGACACGCTGATATA
>JBGTDM010000323.1:0-7804 GCA_041748315.1 Pirellulaceae bacterium
GATTTGACTCCCGAGGTACCCGGCTTGACCGACGCAGCGTCGATCGAGGCGTGGGATCTTCCATTTGAGACCGCCGACAAAATTCGCTCGCAGGATGATGACTATTGGGCCTATTATCGTACGACTCCGAAGGCGTATCTATCGCGATCAGCGGGATCCAAGCTATGGCGCAGTCGTTTCGGCGGAACGACATCGTTTCGTCTGTTGGCTTTCGAAAGTCTGACATCAGACGAAATCGCAAACAAATTGCTGGATCAATTCAAACTCGACGGTCACCTAGGTGGGATACAAGTTGTTCCGATCAAGCAACAGGGTTTGCAAGCTTCTGGCGGAGCGACCCCGTTCGATGTGTTATTTTTGATGCTGAGCATGTTTGTGATAGGGTCGGCGTTAATCCTGGTTTCGCTACTTTTCAAATTGGGAATCGAGCAGCGAAACAGTGAAATTGGATTGCTTCAGGCAACAGGATTTACCAGTCAAGTCGTCAGCCGAATCTGGTTGATGGAGTCATCGGGAGTCTGTTTATTCGGAGCAGTTGCTGGTGCGATTTTTGGAGTGGTCTATGCCTGGTTAATTCTACTGGGATTGAAGACGTGGTGGCTGGGCGCGATTGTGACACCTTTTTTGCAAATGCATTTGAGTTGGTGGGTGATTCCCGTTGGCATCTTGCTGGGAATCGTTGTTTGCATCGGTACGATTTTCCAGACGATCCGCCGTACAGTCAGGCAACCTGCAAAACATCTTCTGTTAGGTGTGGGGAGTCACGCCGCGACCCGAGTTGGCCGCTGGGGTTGGCTTCGTTTCATTGCAGTGGGTTTGATTTTGACGGCGATTGTCATCTCCGTTGTGGCAACGCGCCTGGCTGGTGAAAATCAAGCCATTGCTTTCATGTCCGTTGGATTTCTGATGTTGGTTGCAATTCTATTGCTGGTATGGCGGTTTTTGTCGGGGCGGGTCAGTTCAACGATGGTAACCAACCGCAGCCTCGGCAGTTTGGCTGTTTCGAATGCCCGACGCCATCCTTTGCGAAGTACACTGACGATAGGATTGGTCGCGGTCGCAACCTTCATGATTCTGGCAATCAGTGCTTTTCGGCTCTCCCCAACCAACGAGGGGACTGCGGGATTTGATTTTGTCGCCCAGACGAACCAGCCAGTTTTCGACGAGATCAAACGCCTTGCCGGGGATGCGACCGTGTTGCGACTCCGCTTCAAATCTGGAGAAGACGCCAGTTGTAATAATCTCTTTCAATCGACTCAACCTCGAGTTTTGGGAGTCACTCCCGAATTCATTCAACACTTTGATGAGGCAGACCTCTCGTTCGCGTGGTTCACTCATCTCGGGGAAACACCTGAGTCGCAGTCGAATCCCTGGCACGTACTGAGCCCAGTACTCGACCGCGAACGTGCGAAGACGGATGAACCGGTTTCGGTCGTCATCGATAAGAATACAGCGTGGTATAGTCTAAAAATTTACGTTCCCGGTCAGACATTTTCGATTAAGTTTGACTCGGGAGAAGAGGTGACGTTCAAACTCGTTGGTTTATTGGATAACACATTGTTGCAGGGAAGTTTGCTGGTCAGTGAACAGGATTTTGTCAGACTCTTTTCGGACATTAGTGGCTATCGGTACTTTTTTATCAAGAACGATCAACCAATGGATTCGGCAAGTGGCCATCCAAACATTGGCAATACGGACGCCGCAATGGCGAACTCATCGAGTGTCATCAATCGGCTGTCGACAGGCTTAAGCGACCAGGGGTTTGAGGCTCGTTCGGCGGATGAAATGCTTGCGGGGTTCCTGGCGGTACAAAATACCTATTTGAGCACCTTTCAGAGTTTAGGTGCGTTGGGACTGTTATTGGGTACATTTGGTCTGGCAGCCGTCCAGGCGCGGAGCATTTTTGAGCGTCGCAAGGAATTAGCAGTGATGCGTGCGGTTGGTTTTTCAAATACGCGACTGAGGCTTTTGGTATTGCTCGAGAATGTATTGCTATTGGTTTCCGGGTTATTGATTGGTGCGATTGCCGCCATGTTCGCGACGGTTCCGTTTATGTTTTTGGGGAGGGCTGAACTTCCATGGCGCGAACTATTGGGAATCGTAATTGTCATCGGTTTAGTTGGTTTGATTACAAGTTGGATGGCTGCCCGGTCGATTCAGCGTCTCCCATTATTGCAGTCATTGCGTGTCTAGCGCTGGTTGCCATGTGAAACGATGTTGATGAACCTGGTAACACGTGGAGGTACTTGGGAGGCGGAAGACGACCGATGTCGTCGCGGCCAGCGGTCAATGGGCATTCCAAGACATGCAACGTCGTTTAGCGACACGTTTGCAACGATGACCTTTCCACGGCGAAACATTTTAGAAAATCAGAATGTTAACGGCAGGTTTTTTTGCCGTGCGTTTAAAATCCCTTGGAATTGGAAGAGGCGACGAGCAGACTTCAGAGGTATCGTGATCACCGATAATCTTGGATTGGTAGATCGAGGTACTTGTCGTAAACTGCTGTCTAGGGTTAGAATCTTAGTCCAGTCCAATCGTCGAGTTAACTTAGATTTTTGTTACCTTGACAGGTGGCTGGCATTTTTTACTTGGTATGGCGGTGTGGCGGAATTGGCAGACGCGCTTGATTCAAAATCAAGTGGGATTACTCCCGTGGAGGTTCGAGTCCTCTCACCGCTATCTCCCCGATCAAGCCCTCATTTTTTCGAGGGTTTTTTGATGGGGTTAACTCTGGATAACCCGTTTCAGGGTCGTTACATACAACAAATTGTCGGCGCGCCGAATCGTTGCCGGCCGAAATCTCGGGTTCTCCGGTGAGCTCGCGGTTTCTGAACCTTGATAGGTGAATCTTTGTAAACCATCCCGTCCCGCCGTCAAGTGTTTAGACGGAATTCCGGCGTTCTAAACGGTTTAGGTGGAAAAGAATCGGCGTTTGTCTACCGCTTGGCTCGGTTTGCCGTCCGCCTATGTCGCGCCTCGCCCCCACACCCGTCCCCCAGTCGCCTGGCCGCTCGACGAAAATCCTTGACATTGCCCTATTCCCGATATAGGATGCCGAAAAACCACTCGAGCGTATAACCGGTTTAGACCGCAACTCGCTCGATTTAGGCCAACGCTTTCGGCCGCAATAAATCCGTTTACTATTTGTTCGTCCATGCAAGTATGAAACGACGCCAGATGAATTCGCTTGCCCGTTCGCTATGCGAATACCTTTGCTCGCGCAACAACGATATTGGGGGCTATTGGGGTATGGGCATGCTTTGCGCTACTTCTCGACGCGACAATCGACCTCGAATGAGTTTTAGGATCATTCCTGGACGGTTGATTCGGATCTATAGCTGTGAGCTCACTGACTCTACAATCGTTACCGAGAAGCTCGAAAAATTCGACTTGGATGCCATCGAGGGGCGTCTTTCATTTTTTTTGGATGGTCGATATCCTGACGGCGCTGACAAATATACTTGTGGGATCGCAATCGCAATGGCCCAAGACGGCCGAATCGGCATGAGCATGTGCCACGTTGCATGCTGGCCTCACGATCCAAAACGAGAGCGCCGCCGTATCGTTCCTGTGCAGGAAAGCAAGTCCATCTTGGCCCGAATACGAAATCTTCTGCCGTGAAATGGCCGAACCAAGCGATCGCTTTAGGCTGTCGCTGTCAAGGGTCTTGGGTTGCAGGCGGCGGCGAAAATTCGTCAGTGATGGGTTCGAAGTCATTGCTTGTCGGCGTCGACAAGCTGCAATTTAGAATAGTTGGTGAAGCGTTTTCGCCCGCACCGAAAACTGGCAGTTGGCCGTCGCTCTGAGCTCCGTACCGGCTCCCGCTTCGGCCAACCAATTTTAAGGGTGCGTTTACGATAAGCGACGGTGGTTGCGTTTCTTTCATTGGATACCCTTCTCCCGTCGCCGGGTTATCGCTGAGGTTCGGCTCCTTAACGCTGGGTGAGACAACGAATGGGAATGCACATCGGCCTTGTCGCTGCGAAAACATCAGTTGTTCAATTTCGCGGCGCGTTCTCTAACGCTTGGCCGCGAGCAATCCAGCGGGGATTCTGGATTCTGCGAGGTAAACGAGCAAAACTGCTGAAGCTGCTTAGGAAACCACGTTTGGCTGGCCTTGGGAAACTGAGATTCTTGCACAAGTTGCTTGAATTTGGCGAGCATAAAAAACCTGGAGAAAGAGCAAAACGATGAGTTTCCCAACGCGCACGACCCGCGTTCAGCCGGGCCGCGCAAGTACGACAGGCTTTCAGCCTGTCACCTGTCAGCCGGCATGTACGACCCGCTTCAAGCCTGTTCCGAACTGTCCGAACGGCTCTGAGCCGGTCACTTTCCATCCGCCCCGTCGGCCGAACCGCCGCGTTTGTCTGGAAAGTCGTACGCCGCACGCCTAAAAGCGAGTTAATATAGGAATATCCGCGCTCGGCAAGTTTTTCCAGGAAAATCGCTGGTTGCCTGCGAAATAAAATATACTTACACTTTAAACGAGGGAAAGTCCCTTAATTATCAAGTTACAACTCGTTAATCGAGTGTAATAAAAAGTTATCCGACTCAGAACGAACACTTTTATTATGAACCTTATTCACAGATTCCCAGTGGCCTTGGCCGTCTCATTGGCGACCATGTTGACTGGTTGCTCCGATGATGCTGGGACGGTCGATTCAACATCTGGTTCCCAGATCGATCACCGTCACGAACATGATCGCGACGGCGCTGAGCATGATAGAAAAGGCCGTGACGAACACGTTCGCATCGTTAAAGCGATCACTTCCACTAGCGGCACCGATCGTCTAAATCACAATAAAGTGGAATTGGTTGACCTCGCTAGCAAGACGAGGCCCAATGCAAAGTTTTTCGATTTTCACTCCCTCGTTTGGCAGCGGCTTAACGACGGTGTGTGGATAGACCACCTGACTATTACCAAAGCGGACTTTCAGCGCGGTGGTTCCAACCGGCGGTGGGTTACATCGCTGCACAGTTTTGACCCGACAACAGGATTTGCCATTCTTGAGGTTGGCGAGGAGTTTCCAGTAAACGCAAATGAGTCCGTGGCACAGTATACTTGGCGAGAATGGAATTTAAACGACAACACGGAGCTTAAGATTATTCCATTGGATGATAAAACAACGATCTACGCATGCCCGATGTGCGAAGAACAAAGGCTGAAAAAACCCGGTACTTGTCCAATTTGCGAAATGCAATTAGTACCGACCTTGGGATCAATACCGCCCAGCGACAAATAGCTTGTGCAAATCATACGGTCGGCGGATAACAATGCGATCCACGCGGAGCCGCCGATCGCCCGGTTTTCCAATGAAGAACGCACTCCGGCGGCCCGGTGATCGCAATCGTTCGCCCTCCCATGACTTCTTGGCGCTTAATACTCTGCGGCTTCACACTCTTCGCGACTGGATGTGGCGACATTCAGCGCGGACTGTACGTGGTGTCGTCGCATGGATCTGTCGCGTTGTCGCCGGAGTGTTCTCAGATTGTGCTGGTTAGTGGGTCTCGAAACGCGCATGAAGATATGGGCAATGATCACCTCTTGCTTGCGGTGATAGCGTTTAGCCCGGGATTCCAATCGTCTTCGTCCGCGAACGAGAGCGGCAGTGGGACGTACGTAACATCCATCCGCCGCGAAAATCATGGTGCAGATGGATCATTCAATTACAACGTCGCTTGGAATCGCGCGGACGAGACCGTCGTTTTCGGATCTCGTGAGTTCCGGCGAACGGACGGTAACGTATTCTTTCTTCTGGATGATGGCTCGCCCGAACATTTGGTCCAACAAATTCCCGGTATAATCGAAGACCAGTCGGTCGATGCAATACTGGAACATGCCCGCCGATCGATGGTAGATTCCGATGCGGCTTCGGCTCTATTGCAACTCGCGGCACGCGGTGAAAGCGGGCGAACCAAGCCATGAACCCAAGTCGCCGGTCGCGCCTTTAATTACATCACAATCAATCTCGGCGACTGCGTTATGGCCGCCGTTATCCCGCTTGATTTGAACGAAGGTATGGATGTCTCTGAAAAAACGAAGATTTCGATTTACCATCAAATCACTGTTGTTCATCACAGCGTTTATCGCCCTGATGATTCCAACAGCGCACGTCTATCTCATCCCCGAAATAAATGCGTACGTTCGGTACTTGTTTTATTCGGAACCTCCCGTGCCTTTCCTTTCCAAGATTCCGTACTATTCAAATGCAAGTCGTAGCCGTGTTGGCGAATCCGATGACGGATTGATTAGGATGGTTACGCCACGAATCAAGATCGTTGAAGAAGAAGAAAACCCGGATTTCGATGTATCAATGCCAAACATCGAGAACAAAAAGACGGAGTTTGACAAGATCGGGAGTTATTTACTTCCAATTGGTTGGGTTGTTTACCTGTTTTTTTGGGCTGGGTTTAAAGTGGTGCGCATGGTCAGAGCCAAGCGTATTGCGGGATAACAAAGCGATCGCTTTAGGCTCGCAGTGTCAAGGGTCTTGGGTTGCACGTGGCAAGCGAGCCGTCCCATCGAGCGCGCGGGTAGCTGCCAGCGCGGCAAGTGGATTCGGTTCGTCGGCAAATCAAGCGGACCGCACAAAACCTTGTTGTCCAGTCTTTCCCGCCCCGGCGTCGCTGGCTTCGATTGGATCTGTCCTTGATCGCGTTCTCCATCGCCGAGAATGCGATGGGAAGGATGACGTCGTCGTCCAGGAACTTCAGGGGCGCGCGGTGGATCGCGCCGAAGGGGACGGGAAAAATTCACTGGACGATCATGATTGTGATGAAGTTGAATGGCGCGGTGGGTCGCGCCGAAGGGGCCGAAACACATCAGCCCGGAGCAGAGCGCAGCGCAGCCCCGGGTGGTAGTGGCAATTGTTCCCCAAGCCCTGAAAGGGCGACACAAACCGATGCATGGATTGTCTCGCCCTTTCAGGGCTTTATTCGCCGACGTGATACGCTACCCAGGGCGGCAGCGGTGCTCGTACAACTCGCTTCGCCTTGCCCTGGGCTGATATGTCGGGCCCCTTCAGGGCAGAGGCGTCGCAAACGAAAACCATTCGACGGGCGGGAAGGATCACAGCGTCGATCGGGATTTTCCGGGGCGCGGTCGGTCGGCGCGAAGGGGACGGGAAAAATTCACCGGACGATCATGA
Organism: Pirellulaceae bacterium; assembly: GCA_041748315.1. Lineage (GTDB taxonomy): Bacteria > Planctomycetota > Planctomycetia > Pirellulales > Pirellulaceae > CALMEE01. The sequence continues at coordinate 7,152 of JBGTDM010000323.1, forward strand.
TTGTGATGAAGTTGAATGGCGCGGTGGGTCGCGCCGAAGGGGCCGAAACACATCAGCCCGGGGCAGAGCGCAGCGCAGCGCCGCCCCGGGTGGTAGTGGCCATTGTTCCCCAAGCCCTGAAAGGGCGGCACAAACCGAAGCGTGGATCGTCTCGCCCTTTCAGGGCTAATTCGCGGCCGTGATACGCAACCCAGGGCGGCGGCGACGTTCGTACAACTCGCTTCGCCTTGCCCTGGGCTGATATGTGGGGCCCCTTCAGGGCAGAGGCGACGCAAGTGTAAAAAACGTGCGGCTCCTGCCGCGAAACAGAGTCGTCAGGGCAACGGCTTGCCCGGATCGGATTCCGGGGTGGGAAGGGTAAAAATGCTTTCCACCACTGCCGTGGTGGGGTAGGATGACCGTCAACTGGCTGGTCGTCGGGCGGCGAACTTGTGGCAGCGCCCCAGCCCACGAAATCGGGTAAGGACGGTCATTGCTGACTGTCCTCCCCACACCACCGGAGAGGTCGTGCGGTTTTTAAGTCGTGTTTTTACCGGGGTTTGTGGCGGTGCGTTGAATGCGGTCGAGGAGTTGAAGACTTTGGGCCAGGACGAGCAAGCCGGTTTCGGTACGGGCTCGCGACAGACCCCGGCCGTGGAAACGCTCCAACCGGC